>LDXQ01000029.1 GCA_001443485.1 Candidatus Sysuimicrobiota bacterium CSP1-3
CATCGCCATCGTCAGCGCCGCGGTCTCCCGCGCGGTCATCCCGCGGAGGTAGACGGCCATGAGGAAGGCGCTCATCTGGTAGTCCGCGACCTCGTCGCGGAGATACCCGGCGATGAGCGCGTCGAGCTCCTCCGGCGCCAGTTCTCCGCCGTCGCGCTTCTTCTGAATCAGATCGTAGGCCCGCACGATTGTTGACAGCAGGTCTTACCCTAGTCCGAGCTTGACCAGCATACCTCCAATGACGGCAATGGCTGAACTTGTCAGCGTACCGATGAGATGATATTCAGCAAATCTAGGATCGTCCTCCAATCGCCCGTGACGCGCAATGGATTTGGCGGTCAATCCGAATCCAACTGTCCCGAACTGGTTAGACGCCACCAGCGCTGTAAATAGAAAGCACTCTACCACGCCGATATGGGCGCCCGCCGTCAAGCGGCCGAGTTTGCCAGGGAGGACAAGGGTTGATGTCAACCCGTTTGGTATGACGGTCTTCTTGTCAACCCAAATGATTGACCTGACCCCTCAGTCATCCGCGCGCACATCCAGATCAAGCCATGTCGCGTCCGATTGCAGCGCGGCGCGACGAAGGTGGCAGGCAACTTCTCCTCAACATCGAGACCCCGGAACCTTCCAACCTTCCTTTTTGCCAACTCCACTGCGGTCGTTGAGTTGACGAAAGCGGGCCCGTCCATCTCTGTTACACGCTTAGGCAGCCGCATCGCCGTGGTCCCGACGCCCACGCCGACAGTGATCTCTCTGGGGTGGACACTTCGTGGATCCGGATTGCATTGGGAACGCGGCTCAGGTCTTTCAGCATCCCTTGAATCTCGTCACCAAGCGCCACCATGAAAGGCTCGCCGAGGCCTCGACTGAATTCCCCATTCAACGAACGCACGAGATTCAACAGTCGCCTCATGCGCTTCACAGCGTCATCTCCCGAATGATCCGCCGGACAAGCCGAACGAAGCGCGGTTCCAGTTCGCGCGCGACCGCGAGTACCGCCTCGTGGGTGACCGACTCCACCACCTCGCCGGTGGCCATGTCGGTGATGGCGGAGAATCCCAGGACGCGCATGCCCATCTGCCGGGCGGCGATCACCTCCGGCACCGTGGACATCCCCACCGCGTCCGCGCCCCACCGCGCCAGCATGCGCAGTTCCGCGGCCGTCTCATACGAAGGGCCGCTCACAGCAACGTAGACGCCCTTGCGCAGCGGGACGCGCTCCGCCACTGCCACCCGCTCCGCCAGGCGCACCAGCTCCGGGTCGTAGGGCCGGGCCATGTCGGGGAAGCGCGCACCGAAGGCCTCCTCGTTGGGCCCGATCAGCGGGTTGGTCCCCATGAAGTTAATGTGGTCGGCGATGACCATCAGGTCGCCGGCGTTCCACTGCCGGTTGAGCCCGCCCGCCGCGTTGCTGACGAGGAGCGTGCCCGCTCCCAGTTCCCGCATCACGCGGACCGGGAAGACCACCTGGCCCAGCGCGTACCCCTCGTAGAAGTGCACCCGCCCCTGCATGACCACGACGGGCTTGCCTTCCAGCATTCCCAGGACCAGGTTGCCAGCGTGGCCCGCCGCCGTGCTCACCGGAAAGTGCGGGATCTCGCGGTAGGGGATCGTCGCATCTCGCTCGACCGCGTCCGCCAGCGCGCCCAGGCCCGATCCCAGGACGACGGCCAGCCCGGGCTGGGTTCGGCTGCGGGTGCGGACAAACGCCGCGGCTTCGTCGACGCGCGGCTTCCATGCCTGGAACGAGCGGGCGTCGGTCATCGCCTCATGCACCATCCTCCAAAAAACTACTCCCCGGGCCAAGCCAGGGCGCGCCGAGCGCCGCGGCCACAGTGACTCCGGCATCGGCAAACGTTTGGCGGGTTCCCAGGTCGGTCCCTCTGCGGATCCCTGGACCGTGCACCAGCAGGGGCACGTACTCGCGCGAATGATCGGTCGAAGGGGTCGTGGGATCGTTCCCGTGGTCGGCGGTGATGATGAGCAGGGTCTCGTCGCCGACCGCGTCCAGGATCGGGCCGAGCGCGGCATCGATCCGCTCCAACTGCCGGGCATAGCCCTCGACATCGTTCCGGTGGCCGTAGACGGTGTCCAGATCGACGACGTTCGTGAAGATGAGCCCGCGGTCCACGCGGCGCGCCGCCTCCGCGGTGCGGGCCAGGCCGTCGAGATCGTTGTGTGTGTGCACCGATTCAGTGATCCCGCGTTCGGCAAAAAGGTCGCCGATCTTGCCGATGGCATAGACGGGGATCCCGCGCTCGGTGAGCGCGTCAAGGACGGTGCGGCCCAGCGGTTCCAACGAGAAGTCACGCCGCCGGTCGGTCCGCTGGAAGGCGCCGGGCTGCCCAACGAACGGCCGGGCGATGACCCGGCTGACGGCGTGCTCCCCCACCAGCAGGCGCCGCGCCGTCTGGCACCACTCGTAGAGTTGGTGCACCGGGAGGACGTCCTCGTGCGCGGCGATCTGAAAGACGCTGTCTGCGGAGGTGTAGACGATGGGATAACCGGTCCGCCGGTGCTCCTCGCCCAATTCATCGATAATCACCGTGCCGGAAGCGGGACGGTTGCCCAGCACGGGGCGGCCGATCGCCTGCTCGAAGGCGCGGATGATCTCCGGCGGAAAGCCGTGTGGATAGGTCGGAAAGGGGCGCGGGAGGATCAGCCCCATCAGTTCCCAATGCCCGGTGGTGGAGTCCTTGCCCGCGGACTGCTCGGTCATCCGGCCGAAGGCACCCTCCGGGTGCGGCAGCGGAGTCACCCCGGCGATAGGGACGATCCGCCCTAATCCCAGGGCCTCCAGGTTCGGCAGGCGCAGGCCGGCGACGGCCGCGGCCACGTGCGGGACGGTGCTGCTGCCCTCGTCACGATAGCGGGCGGCGTCGGGCAGTTCGCCCACACCGGCGCTGTCCAGTACCAGGACGACGGCGCGGCGCACCGCCATCAGATACCCCGCCGCCGGGCCACGAACAGGATGCCGGCCACCGACTTGGCGTCGCGAATCTCACCCTGGCGCACCCTCTCCACCGCCTCCCGGAGGGGGACGCGTTCGACGACGAGGTTCTCGTCGCCGGCGGTGTACGCGGGTCCCTCGGTAAGGCCGGTCGCCAGGAATAGGTGCATGACCTCTGTCATCACCCCCGGCGACGGATACAAGGCCGCCAGCGGCTCCCAGTGCGCCGCGTGCGCGCCCACCTCCTCTCCCAGTTCGCGCACGGCGCAGGCCAGCGGCGCCTCTCCGGGCTCGAGCGTACCGGCCGGGATCTCCAGCAGCGCCTCGCCGACCGCGTAGCGGAACTGGCGCACCATCAGCACCTCATCGCGGTCGGTGAGCGGCACGATGACGGCGGCGCCCCGGTGCTCCACGACCTCGCGGTCCGTCTCCCGGCCGTCGGGCAGCCGTACCCGGTCGACGCGCAGATTCACTACCCGCCCCTCGAAGATCCGGCGGCTGGTCACCTGCGTTTCGGGTTTCACGGGGCGCTAGGCCGGCGCGCCACGCGCTTCTGCGGGATACATCGGGGTCCCCTCACGCCGGGCCATTTCGTGGAAGGCCGCCAGCAGCCGCGTCGTGATCCGGCCCGGGCGGCCGTCGCCGATGGACCGGCCGTCCACCTCGACGACGGGACCCACTTCGGCACCGGTCCCTGTGAGGAAACACTCGTCGGCGGTGTAGATGTCGTGCAACGTAAAGACCCGCTCTACGGTGGGAAAGCCCAGCTCGCGGGCCAGCCCCAGGACCGCGTCCCGGGTCACGCCCTGCAGGATGCCCAGGAAGGGCGGCGCAGTCCAGACCTCGCCGCCGCGGACGATGAAGATGTTGTCCGCGCTGCACTCGCAGACGTAGCCGTCGGCAGTAAGCATGATCGCCTCCTCGACACCGGCCTGATTGGCCTCGATGCGGGCGAGGATGTTGTTCAGGTAGTTGAGCGACTTCACCCGTGGGTTGAGCATGTCCGGCCGCACCTTGCGCACGGTGGCCGTGATGGTGCGCAGGCCCCGTTGGTAGGCTTCCTTGGGGTAGAGCTGGATGGTGTCCACGATGATGACGACCGTGGGCCGGCTGCACTTGCGCGGGTCCAATCCCAGGTCGCCGACGCCGCGGGAGATCACCGGCCGAATGTAGGCGTCGCGCAGACCGTTGCGGCGCAGCGTCTCCAGGATCGCCTCCCGCATCTCCGCCCGCGGGAGGGGAATCTCCAGCATGATGGTCTTCGCCGACTCGTAGAGGCGGTCCAGGTGCTCCTCCAGCCGAAAGACGCGGCCGTGGTAGGCGCGGATGCCCTCGAACACCCCGTCCCCGTAGAGGAATCCATGGTCAAAGACCGAGACCACCGCTTCCTCCTTGGGTACATACCTCCCGTCCACGTAGGTGACCAGACCCATGCGGAATCCTCCCCGTGCCCTTCTGACGCTCGTGTTCCCGCCCGCGCCTTCCGCTAGCCCTTCGCCTCCACCGTGGCCCGCCGCAGCGCCGCGCCGACGAAGGCCCGGTAGAGCGGGTGCGGCCGCGTCGGCCGGGAGCGGTACTCCGCGTGAAACTGTGTCCCCACAAACCAGGGGTGGTCCGGCAGTTCGATGATCTCCGCCAGCTGCTTCTGCGGGTAGACCCCGGTGATGCGCATCCCGTGCGCTTCCAGGACGGATCGGTAAGCGTTGTTCAGCTCGTAGCGGTGGCGGTGCCGCTCCTGCACCTCGTCCAGGCCGTAGGCCTCGGCCGCCCGGCTCCCCGGTGCCAGCCGGCAGGGATACGCGCCCAGGCGCATCGTCCCGCCCTTCTCGGTGACGCCCTTCTGCTCCGGCAGGAGGTCGATCACGGGGTGCGGCGTGGCCGGGTCCACCTCGGTGGTGTTCGCTCCATTCAGGCCGCAGACGTGGCGCGCGAACTCCACGACCGCCCACTGCATCCCATAGCAGATCCCCAGGAACGGGATCTTCGCCTCGCGGGCGAAGCGGATGGCCTTCACCTTCCCCTCCACGCCGCGCGCGCCGAACCCGGGACAGACCGCGATCCCGTCGAAGGCGGAGAGGTGGGCGTCCACCTCCTCCTGGGTCAGCCGCTCCAACTCCTCGGAATCCACCTTGGTGATCTCCACGCGGGCGCGGTGGGCGATGCCGCCGTGGTGCAGGGCCTCGACGATGCTGACGTAGGAGTCCTCCACGCCCATGTACTTGCCGACCAGCGCGATCTGCACCTTCGAGGACGGCCGGCGGATGCGGTCCACGATCTCGCCCCACTCCGCCAGGTCCGGCGGCGGCGTCTGCAGCCCCAGGCGCTCACCGATCGCGCGGCCTAGCCCCTCGTCCTCCAGCGTGAGCGGCACCTCGTAGATGCTGCCCGCGTCCAGCGCCTGGATCACCCGCTCCACCGGCACGTCGGTGAAGAGCGACAGCTTCTCTTTGACGCCGGCCGAGAGCGGCCGGGAGGTGCGGCAGACCAGCACATCCGGCTGGATCCCGATGCTGCGCAGTTCCTTGACGCTGTGCTGGGTGGGTTTGGTCTTCAGTTCGCCGGCGGCCGGCAGGTAGGGAATCAGCGAGACGTGCACGTAGCAGACGTTCTGCTCGCCGACGTTATGCTTGAACTGGCGGATGGCCTCCAGGAAGGGTAGCCCCTCGATGTCACCGACCGTGCCGCCGACCTCCACGATGACCACGTCCGCGCCGGCGGCCTGGCCCACGCGGCGGATCTCGTCCTTGATCTCGTTGGTCACGTGGGGAATCACCTGGACGGTCCCGCCCAGGTAGTCGCCGCGCCGCTCGCGGGTAATCACCGCGAGATAGATCTTGCCCGTCGTGGTGTTGTTGGCCTTGCTCAGGTTCTCGTCGATGAAGCGCTCGTAGTGGCCGAGGTCCATGTCAGTCTCGCCGCCGTCGTCGGTGACGAAGACCTCGCCGTGCTGGTGCGGGTTCATCGTCCCCGCATCGACGTTGACGTAGGGGTCGAACTTCAGGAGGGTGACGCGGAGGCCGCGGGCCTTGAGCAGCCGGCCGATCGACGAGGAGGTAATACCCTTGCCCAGGGCCGACGCGACGCCACCGGTCACGAAGATGTACTTGGTCACGGCCGCCTCCCCCACCCTCCCCGCGTCTCCCTGCGTCCCACCTGGTCGTCCCTCCCCGGCGGCCCGACTCCACGGTGCGGTTCATTAACCACCTGTTTATACACCGGCAGGTGCACCTGGGCAAGGCTGGCCCGGGCGATTACCGGCCACCCCAGGCCAGCTTGGCCTGCAGAATGCTGTAGAAGGAGGTGCGGACCAGCCGCACCAGTTTCGTCGTCTGCACGGCGCGCTGCACAACGACGCGGTCCCCGGCCTCGATGGGATAGCCCACCTGCCCGTCCACGGTCAGCCGGGCGTCCTGCGTCGCCGCGGGCAGTTCGATCGTCACCCGGTCGTCGCGGCTGACGATGACCGACCGCGCGTTGAACGTGTGCGGGCTGATCGGCGTGATGATGATGACCTCCAGCCGCGGGTGCACAATCGGCCCGCCCGCCGAGAGCGAGTAGGCGGTCGAACCGGTCGGCGTCGAGACCACCAGCCCGTCGGCGGGGTAACTGGCCAGGAGCTCGTCGTTGACCCAGGCGGTCAGCCGGAGGACGCGGGCCACGCCGCTCTTGGTGACGACGGCGTCGTTGAGGCCGAGAAACCGCTGCAGCCGCATCCCGTCGCGTTCGACATCTGCCTGGAGCATCATCCGCTCTTCGACCTCATACCGCCCCGCGGCGAGACGGTCCACAACTCCCGCCAGGTCTTCCAGGTTGACCTCCGCCAGGAAGCCGAACCCGCCGACCCGCACCCCCAGGACGGGGATGCGGCCCGCGGCCAGACGCGCTCCGTGAAGAATGGTCCCGTCCCCGCCCAGGACGATTAGCAGGTTCACCCGTTCCTCCAGGTCGGACTCGGTCGACGGCTGGCCCGCACCGGCCACCAGGGGGGCGGCCTCCTCGTTGACCAGGACCTGTTGGCCCCGCGAGGTCAGGCCCTCAATCGCCTGCGTGACGAGCGCGGGGCCCTGGCTGTGCTCCCCGACCTTCGTCGGGTTGATCAGGAAGCCGATCGTGCTCATCGGCGCCGACCCTCCCGCACCGAGGCGTGGGCCGCATCCACGGCCGTATCCACGAGTTCATCCACCTCTTCGGCCGACCGCCCCCGATCTTTCACCACCCGGACGAAGAACTCGAGATTCCCCTTCGGCCCGGGCAGGGGGGACGGTGTCACCCCGGCTACCTCCCACCCTCGCTCGCGCACCCAGCCGGTCAGGCGGCGCAGCACCGCGCGGTGGACCTCCGGCGACCGGACGACCCCTTTGCACGCCTGCGCCCGCCCCGCCTCAAACTGCGGCTTCACCAGGGTGATGATCGACCCCCCCGAGCGCACGCGCCCCACCACCGCCGGCAGGACGCGCGTCAGCGAGATAAACGAGACATCGACCGTCGCGAGATTGACGAGTTCGGGCACCACGCCCTCGTCCAGGTGCGCCGCGTGGGTCCGCTCCAGCACCACCACGCGGGAGTCCTGCCGCAGGCGCCAGTGCAGTTGCCCCGTCCCTACGTCTACCGCGTAGACCTTCGCGGCACCGTGCTGCAGCAGACAATCCGTGAATCCACCGGTCGAGGCGCCGACGTCCAGCGCGACCGCGCCCTCCACCGCGACGTCGAAGGTCCGCAGCGCGTGCTCCAGTTTCTGGCCGCCCCGGCTGACGTACTGCGGCCGGCGTGGCTCAATGGTGATCGCGGCATCTGTCGCTATGAGCAGTCCGGGCTTGGCCGCCTGCCGGCCACCCACCAGCACCTCGCCTGCCAGAATCGCGGCCTGCGCCCGCTCCTGGCTCTCGGCCAGGCCGCGGGCCACCAACAGCAGGTCAAGTCGAGCCCGGCGCGGCGGTGCGGCGCGTTTTCTGGTGGCGGCGCGAGGCTTCACGGTGGCGTCAGGCATCGCGGTGCAGCAGCCACTGCGCCAGTTCCGCCAGCAGGCGGCCGCGCTCCCCCAGCGGATCGAGCGCCTGCACCGCCTCACCGGTGAGGGCCGCGGCGATGGCGCGCGACTCGGCGACGCCGTGCACCGCAGGGTAGGTTAGTTTGGCGGCAATAGCGTCCCGCTGCACCTCCTTGCCCAGGCGCGCCGCCTCTCCCACTTCGTCCAGGACGTCGTCGATGATCTGAAAGGCTAGGCCGGTCCGCTGACCGTAGCGGGAGAGCGCCTCCAGTGCCTCGGGGGAGGCACCGCTCAGCATCGCACCCGCGCGGACGCAGGCCCGGATCAGCGCCGCGGTCTTGCGCACGTGGATGTCGTGCACGGCCGCGCCCGCCTCCCTGGGCCACGACGGGATCGTGGGCAGGTTCGGCCGGCGCTCGCCCAGCAGATCCAACACCTGTCCGCCGACCATGCCTGCGGTCCCGATGGACTGGGCGATCTCCAGGATCACCCGCACCACCGTGACCGAGGAGACCGGCGCCGGGGTCTGGGCCAGGAGTTCGAAGGCCAGGGCGTGCAGGGCGTCACCCGCCAGCACCGCCACCGCTTCGCCGAAGACCACGTGGCAGGTCGGGCGACCGCGCCGTATCGCCGAGTTGTCCATGGAAGGCAGATCATCGTGGATCAGGGAGTAGGTATGGATGAGTTCCACCGCGCAGGCCGTCGGCATGACGGGCTCGACCGCGCCGCCGACCGCCTCGGCCGATGCGATGACCAGCAGCGGCCGCAGCCGCTTGCCCCCGGCGAAGACACTGTAGCGCATCGCGTTGTGCACGATGCCGGGGAAAACGCCCTCCCGCGGGACGAGCGCATCCAGCGCCGCCTCCACGCGCGGCGGGCGGCGGGCGAGGTAGGCCCCCAGGTCGGTGCCCGACGAGGCCCTACCCAATGCGGAAGCCCTCCTCCCCCTCCGGCGCGATCCAGTTTACCTGCAAGTCTCGCACCACGGCGCCGCTGGGTCCCAGGCGCAGGCGCTCGATGAACGCCTCCACCGCTGCACGCGGACCTTCCACTTCAGTCTCGACGCGCCCGTCCGCCAGGTTGCGCACGAATCCACCCACGCCGAGGTTCCGCGCCTGCCGCACGGCGTAGAACCGGAAACCCACACCCTGCACCCTGCCGGAGAGCACCAGGCGGCAGCGTACACGCTCGTCCGGAACCGGTGCCTCCGGCGACCTCATTTGCGGGCGCGCGGCTTGACCTCCCCCGCCCCGGCGTTGCCGGCGCGGGTGGACTCGCGGTAGATCGTCCCGAGAATGCCGTTGACGAACCGGCCCGACTCCTCACCGCCGTAGGTTTTGGCCAGTTCTACCGCCTCGTTGATAACCACGGTCGCCGGAGTGTCCATCTGCCGCATCTCGAAGAGGGCCATCCGCAGGACGTTCCGGTCCACGGCGGCGAGGCGATCCAGGGTCCAATCGATGAGGTGCTTGCTGATCACCTCGTCGAGCGCCTTCCGGCGATCCGTGACCCCGGCGCACAGCGAGGTAATGAACGGCCAGTCCTCCCGCGGCCGCTCGGCGCGGTGCGCTGCCAGGACGTCTTCAATGGGAAACTTGCCCAGGTCGGTCTGGAAGAGGATCTGCAGGGCGAGCTGCCGGGCGCGGCGGCGGTGGGTCATGGCGTGCACCGCGGGTGCGAGGGCCCGGCCGGGAGTAGAAGACGGCACAACCGGTGGCCCTGCACGGACCGATTATAACAAAGCCGCTCAGGAGGAACTACTTAACCCGTTCGATGTACTCCCCGGTGCGGGTGTCCACTTTGATCCGATCCCCGACGCTGACGAAGAAGGGCACGTTGACCGCCGCCCCGGTCTCCAGTTTGGCTGGCTTAGAACTCCCCGCCACCGTGTCGCCGCGGACGCCGGGGGCGGTCTCCACGACCTCCAACTCTACCGAGTTCGGCAGTTCCACGGCGATCGCCCGGCCCTCATAGAGGACGACGCTCACCCCGGCATTCTCCTTCAGCCAGCGCGTGCCGTCGCCAACCAGGTCGCCCGGCAGGTGAATCTGGTCGTAGGTCTCTAGATCCATGAAGACGTAGCCGCCCTCGTCGCGGTAGAGGTACTGCATACGCTTCTGCTCCATGTAGGCCCGCGGGAAGCGCTCCTCCGGCATAAAGGTCCGCTCGGTGATCGCCCCGGTCTTCATGTGGCGAAACTTCGCCCGCACCACCGCGGTGCCCCGACCCCTCTTGATGTGGTGAAACTCCAGCACCGCGTGCAGCTCGCCATCGAGCTCCACGACCATTCCCGGTCGGAAGTCGCCAGCCGTGATCATTTCGTCCTCCTACACTTCCAGCAGGTCCCTGGAGAACCCGGTGAGGATTTCGGCGCCCGACTCCCGCAGCACCACCAGGTCCTCGATACGCACGCCGCCCCAGCCGGGCACGTAGATCCCCGGCTCCACCGTGACGACGACGTCCGGCTCGAGGACGGCCTCCTCGCGCGGCGAGAGGGTTGGGCCCTCGTGCACCGCCAGTCCGACACCGTGGCCCAGCCCGTGGCCAAAGTGCTCGGCGTGGCCGGCGGCGGCGATACGGTCGCGCGCCAGCGCATCGGCCTCCTTGCCCGTCATCCCCGCCCGCAGTCCGGCGACTGCCGCCTCCTGCGCCCCGCGCACGATGCGGTAGATCTCCCGCTGCTGCCCCGAGGCGCGCCCCACCGCGAGGGTGCGCGTGCAGTCGGAATGGTATCCTTGCACCACCGCGCCCCAGTCGAACGTGACGAAATCGCCCGCCGCGATGGGCTTGTCGGACGCGCGGCCGTGGGGCAGGGCCGAGCGGAGGCCAGAGGCGACGATCGTCTCAAAGGCCACGCCGTCCGCACCCAGCCGGCGCATCTTGTACTCCAATTCCAGCGCCAGGTCGCGTTCTGCCACCCCCGGCCGGACCGCCGGCAGGATCTCGCGGAAGGCGGCGTCGGCGATCTCGGTGGCGCGGCGGATGCGCGCGACCTCCCCGGGATCCTTGCGCCAACGCATCCGGTCCAGGCCTTCCAGCGGGATGAACGCCAGTCCCGTAGCCAGTTCCTCCAGCCGGCGCGACTGCGCCACGGTCACCGTGTCCGCTTCGAACCCGACGCGCTGCGCTCCCGAGTCGCGCAGAAACGCCGCCAGCCCGTCCACCAAGTTGGTGACGCGGACAGCCGGAAACTCCGGCGCCTCCATCGTCGCCTGCTCCACGTAGCGGAAGTCCACCAGCAGGTGGCTGCGCTCGGGCAGGACCACGGCGATCCCCGCCGAGCCGGTGAAGCCGGTCAGGTAGGCGCGGGTTTCCGCCTTGAGGATCACCAGCGCCTCCAGGCGATCCTCGGTCAGGCGCGCGCGGACTCGCTCCAACCGGCGGAGGATCGGATGGACGCTTGTAGACATAACAGCGTAGATGATAGCGCAAAGGCCGGGCGGAGAGAATGCTCGCCCGGGTTACGGACTCAGCTGGAAGCGCGAGGCGTCGATCGGGTGGTTGACCCGGCACCCGGAGTAGGTCAGCGAGAGGAGGGCGCGGGTGCCCTGGTAGGCGTCGATGCGCTGCGGCAGGTAGATCTTGCCATCCTTCAGCTGAAACGTGACGCGGGCGATGGTGGTCGGCCCGCCGCTCTCCACAAACATCTCCGCGGTCATGGGCAGGGCCACGCCTGTGGCCACTTTCCGGTGGTCCTTGAGCACAACGATGCCGACGGCGCGGTTGGCGGGGTCGTACAGCTGCGCCCGCACCGGCTCGCCCGTCTGGGGGTCCGCCCAGATGGACTCGCGGGCCACCAGCACCTTCTCGATAAGTTGGGGGCGGCGCAGCACGAAGTCGTAGCGCACCAGCGTCCGCCCTTCCACCGTCTGCGGAACCATCGCCACCAGGTCGTAGTTGGTCGGGTCGTCCACGAAGAGGAGTTCGGCCAGGGTGAAGCCCATGCGGCCTGAGGCACCAGGCCGGGAGCCCAAGTCGGCGTTGAGGCGCTGCTCGACAATTCGCTTCGTCGTCGGATCGTAGACCTGCACGCGGTCCTCGTTGAAGACCATCCGCATGCCGACGATCTGGCTCTGCGGGAATTCGTGAGGATTCACCGCGGTGATATCGATGCGCCACAGCGCCGGCGGCATCGCCCAGAGGTACATCTCCACCGTGAATCCCCCGCCCTCGTAGAGCGTCACGGTGGCGCGGCACTCCACGGTCCGAGGACGGAAGGCGGCGATCTTGGAGATGAACGCGGGCGGGGCGGGGGCGGCAAGCACCGGCGAAAACGTCAGTCCGAGAACCAGGGCGACAACCGTAAGGGCGGCCGGCGCGCGCCGCAGGGTCTTAGGGACAGTGCGGGCCGGGCGCGCCGCGCCCGGCCCGGAGCCGTCGGTCCGCACCGCGTTATCCCGGGGGAACTTGGTAGGTCTGACCCGGAGGCCGGGTCATCTCCAGCAGTCTCTTGAGCAGCACGGTCGCCTCTTCGTCCTGCCCCGAGAGAATCAGCGCGTCGTGCAGTGCCGAGATCGCGGGGACGAACTTCCCGTCCAGCTGCACCGCCTGGCGCAGCGACGCCAGCGCGCGGGGCAGGTAGCCGGCGGCGTAGGGGGCCAGTCCGCCCCGGTAGTGGCGGTAGGCGTAGAGGTAGGCGAACCCCAGCCAATAGTGCGCCCGAGCATTCCGCGTATCCGCGGCGAGCGCGGCCTGGTAGGGCTGGATCGCCCGCTGCAAATCCGCCTCCCGCGGATAGGTGCGGCCCTGGTCAAAGACGGGCAGCGCCTGCGCCCCGGCGGCCGGGGGGAAGAGCACGACGAGGCCGAGCAAGAGCGCGACCAGACGGAGCGGCGTCATGGCCCTACTTCCCCGTCGACAGCAGGGTTGGCGTAACCACGAAGATCACTTCTGCCTCGGTGCGGTCGGTCTTTGTTCTGCGGAAGAGCACACCGATGATCGGGATGTCGCCCAGCAGCGGGACCTTGATGGTGGTCTCCCGCTCCTCCGCGCTGATCATCCCCCCGATGATGATCGATTCCCCGTTCTTCACGGTGACGGTCGTGTTGGCCTTGCGCGTGTTCAGGAACGGAACCTCAGTAGTGGTGAAGCCTCTGATCGAGCTCACCTCGGAGTTGATCATCGTCGTGATGTTCCCGTCGCGGTTCAGCCGCGGGGTGATCTCCAGGATGACGCCGACGGGCTTGAAGGTAAAAGTGACGTTCCCATTGGCGTCCCGTTGCGGAATCGGGACCTCCTGACCCAGGTTGATCGTGGCCTTGTTGCCGTCGATCACCGCCACCCGCGGCGCGGAGAGCACGCGGGCCTTGTCGTTCTTCACCAGCGCGGTGAGGAAGAACTGGAAGGCCGCGCTGGAGGTCATGACGGTCAGCGTCGCGGGAATCGGCCCCGGCGCCGTGATGCTCGTGATCGTGATGGGAAAGCCGACGAGGCCGTCGACCGACCCCCAGGTCAGGCCCAGGTCCTTCAAGACCTCGGTGTTGATGTCCACGACCCGGGTCTCGATCATGATCTGCGGAATCTGGATGTCCAGCGCCGCCAGGATCTTCTGCACCTGTTCGTGCTGCGCGGCGGTGCCGAAGACGATCAGCATATTGGTCCGCTGGTCGATGGCGACGCGCACGCCGGGCACAGACGCCGCGATGGCCGCGCGCGCCTTGTCCGGATCGGCGTAGCCGAGCGGGTAGATGACGGGCTCCGGCACCTCCGGCGGCGGGGCCAGTTTGTCTGCCGCCATGACGATCAGGTTGTTGCCGATCCGGCGGAAGCCCAGGTTGTTGGCATCTAGGATGAAGCGCAGGGCCTCCTCGCAGGTGACGTCCGCCAGCCGCACCGTGATCTGGCCCTTCACCGAGGAGTCGGTGACGATGTTGAAGCCGCACAGCTTGGCCAGGGCGCTGAGGACGTCGGAGAGCTCGGCGTTGCGCAGGTCGATGGTAATCCTTCCGGCGGTGGCCGGCGCGGGCGGCGCCTGCGCCACGGGGGTGCCCGCCCTAGCCACGGCCGGCGCAGCGGGCGGCGGTGCGGCGGCGACCGCGACCGCGGGCTTGGTGACCTTCGCCGCCGTCTGCGGTACCGTCAGCCGCGCGGCGAGCACCGAGGGGGTGACCGCGCTGACCTGGTAGGCGGTCGGCGCCGCGAGGTCGATGACCACGCGCACCGTGCTCTGCTGGAACTGCCCGGCGCGCACCCGCAGCACGGGCGGCTGCGCCACGTTCAACACGGCGGGGACGGTCCCGGCCAGCAGCGCTCCCGGAATATCGATGAGGACGCGGAACGGATTGGACATCGTTGTGGCGCGGAAGCGCAGCGGACCCGAGCCGCTGATGGCCACCTGGACCACTCCGGGATAGGTCTTCACCCCGATCGACGTCACACGCACCGCCGGGGTGGCGACCGCCGCGGCGGGCCACATGGAGATGACCGTGGCCAGGGCCAGGATCAGGGTGAGAGGGATGCTAAATCGCCTGCTGCGAGGACCGGTCCGCCACATGGGCTGTCTGCTCCTCCTCTGCGCTACCCGAATCGCACTTCGACGCGCTGGCCATCTTCAATCAGGATGACGAGGCCTTCTTTCGCGTCCACCAGTTCGACGCGGATCCTGTTCTGGATTGTCTCTCCCTGGGCAACGATGTATACCTGGCCGCCGATCTTGAGTATCGCCACACGGCCCGTGTCTCCGAGAACGCCGATCAGTTGGGCCCCCGCGGACAGCCGCGTCGGTGGCGGCGGCGGCGTGCCCACCGGGACCGGTCCTCCCGGCCCGGGAAAGAGCGGCGGCGGGAGCGGCGCCGGCGGCGGCAGGCTCACCGGCCGCGGACCGGGCGCGGGACCCGCCCGCGCCGTCACGAGAGGCACAAAGGGATCGGCCCGCCCCGCGGCCTGCGGCGGCGGCGGAGGCGACGCGGCAGCCGGCGCCGGTGTGGCCGCCGGACTGGGCGCCACCTGCGGCGTCCCCGCGGGCGCCGGTATGGCCGGAGATGCGGCCGGCGGGGGCGGCTGGACCACTGCGGTCGGAGTCTTCGGCCGGAGCCAGATCACGCCGGCGACTACCGCGACGAGCAGCCCGACCGAAGCGATGGGATAGCGGCGAATCAGGGCCGTGAACCGGTTCATTCGGCGTTAGCTCCTACCAAGGTATGATGTATCGCCCGCGTCCCGGCTGTATTGCGTTCGATAGACAACACACATTCGACATCCGGGCCCACGAATCCTCCATTTGCACGCGTTCCAGCCCTGCTACACGCCGTGCAGCGGCCATTTCATGTACCACTGCACTAATAACTGCCCCCAAAAGAGCGCGGCCAGTCCTCCCGCCGCCAGGAATGGCCCGAACGGCACCGGGTCCTTGCGCCGGCGCCTCCCCGTGGCCAGCAGGGCCAGGCCGACCAGGCCGCCCAGCGTGAAACTAATGAACAGCGCCGCCGCAACGACGGGCCAGCCCAAAAACGCCCCCATCACCGCGGCCAGTTTGATGTCTCCTCCGCCCATCCCGCCGCGGCTCGCCACCGCAATCACCAGAAAGAGCAGCCCCGCGCCCACCGCCGCCCCCACGCTCAGCAGAAGCGTGCGCGGCCCGCCGGCCAGGGCGAAGAGCAGTCCGATGATCAGACCCGGGTACGTCACGGCATTGGGGATGATCCGGTGATCGAGATCCACGAAGATGACGATCACCATGATCAGCGCGAAGATGCCGGCACGCAGCGCGCCGAGCGAACGGCCGAACCACCACCAGGCGGCGAGAAACAGCAGGGCGGTCAGGGCCTCCACCAGCGGATAGCGCCAGGAGATCGGCCGGCCGCAGTCACGGCAGCGGCCGCGCAGCCAGAGGAAGCTGAGGACGGGGATGTTGTCGCGCGCCCGGATAGGGTGGCCGCAGTGCGGGCAGCGGGAGCGCGGCGCCACCAGCGACTCCTGGCGCGGCAGGCGGTGAATGGCCACGTTGGCAAAACTGCCGGCCATCGCGCCAAGCAGCGTCGCCACAACGGCCTCAGCCATCGCCACACCCCGCATCACGGCAGGAAAACTCGCGTCCCCGGCGAATACCACATTGAATATCGTACCCCAGTCGTGCGGGCCCCACCCGCTGCGGCGGCATCGGAGCAACGGACGAGGAGGATTCCCACTTGAGACTCCCCGCGATCGGACTCGCGCTCGGAGTGCTGCTCGGACTCTCCTTCCCCCTCGTGGCCCAACAGCCCTTCATCGCTCCCTCACCGGTGTTGATCGTCCCCGGGCAGAGCTTGGCGGGGATCGTGCTCGGCCGCTCCGTGCGCGCCGTGATGACGCGCCTCGGCCCGCCCGCCGAGGTGCGGACGGTGCGGGACGGTACCCTGTACGTCTTCGCGCGCTTCGGCATCACAGTCTACGGAGACGGCGACGTCATCCGGGCCATCTCCGCCGCGAACAGCCTCTTCCGCACCCCCGAGGGGATCGGCCTGGGCTCCTCCGACGCGGATGTGCGGCGCGTGTACGGGCCGCAGTTCACCGATGTCGTGGTGGAAGGCCTCCAGGGGGTGGCGTACGACCACCTGGGACTGGCCTTTGGGTTCGATCGCGGCAGCGTGGCCGTCATCCTCGTCTACACTCCCCACGTCGAGGCGCAGGCCGCGTTCATTTCGCTCCCGTACGTGGACAACCTAAAGCCGTTCTCGCCGGAGACCGAATATATGTCCCTCTCGGGGTACCTGCGCTACCTGGTCTTCCAGCAGAGCGGTCTCTGGCTGTCGTACCGCGAGGCCGCGCGGATCATCCGCGACCAGGCTCGCGTGCGCGGTTAGGTCCCCCTCTCAGTCCGCCAGCAGGACCCGGCCGCTCCCCGCCGCCTTCGCCTCCAGCAGGGCGACGTCTGCCCTGTGGATGAGGTCGTCGGGGGTGCCGGCATCTCCGGGAAACTGGGCGATTCCGGCGCAGAGGCTGAGCTGCACCGGCACGCCATTGTGGCCGACGAAGACCTCTTCGCTGATGGCGGCCTGCAACCGGGTGATAATTGAAAACCCGGCGGGCACGCTCGTCTCCGGCAGGATGACCACGATCTCATCGCCGCCGTAGCGCGCGGCGATGTCCACCGCCCGCAGGTTGCGGCGGACCACAGCACAGACCTGCTGCAGGATCTCGTCCCCGATCAGGTGGCCGTGGTTGCGGTTGAGTTCCTTGAACCCGTCCAGGTCTAGCATCACCACGCACATCGGCTTGTCGTAGCGCTCCGCACGCTGGATCTCCTCGCGTATGCGGAGGAAGAAGTAGCGCCGATTATGCAACCCCGTCAGTTCGTCGGTGATCGCCAGGGTCCACATCTTGGCCATGAGTTCGAAGTTGGAGAGGAGCCAGGCGAGCTGCGCGGCGACGACGGAGATGACCTGCAGGTCTTCGGGCGTGAAGTCCTCCGCGCCGGAGAGTTTGCCGATGTTCAGCACCCCGACGATCTTCTCCTGGGCGCGGATGGGAATGATCATCGCCGACCGCGGCCGGTGGTTCTTCCGGCGCGAGGCAATCTTCCCGGTGATCAACCGTGGCTTCCCCTGGGCCACGACCTCCCCGGCAGGACCCTCGTGTAGGCCCACCCGCATGCCGGGCTTGACCTCCTTGTCCAGGCCCCGCGAGGCGACGATGGAGAGCTCATCCTCCTGGAGGAGCATGATCGACCCCTGCTCGGCGCCCACCCAGTCGAGCAGACGGTCGAGATACCGCTCCAGGGCCCCTTCGAGGTTTTCCCCCGGCACAAGGTCGGCCGCGGCGTCGATGACCCAGTTGAGGGTAGCGTGCAGGCGGACGGGTTCCAACTCACAAGGGATATTCCCCCCGCTCGGCCGCCGTAGACGTTCGGTCGGCGGGCGGAAATGGCCGGTGGAAAGGGCGGAAACGCTCGCCGGCGAGGGCCGGGCGCCGTTCAGAGGACGGGCTCGCCGGAGCGGAGTTCGTCGATGACGGCGACCGTGTTTCCGCCCAGGCGGCGCGCATGCACCAGGGAGCCCTGAGCGACCGCCAGCAGCGCCGCGGCGTGGTCCGCGTGCAGCGGAAAGGCCGCCAGGCCGATGGAGACGGTGAGGTCGTCAAAGAGCAACGCCCGCTCTACCCCCTCCCCCGTCTCGGCGGCGGTGCGGATGCGCTCCGCGATCCAGCGGGCATCGCGCAGGTCGGTTTCGAGCAGGAGCGCGGCAAACGTCCCTTCCTCCAGTGGAATGCGGAGGTCCACCTCCCGCGTGTGCCGCACCAGGATTCCGCTCACGGCACTGGCGGCGCTCTCCGCCGCCGCGCTGCCGTAGATTCGCGAGGACTCCTCATACCCGTCCACCTGCACCAGCAAGAGTGACAGCGGCCGGCGGAAGCGCAGCGCCCGCCGCGTCTCCGCGATCAGGTAGGCCTCGAGGTCCGCGGCAGCCGCTCCCACCTCCGGTGCTGGCCAGTGCCGGTGCTGCTCGGCCCGCGCAAGTTCCACGAGCAGGAGGTCCGTCGCCGCGACCAGGCGGGCGTAGGCCTGGGCCTGCGCCGCCGCGCCGGCGATCTGCGGCTCCAGCAGGCGCCCCGCCTGTTCCCGCAGCGTCATCAGGCTGCGCAGCACCTCCGGGAACTCCACCTCGCGCCGCAGCCACACGACCGCGTCGTGGGATGCCAGGGTGCGCAGCACGCCGGGCTCGCTCGTCTGCAGGTAGCGGATCAGACCGTCCGCGACGGCCCGGCCGGCCGCGGTCAGGTCGTGCACGGGGCGGTGGGTGAAAGCGGGAAAGAGACGGCCGAGGGACCGCGCCCAGTCATCGACGAGGCGGTCCCTCTCCGCGGCCAGGAGAGTTGCCAGGTCTGCGGTCACATGCCCTAGCGGTTCGTGTCCGGCAACACGAACGTGTTCGAGGTGACGGCGAGCCGCAGCAGCGGCAGTTCCTGCACCGCCAGCGTGAACTGCGTCATGGCGATAAACCGCGGGAAGTTCTCCAGGCGGCGCAGGAAGGTCAGCACCTTGTCGTACGACCCCTCAAACCCGAGTTCCAACCGGAACTGGCGGTACGGCGGCGCCTGCGCGGCCGGCGGCGCTCCCGCGGGCTGCTGTCCGGCCGGAGCGGGTGCGCCGGGCTGCCCCGCCGGCGGCGCCTCCAGCGGGCCGGGACGAAGCAACGTCAGCTTCACGCCGCTTTCGGCGGCCACCGCCTGCATCTGCCGCAGCAGGTTGGGGATCTCCCGCGCCGGCGGCAGCTTTGCCTCAATCGCCTCGATGCGTTGCTGGCGCGCCGCGAATTCCTGCTCCAGCGCCTCCCGCTGCGCCGCGATCTGCTTCATCTCGTTGAGGCGGATCTCCCGCTGCTGGAGCGTCGTGTTCAGTTGGGCCCGCCGCGCCGTCAGCGGGTTGTAGAGCAAGAAGTAGAAGCCGCCGATGATGGCAACGGTGAGGAGCACGCTGATCAGGAGACGTTCTCTGCCGCCGAGTCTCATCGGTGGCCCTCCGGTGTCTCGCTGGGGCGGACCAGGCGGCCGTTCACCGAGTACTTGACCACTTCGTTCGTGCCGACGCGGTCTCGCTCGGCGGTGGTCAGGTCGAGCCCCTCGAAGATGCCCGCGCTCTCCAGGTTATCCATCAGGCGGGCGACGGCGACGTAGCTCATCCCGAACCCTTCCAGGGTGAAGGAACGGGTGTCCGGCACGGAGAGCGTGGTCAGCCAGACGTCCTTGGGGATGAGCACGCGGATGTTGGTCAGGATGGCGGAGGCGGGGAGCTGCGTGGCCAGCAGTTGCGCCAGGAGGTCCTCCTTCTTGCGCGCCTCCTCGATCCGCTTCTTCAGGTCCTCCACCGCCTGCACCTGCGGGGTGAGCTCCTTGATCTCGTCCTCCGCCTTCTTGATGTCCCCCTGAATGCGGGCCACCGACGCGGACAGGCCGAGGTAGAAGGCCACCACGGCGACGAGGACGACCAGCGGAAGCCCGATCTCGAAGAGCGGCCGCCCGGGGATGCGCCGGCGTGGCGCCCGGGGCAGCAGGTTGATGCGGATCACGCTTCCTCCCCTCCTCGTAACGCGAGTCCGACCGCTACCGACATGATGGGGCCCATGGTTGCCAGAACTTCCGGAGGAAATGTCGCGCTGCTCACCTCAAGGCCGGCGAAGGGGCTGCCGGTCTCCACCGGCACGCCGAGCTCCGCCGCCAGCACCCGGCTCAGGTTCTTCAGCCGCGCCAGCCCGCCGGTGAGCACGATCTGCGAGACCACCGCGGCGCGGGCGCGGGTCTGGTAGTAGTCCAGCGAACGGCGGATCTCCGTGACCAGGTCGCCGATCTGGGGGGCGATGGTGTCATGGATCCGCTGCACGGTGAGGTCGTCGGGGATGATGTTCTCGTCCAGGATCTCCCCGCGCTCTTCCAGCATCGTCTTCGCCGTGGCCGCGTCCACGCTGAGGGTCTCCTGCAGGGCGTGGATCAGCGTGTTGCCGCCGATGGGAATGTTGCGGGTGAGGCGGAGGCGTTTGCCCTCGGTGATGACGATGTCCGAGGCCTCCGCCCCCAGGTCGATGTAGACCACGGTGCGCGCCTCGGTGCCGTTGCCCACCAGCGAGCGGAAGAGGGCGAAGGACTCCACGTCCATGATCACCGGCTGCAGGCGCGCCGCCTCCACCGTCTCCACGAGGCGCTGCACGACGTCGCGCCGGGTGGCCACGACGATGACGTCCAGCATCTTCCGGCCGTCCTCGCTGCTCTCCCCCATCACCTGATAGTCCATGTGCACGTCCTGCACGTTGTAGGGGAGGTAACGCTCGGCCTCGTAGCGCACCGCCGCGGTCAGCTCCTGCGCGGTCATCGGCGGCACGCGTACTTCGCGCACGGTGACGTTCTGCCCGCCCGCGCCCACGACGACGCGGTCGGTGCGGATGCCTGCCTTGTCCATGAGAGCGCGGATCTGGGCGCCGACCTCATCGGGAGCGGTGGGGACGCCATCGCGAAAGGCCGAGGAGGGGGACGGCGCGCTGGCCATGCGGGCGAGGTGGAAGGTGCGCCCGGTGCGGGTCAACTCCACGACCTTCAGCCGGTCGCTGCCGATGTCCAATCCCACGAGGGTCGGAGAGGAGAGTTTGAATAAGCCCATATGGCGACCGCCTTTCCGGTCTATTGTAACTATGGTTTATTCGACAGCGAGCCCAAAAGCCCTGCGGGGGCGGCCAAAACGCCCCGGACTACCGGGTAATCGTCACCATCCCTCCGGCGTTGATGATCACCCGCCGCTGCTCGCCCCCGGGGGACCGCAGCACGATCGTGGCGGTAGGCGCCGGGAGGGTGGGGATGCCAAAGGGCGTGACTTCCAAGACGTTTCCCGTGAAGGTGGTGCTCACCAAATCCATGCGGGACGGCAGGGTGCGCGCGGCAGCAGTGTAGGCCGTCCACGCCCCGCCGCTGCACCCCAGCGAGACGGTCCACACTCCCCCCGCCAGGTACTCGATAACGTAGGTGTCCGCGGCGGTGCTGAACACCATCCGCCAGCAGCGCCGCTCCGCCCGCGCCCGCTGCTCCACCCAGCGCACGTCGGTGCCCAGGTCCCGCGCCGCTCCGGCCAGCCGCCGGTTATCGATGAGGCTGCGGCCGGAGAAGGCCAGGGCGGTCAGGATCCCCAGGATGACGATGGAGATGACTGCCTCCGCGAGGGAGAAGCCGGCGTCGTCGCGCCCCAGGGTCGTCCACGGGCGTCGCCCCACCCTGCGGGCGCCTACGGGAAGGTGATCTCTTCCCACAGCGGGCGGTCGTAGAGCGGGTCGGGGGTCAACCGCGGGTAGCGGGGCGCGGTGAACTGGTTGGTCAGCGGGAAGAACGGCGGCGCGTTGTTGGTGAGGAACCGCTGGTCGAACGTCATCTCGCGGCCGTATCCCGTGTAGCCGGTGATGTTGCCGAAGGCGTCGACGGTAAACCCACCCCACGGTCCAAAGGTGGACTGCACCGTGCCGCCGAGGAAGTGCAGGGTCCCCTTGTTCGACAGCGTGTCCCACCCGGACACCCAGAACTGCCCCCACGGCGCCAGGACCGAGGCGTCGATGTAGAGGTCGTTGGGGGCCAGCTGCCCGTCGATGGTCACGTGGCGGTTGGAGCAGACGGGCGGGGTGGAACACCAGGAGTAGATCCCCAGGACGTTCTGGATCGGGTCGTTGGGCCCGGTGGGCGGCGACTCGTAGACGACGTGGTCGGTGATGAAGATCTCGCCATCCGCCGCGATGGTCAGACGGGTGTCTTGCTGCACGGTGCCGTAGAGCCCGGTGTTCGGGTTCCCGATGTTGCGGGTGATGCTCCCGTTCACGAAGATCATCCCGTTGAAGCCTTTGCCCATACTGGTGCAGGTGGCATAGCTGGGCGGGCCGGTGCACTCCCGGGTATCGGTGGACGAGTCCAGGATGTACATCTTGGAGGTGCTGGCCGTGGTCACGATGATCGTCTGCTTCCCGCTCTGGATGCCCAGCACCAGATTGCTCACGTTGCCCTGGACGAAGATGCCGCCGCAGATGGGGTTGCCGCACTCATCCATGAAGTAGATGCCGGCCGGGATGGCCGCGTTCCCGCTGCCCAGGGCCGTGGTGCGCTGGCGGATCTCGTTGTTCGACGGCACTCCGGAGCTGTTCTGATCGAGCACGGCGTAGAACGGGCTGCTGCTCACCGGCGCGCCGATACTGGCCGCGCCCAGCTGCAACCGCGTGCTCTGGTAGACCGGCTGGTCAGTGGGTGGGTTGGTATCGGCGGCGAGCCACGTGGGGCTACCGCCGTTGCCGAAGTAGACCTGGTTCCCCACCTGTGAGACCGAGGAGGCAAACGTCGGGTTGCCCCAGACGTTGAAGGCGTTGTTGGTGTGCACGGGGCCGAGGAAGGTCGCGGTGCTCGTCAGCCACGTGCCCGACGCGTTCAAGAGCATGAGCGCCCAGCGCGCGTAGGAGGCCATCTCGATCAACACCAGGAAGCCGTGGTCCGGCGGCGCGCTGTCGAAGACGGGGTCCCCGGGGTTGGGGTTGCCCGGCCAGGCGGCAATGATCCACTCCCCGCAGTTGGTCAGGTTGCCGGGGTTCTTCAAGCAGACCGTGCGCTGCGTGTTGCGGGTGATGCCGGTGGAGGCGATGAAGTAGTCGAAGCGCATCTGGTAGGACTGCACGCCGCTGGCAATGCAGATGTTCGAACCCGCGCCCCCGCTGTTATCGGACGGCCGGACGTAGATCGTGGCGTAGAACGACCCGAGGACGTTTCCGCCGCCGTCCCGCACCTCGATGGGCGAGGCCGGGGTGCCCACATCGAACCGGGCGCGCCGGTTGTTGTTGTCATCCACCCACCCCGGGCCACCGTACTGGGAGATGACCTTCCACCCCTGGTTGGCATTGCAGTGCCCCTGCACGATCAGCGGGTCGGCGCTGCGGATGTTGGCGTCCAGATCGTTGACCATGCGGAAGCGTAGTTCGGCCAGGGCGCGGAACGTGCCGGCCTCCGCCAGGTGGAAGGCCTGGCCGCTGCGGCTCTGGTCGAAGGAGAGGCTGGTCTCCCCCATCGTCGCCACCGTCAGACTGGCCACGACGACGGTCAGGATGAAGATGGCCAGGATGGCGGTGACCATCGCCACCCCCGACTGATCTCTCTGCACCCAGCGCGGTAGTCGCATCATCGTCGCGCTCGCCTCACCGCGGCAGCGGCGTGGCCGTCGGGGTGACCGTCGGCGTCCGCGTGGGGGTGACTGTGGGCGTGGCCGTCCGCGTCGCCGTGGGCGCCGGCGTCGGCGTCCAGGTGGCGGTGGGCGTCACCGTGGCCGTACGGGTCGCTGTCGGGGCGGGCGTCGGCGTCCGGGTCGGCGTCCGGGTCGCCGTGGCCGTGGCAGTGGCCGGCGGGATCGTCGGCACCGGCGTCGGGGTCGCCGTCAAAGTGGGCGGCGGGACAGTTGGCACAGGAGTCGGGGTCCAGGTGGGGGTGACGGTGGCCGTCCGCGTCGGCGTGACCGTCGGCGTGCGCGTGGGGGTGGCCGTCAGAGTAGGCGTCGTCGTCGGGACCCCCGGGGCCCGCGTGGACAGCGGGCGCGACGGTCGCGCGCCCGGCGGGAGGCTCGCCGCCGCCCCCGGCGTCGGCACCGCGTTGCGCAGGAAGACGTCGCTGTTGATCACGCGTGCCGAGGTCGAGCCCCGCTGCACCGTGATCCCCGCCTCTACGCTCACCACGTCCGCCGCCACCGTCGTATCCGCGCCATTGCGGTCCAGGTAGCGGAACACCACGCCGGTAATGAAGTCCGCGAGCGGCGTCACCGTCGCCCCCTCCACCCGCTCCATCTGCTGCGCCCCGCTGTTCCACTGGAAGCGCACCGTGTACGCCGCGGGCGGGTTCTTAATGGGGTTGTCCGCGGAGACGCTCAACTCCACGCAGCTCGGCCAGGGGCAGGTGGGGCTGTCGGCGGAGACCGCCTGCGCCCACTTCGCCTCCTCGGCCAGTTTGCCCAGGGCCACGCGCGCGTTCTGCTGCACGTCAAGGAAGTCCTCGCTCACGCCGAAAGAGCGGACCGACTGGCTGACCAGGCCATAGATGCCACCCAGGGCGATCACCAGAATCGCCAGCCCCACGACAATCTCCACGAGCGACAACCCGCCCTCGCGCCGCAGCCATCGCCCGCCTTCCCGCCTCGCCCCCGCGCGCCCCATCCGCCGCCGCATCGTGTGCACCCGTTACCGGTGGTACGCCCCGCGCATAATCGCCGACGTCATCCGGGCCACCGGCTGGCCGCCGCCCTGGAAGAACACCTCCACCGTCACCCAGCGCAACCGGTCATCCTGTGTCAGGTTCGCATCGTTCGTGCAGTCCGGCGCGTACCCCGGCTGCCCCACACACCCCCCGCCCCGCGCCCACTCCACCGACCAGCAGGGCAGCAGCAGATCCTCCTGCCCCGGCGCCGCCGCGACCGCCTGGTCGTTCAGCAGGACGCGGTAGCTGTACGCCCCGTACGGCGCCGCAAACGCCGTCGTCGGCTGGGCGGCGATGGCGCAGAACTCGTTCCGCCAGTTCGTCCGGTCCGGCTGTGCCTCCACCCGCGTGCGGACCGCCTCCAGTTGCTTGGCCGCCAGCGCCGTCGCCACCGTCACCCGGCCGCCCTGGCTGGTTACGCTCAGCACCGTGAGGAAGGCGCGCGTCACCAGCAGGATCACCGCCGCCAGCAGCGTCAGCGCCACGAGCACTTCAATGATGGTGAAGCCGGCGTCCCTCCGCCGGAAGAGTCGCATCCTCGGCAGGCTCCTCTTACCTTTTCACTTCTACCCCGCGCCTGGGTCGTCTAGACACGGCTGGAAGGCCTTTTTGCAGGGTACAAGAGGTGCAGCCGTGTCACGGGAAGGGCCGTGGAAGAGGCCGAGGGCGTACCGGAAAAGTCGTCTGAAAACGGGGGGTTAGGGCGTAATCGTTACCCTGCCGCCGACGTTCACGGTCACGCGCCGCTGTTCGCCCCCGGGACTGCGCAGGACGATCGTGCCGGCGTTGGGATTGCCGAAGGGGGAGACGGTCATCACGTTGCCGCCGAAGGTCGTACTGACCAGATCCACACCGGAAGGGAAGGTGCGCGGCGCGCCGGCGTAATCCGTCCACGTGCCGCCGCCGCACCCGCCGGTAGCCGTCCACGCACCCCCGGCCAGGTACTGGATCACGTAGGTCTCCGCGGCCGCGGCGAAGAGCGTCCGCCAGCAGCGCCGCTCCGCCCGGGCCCGCTGCTCCACCCAGCGCACCTCGGTCCCCAGGTCGCGCGCTGCGCCGGCCAGCCGGCGGTTGTCGATCAGACTGCGTCCGGAGAAAGCCAGAGTGAGGACGATGGCGAGGATGGCGAGGGCGACGACGGTTTCCACCAGGGAGAAACCGTCCAGCGCGCGATGCGGTCGGGGGTCCGCGTGCGCGCGGCGGGCCGGGTGATCCGTCCTCACTGCGCGGTCAGCTCTTCCCAGAGCGGTCGGTCGTAAAGTGGATCCGGGTTCAGCCGGGGGAAACGCGGCGCGGCGTACTGGTTCGTCAGCGGGAAGAACGGCGGCGCGTTGTTCGTGAGAAAGCGCTGGTCGTAGGTCATGTCCCGCCCGTACGCGGTGTACCCGATGACATTGCCGAAGGCGTCCGTCAGGAACCCGCCCCACTCCCCGAAGTCCGCCTGCACGGTGCCGCCCAGAAAGCGCAGCGTACCCTTATCCGGCAGCGTGTTCCACCCCTGCACCCAGAACTTCCCCCAGGGCGCCAGGACAGAGGCCTGCACGAAAAGGTTGCTCGGCGTCAGTGCCCCGTCGATCGTGACATTTCGGGCGGGGCCGGGGCAAGAGGGCGGGTTCGAGCACCACGCGTACACGCCAAGCACGTTCTTGGTCGGGTCGTAGGGGTCGGACGGGTTCGGCGGCGACTGGTAGACCAGGTGGTCGGTGATGAAGATCTCGCCGTCGGCGGCGATGGTCAGCCGGGTGTCCGTCTGCACCGTGCCGAACAACCCGGTGTTGGGGTTGCCCACGGTGCGCAGGATGCTGCCGTTCACGAAGATCATCCCGTTGAATCCTTTGCCCTTGTCCGCGCAGGTGGAGAAGGCCGGCGGGCCCGTGCACTCCTTAGTGTTCGTGGCGGAGTCGAGCACGTACATCACCTGCTGGCCCCCGGCGACGATGACGATGTGCTGCTTGCCGCTCCCGCCCGGCCCGACCGGGCACGCCGGACTGCCGGAGACGCAGAGCACCACGTTGTTCGCGTCCCCCTGCACGAAGATGCCGCCGCAGGTGGGGTTGCCGCACTCGTCCATGAAGTAGATGCCCGGCGGGATGGGCGTGCCGTTATTCGCCAGTTGCGTCGTTTGCCCCCGGATGAAGGGGTTCGGCGGTACGCCCGCGCCCGTGGGGTCATCCAGCACGGCCCAGAAGGGGCTGTTGTTCGAGGGCCGCTCGACCAGACAGGGGTCGGGGCCCACGCCGTCGCACCACCCCCGCTGCATCGAGGTGCTCAGGTAGGTGGGCACATCAAACGGCGGGTTGCTGTCGTTCATGATCTGCTGCGGGCTCCCGCCGTTGCCGAAGTTCACCTGAAGGGAGACCTGCGTGACGGACGAGGCAAAGGTCGGGTTGCCCCAGATCTGAAGCTGCGTGTTGCTGTGTACGGGGCCGAGGAAGGTCGAAGTGTCCGTCAGCCAGGTGTTCGCTGTGTTCAAGAGCATCAGGGCCCAGCGGGAGTAGGACGCGGCCTCGATCAGCACGACCCAGGCGTGGGCGACGGGGGCGCTGTCGAAGGTCGTACTCCCTGGGGTCGCGCTGGCCAGCCATTCCCCGCAGTTCGCCAGGTTGCCCGGGTTCTTCAGGCAGACGGTGCGCTGCGTGTTGCGCGTGAGACCCGTGGCCACGATGAAGTAGTCGAAGGGCAGGCGGTAGGACTCGATCCCCGTGGTGGGATCGACCCCGCAGAGGTTCGACCCCGGGGGCGTCCCGTTGTCGGCGGGACGGACGTAGATGGTGGCGTAGAAGGAGCCAGTGGTGTTCCCGCCGGCGTCGCGCACCGCCACGGGAATCGCCGGCGTGCCCACGGCAAGCACCGCCCGTCGGTTGGCCGCGTCATCGACCCACCCGGGGCCGCCGTAGTTGGCGATGATCCGCCAGCCCTGATTCGAGTTGCACTGCCCCTGCACGATCAGGGGGTTGGCGCTGAGGACGTTCGTGTTGAAGTCCGAGGCGATGCGCCGGCGAAGTTCCGCCAGGGCGCGGTAGGCGCCGGCCTCTGCCAGGTGGAAGGCCTGCCCGCTGCGGCTCTGGTCGAAGGAGAGGCCAGTCTCGCCCATGGTGGCCAGGGCGAGGGCGGCGACAACGACGGTGAGGATGAAGATGGCCAGCATCGCTGTCACCATGGCCACGCCGGACTCATCTTCCAGAATCCGTCTCCTTATCTGCGCCAGCATTGCTGCTCCCCTCTTTCCGCTTTCGATATAACCCTACCTAGCGCGGTCGCGGTGTTACGGTCGGCGTCACCGTTGCCGTGACCGTGGGGGCCGGCGTCGGCGTCCATGTCGGGGTCACCGTCGCCGTCCGCGTCGCCGTCACGGTGGGGGTCGGCGTCGGCGTCCACGTCGGCGTCACCGTCGCCGTCCGCGTCGCCGTCACGGTGGGGGTCGGCGTCGGCGTCCACGTCGGCGTC
>LDXQ01000030.1 GCA_001443485.1 Candidatus Sysuimicrobiota bacterium CSP1-3
GAGACGGTCCCGGATCGTCGCGCGCAGCGGGCGGCCCCACCACCCGCGAAGCCGGCGGGCACCGCGCCGGGCCTCTTGGGCGATGCCTCCGATCAGCAACACGAGGAGAGGGACAACCAGG
Source organism: Candidatus Sysuimicrobiota bacterium CSP1-3 (assembly GCA_001443485.1). Classification (GTDB taxonomy): domain Bacteria; phylum Sysuimicrobiota; class Sysuimicrobiia; order Sysuimicrobiales; family Humicultoraceae; genus Humicultor. The sequence goes on from LDXQ01000030.1 coordinate 122, forward strand.
ACGAACATCAACGGCACAACGAAAAGGCGGCCCAGAGGTCCCGTGCTCCATACCGCGCGGAAGAGGCGTCCCAACTGCGCCTGCCAGAAGAAGATGCCAATGACGATCAGCAGGATCGTCATCATCGCCGCCGCCAGCCCAAACCAGACGAACAGACGTTCCAGCGGGGTGAAGGCCTCGCGCCGGCGGAGCTTGACCCACAGATCCCGGCGGACGAACCCCAGGGCCCGCGGCCGTAGGCGCGGGATGTCCAGCCAGTCCACGAGCATGTAGTACCCGTCGAGCTCGGCGAAGGGGATGAGATTGAAGATGAGGATGACGATCCAGATGATCGCGATCCGGTGGAGGGACGCCGCCACCGCCATTCCGGGGAAGAGGGCGATCAGGATGGAAAGCAGCCCCGCCAGGACGAGCCCGCTATAGGGGCCGGCCCAGGAGGTGGTCAGACGGGCGGGCAGCGGTTTGGTCCAGATGTCCGTCGTGTCCACGAAGAAGGCGGGCATGCCCATGTAAAGGAGGAAGCCCGCGCCGTTCAGTTTCGCTCCGTGGTGGCGGCAGGTGAAGGCGTGCGCGCCCTCGTGGACCGCGATGGCCAGGTATTCCAGCAGGAAGAGGGCGCCGATGGCCCGCAGTGACGGTCCTGCCGGGAGGACGTTGAACTGGCCCGAGCGGACGTGCTGGACGAAGAGCACCCCCCCTACCACGCAGACAAACACATAGATCACCTGGAGCGGCCGGGTGAACAGGATCCAGCCGCCGCCCCGATACGACCGGTCCACCCATCGGTCAATCCCCCGCCACACGAAGAGGCGCCCCAGCAGGACCTGCAGCACGGCGGTCCCCCAGCGCAGGGGCTTCGATGCGGCCAGTCGACGCCGCACCGCCCAGAACGCGTTCCGCGGCTTGTCGCGGAGGAACTGGCTCTGCCGCAGGTGCGTCACCAGGCCGCCGACGCGTCCCAGGGCCAGCGAGCCAAACTGCGTGAAGTAGGCCAGGATCAGATCCTTCACGGTGTGGGAGCCGTCCATCTGCTCCCAGAGGAACCGCTCCTCGGGGGCGAGGCGGAGGTAGGCGTGGACATCAGGCTGTTTGATTACCACGTAGGGAGGCTTACGCCGGTCGTCGACCACGTGACTCTCCACGCGGGGATCACGCGTGGGACGGTAGAGCGCGGGGTTGAGGCTCTCGCGGATCCGGCGCCAGACATCCGTGGACCCCGGGGACGAGCGCAGGCGCTCTCTGAGGGTGTCGTAGAGTGAGGCCATCGCGGCAGCGTCTGGGCTAGCGTTTCACCGGCTGGCGGCCGGCAGGGCCCGGCGGGGGCACCAGAAGAGGCCCGTCAGCCACGCAGACATGACGGGCCTCCGCGGACTGTCTCACGCTCGAGTGACGGTGTTACTTCGACGCGCGCATCTCCGCCATGCGCGCCGCCGGCACATACCGCTCCGGCGGGAAGATGAGGAAGATCAGGTTGATCAGGATGCCCACGACGGCGGAGGTGGCGATGGACGGCAACTGCCAGCCCCAGATGGGGATGTTCCCGCCGGGGAAGGCCGCGCCGCCGATGCCCACAACCAAAATCGACGCGCCGATGGCCAGCTGCTTGGGGTCGAAGAAGTCCACGCCCTCGGCCATCATCAGCGCCACGCCCTGCAGGCCGATGACGCCGAAGAGGTAGATGGCCAGGCCGCCGGTCACGGCGGTGGGCAGTGTGCCGACGAGCGCGGCAAGTTTGCCGACGAAGCCCAGCAGCATGCCGATCACGCCCGCCGCCACCAGGACGGGAGCCGAGTAGTTCCGCGTGATCACCATCAGCGAGTTGTTCTCGCCGTAGTTTGTGCCGGCGCAGCCGCCGAGCAGTCCGTTCACCCCGTCCCCGACGCCGTCCAGGATCAGATTGAGGCCGATGAGTTTCTTGATCTCCAGCTTCTTCCGGCCGATTTCCTCGGCCACGCGGTCGACGTAGAGGCTGATCTGGTAGAGGTGCGCCGTGGACTCCGGGATGGTGGCGATGGCGATGGGCGCGATGGCGAAGATGGTCGCCCAGGCTTTCGCGTCGCCAAAGGCCGGAAAGTGGAAGTTGGGCATGCGGACCCAGGCCGCCTGGGCGACGGGAGCGAAGTTGACCAGCTCACGGGCATAGACCAGGGCGAAGAGATAGCCGACGATGGCACCCAGCAGGACGGGCAGCATGCCGATCAGGCCCCGCCCGCGCAGGTAGACGGAGAAGAGGATCGTCGCCACAAGCGTGACCATGGCCACCGTCCACCATGTGGCTTGCGGGCTGCCGCAGCAGGTCCCGGTCGCCATGTCCAGAGCGGCCTTGCCCAGGGCGATGCCGATGACGACGGCCACCGAACCGGTGACCACCGGAGGCAGCACTCTGTCCAGCCGTGCCTTGCCGACGGCCCGGACGATCAGGCCCGCAAAGACGTTCACCACCGCGGTGCCGACGATGCCCACCTGGGCCAGTGGTGCCAGGGCGGGGTTGGGAGCGGTGGCTCCTGCCGGGACAGTGACGCCCCGTATGGCGGCGATGTAGGAGAAGGAAGACCCGTAGTACATCGGGATGCGCATGCCTGACCCGACGAGCGCGATGACCGTAGCCAGGCCTGAGGCGAAGAGGGTGACGCCGACGTCAAACCCCGTGAGCAGCGCCACCAGAACGGTCGCGGGAAACATGGTGAGCACGTGCTGGAACCCCAGGCTGATCATCGCCCCAAGGGGCGGTTGATCCGGAGGGAGATAGCCCTGGGGCCGCTCCTGCATAAGCCCTCACCTCCCGATATGGTTTCTAGGGTTGTTCGGAGGCGGGGGGGTGACTCCTGCCTGCGTCCGGGTGCTCGTGGGCGCGGCGGAGGATGCGGGTCTCCAGGGCCGCCAGGAGTTCCTGCATCTCCGTCCGCACGACCTCGCGCCAGTAGGCGCCCACGCGACCGATCTGGCGGTACCGCCGCTGCCGCAGGCGGAGGAGTTTCCGCGGCGACACCTTGCGCAGCGCGGCCAGGGTCGAGACCAGGTGGTAGCGGAGAGTGGCGGCCATGACCGCGGGGTCGGCGTGCGCTCCCCCCGGAGGCTCGGGGACGATCTGGTCGATCACGTCCAGACGGAGGAGGTCGTTCGCGGTGAGCTTGAGCGCCGCGGCCACGTCCGGGGCCCGCGCGGCGTCGCGGTAGAGGATGGCCGCCGCGCCTTCGGGAGCGATCACGGAGTAGATCGCGTGTTCGAGCATCAGGACCCGGTCCGCCACGCCGAGCGCCAAGGCGCCCCCGCTCCCGCCCTCGCCGATGACGACGGCGATCACCGGCGTGGGCAGCACCGCCATCGCCTGCAGGTTGCGGGCCAGCGCCTGCCAGATGCCGTGCCGTTCGGCTTCGTAGCCCGGGTACGCGCCGGGCGTGTCGACGAAGGTCACGAGCGGCAGCGCGAACTTCGCCGCCAGGTGCATCAGGCGCAGCGCCTTGCGGTAGCCCTGCGGATAGGCCATGCCGCCGTGGCGGTGGGAACGCTCCTCCGGCGTGCGGCCGCGCTCCTGCCCGATGACCACGACGGTCTGCCCGGCGAGTTCGCCCACTCCACCAACAATCGCCGGATCGTCGCCTTCCTCGCGGTCACCGTGCAACTCCACGAACCGCGTGAAGAGCCGCTCGACGTAATCCAGCGTCGTCGGCCGCTGCGGATGGCGGGCCAGCTGCACCTGTTCCCAGGCGGTCGTCGCCGACCGGGATGATCGCCCGCGCGGGCGCCGCTGCCGCGGCGGCGCGGGACCCGGGCTCAGTCGCGCCGGAGAGGGCCGGGCGAGATGCGCGACGAGATAGGCGACCGTCTCACGCAGCCGTGGCCGCTTCACCAGCAGGTCCACCAGGCCCGAAGCAAACAGGGTCTCGGCGCGGTGCGAATCCTCCGGCAGACGTTCGCCAATCGTCTGCTCAATGACCCGCGGTCCGACAAAACCGACCAGCGCGCCCGGTTCGGCGACCAGGATGTCACCCAACGCGGCGAACGAGGCGGCGACGCCGCCGAACGTGGGGTGGCCCAGGATCGAAATGTAGGGCAGGCCGGCGCGGTCGTGGCGCGCCTCTGCCGCGGCCGTCTTGGCCATCTGCATCAGCGAGAGCATCCCCTCCTGCATGCGCGCCCCACCACTCTGCGTCACGCTCACCAGCGGCAGCCGGTGCTTCGTCGCGTACTCGAACGCGTCGGCGATCTTTTCGCCGGCCACCGAGCCCATCGTCCCGCCCATGAACTCGAATTCGAAGACGACGAGCATCACCGGCTGTCCGTCGATGCGCGCCTCGCCGATCAACACGGCCTCCCGCAGGCCGGTACGGCGGCGCGCCTCCAGCAGCCGGTCGCGGTAGGCCCGCTGGTCGGTGAAGGCCAGCGGGTCCACGGAAACCAACCCGCGGTCGAGTTCGCGGAACGAGCCGGGATCGGCGAGCATGGCGATCCGCTCGCGGGCGGGCATGGTGAGGTGGGCACCACAGTGGGGACAGACATAGAGATGAGCGTGCAGGTCCGTCTCGGGGATGACCGACTGGCAGCGCGGGCAGACGATTCCGGGAGCGTCGCTCACGGCCGCTGAAGGAACGCCGCGGGCTCGGGCATTGTCTACGGGGGGAGGAAGCGCAACGCGGACGGAACCAGAGGTGTCACGCTAATCGAACCTCGAAGGATTCGGCTGCCATACTCATCACCATCATATCCCATCGGTGCCCCGGGCAAGGTTTCCGCGGCGTGGCGCGGCCGGGAAAAGGTTCCGCCTCAGACGACCCCATCCTGACGCAGACGCGCGATGGCTGCCCCGTCGTATCCCAGTTCGCTCAGGATGGCGTCGGTGTGCTCCCCCAGTTGCGGGGGCGGCGTGCGGATCGATCCCGGAGTCACCGAAAGCCGCACCGGGATCCCCGTCTGCCGGATGCGGCCCGCTGCCGGGTGTTCCATCTCCACCACCAGCCCGCGATGCTGGACCTGTGGATCGGCGAAGAGTTCGCTCAACAGGTAGATCGGCCCGTTGGGCACCCCTGCGGCATCGAACACGTTCCGCCAGTGCGCCGTGGGCTGTGCGGCGAGGATGTCCTGCAGCTCCGGGAGCAAGACCTCTCTGTGTGCCACCCGGTCGGGGTTGGTGCGGAAGCGCGGGTCGGCGGCGAAGTCCTCCCGATCGAGGGCCGCGCAGAAGCGTTCCCAGATGGCCTCGCTGCCGACGGCGACGTTGATGTAGCCGTCGGCGGTGCGAAACGCCTGGTACGGCACGATCGACGGGTGGGCGCTGCCCAGTCGCCGCGGGTTCTCGCCGGTGGCGAAGTAGAACCCCGCCTGGTAGGTCAGCCAGGCGAGCTGACCGTCCAGCATGCCGGCGTCGATCCACTGCCCCTGCCCCGCGCGGTCGCGCACCCGCAGGGCGGCGAGGATGGCGAATGCGGCGAACATCCCGGCGCAGATGTCGGTGATGGCCACGCCGACCTTTACCGGCGGCCCGCCCTCCTCACCCGTGATCCCCATCAGCCCGCCCATCCCCTGCAGGATCAGGTCGTAGGCGGTGCGCTCGCGGTACGGCCCGTCCTGCCCGAATCCGGAGATGGACGCATAGACGAGACGCGGGTAGCGCTCGTGCACCGCCTCGTAGCCGAATCCCAGACGATCCATGATCCCCGGCCGGAAGTTCTCCACCAGGACGTCGGCGCGGGCGACCAGGTGGTGCAGGATCTCCCGACCGCGCGGGTCCTTGAGGTTGAGCGTCAGACTTTCCTTATTGCGGTTCACGCCCATGAAGTAGGTGCTCTCGCCGCCGAGGAAGGGCGGCCCCCACCCCCGCGTGTCGTCGCCGCCGGCGGGCGTCTCCACCTTGATCACCCGCGCGCCCATGTCGCCCAACATCAGCGTGCAGTAGGGTCCGGCCAGGGCGCGGGTCAGGTCGATGACCAGCAGGTCGTGGAGCGGTGGGGATGGAGGCACGGTGGGGATGTTGGCCACAGCAGGGCGCCATCCCTTTGAACGCGAATTCCCTCCAAAATCCCATGGATCTCATCATCCGGCGCGCGGCCCTGCAGGGTCGAGAAGGCCTCCACGACGTCGGCATCCGGGGAGACCGGATCGCCGCCATCGCCCCACAGATTCCGGACCGGGCGCCCCGCGAGATCGACGCCACCGGGGACCTGGTCACGCCCGCGCTCATCGAGACCCACATCCACCTGGACGCGGCCCTCACCGTCGGCCAACCCCGGCACAACCGCACCGGGTCGCTCTTCGAAGGGATCGAGATCTGGGGCGAGCGGGTGAAGTCGCTCACCCACGAGGACGTGAAACGGCGCGCCACCACCGCGCTGAAGTGGATGCTGGCCAACGGCGTCACCTATGTGCGCACGCACGTGGACGTCTGTGACCCGAGCCTCACCGCGCTGCAGGCCCTGCTGGAAGTGCGGGAAGAGGTTGCGGACGTGATTACGCTGCAGATCGTGGCCTTCCCGCAGCAGGGGATCTACTCGTTCCCCAATGGCGAGCAACTGATGACGCGCGCCCTGGAGATGGGCGCCGACGTGGTCGGTGGGATCCCGCACTACGAGTGGACCCGCGAGTACGGCGAGCGGGACGTCCGCACCGCGCTGCGCCTGGCCGCGGAGTACGATCGGCAGGCCGACCTACACTGCGACGAGACCGACGACGACCAGAGCCGTTTCCTCGAACTCCTGGCGGCGGAGACGATCCGCCTGGGGCTGCAGGGGCGGGTGACGGCCAGCCACACCACGGCGATGCACTCCTACAACAACGCCTACGCCTACCGGCTGATCCGCTGGGTGCGCCATGCCGGCGTGCACTTCATCACTAACCCGCTGGACAACGCCGTCCTGCAGGGCCGGTTCGACTCCTATCCCATCCGCCGCGGCTTCACGCGGGTGAAGGAACTGCTGGCCAATGGCATCAACGTCTGCATCGGCCACGACTCGATCATGGACCCCTGGTATCCGTTGGGCGTCGGCGACCCGCTGCAGGCCTGCTTCGTCATGGTGCACTACGGTCAGATGTCCGGGCGGGACGAACTGGCGACGATGCTGGACCTGGTGACGACGCGCGCGGCGGCGTGCTTCGGCGCGGAGGATTACGGGCTGGAGGTCGGTAAGCGCGCCGACCTCGTCGTCTTTGACGCACCCACGGCGGTGGACGCGGTGCGCACGCTGGCCGCCCGCCGGGTGGTGATCTCTCGCGGCCGCGTCGTGGCGGAGACCCGCCCGGCGCGCTCGACCGTGCACTGGAACGGCAAAGACGAAGAGATCCGCTTCCTCATTTAGATGGCACGGGAAGGGACCGCGCGTCCGGCCACGCGCCCGCGGAGCGCCCCGCGGCGGGGCCTGCCCTTCGCCGATCTGGGGTCGTGGACGGTCTTTGCCCTCGTTGCGGCCGTCGCCTGGGAGGTGACCTCCCGGCTGTACGACGCGCCGTACCTCCTCCCCGCCCCGTCACAGATTCTCCGGGCGCTGGCCGAGGATTCGCCGGTGGTCCTCTACTATGCGGGCATCACCACGCAGGAAACCGTGCTGGGATTCCTCCTGGGATCGGGGGTTGCCCTGCTGGCGGCGATGCTCTTCGTCTGGCTACCCCGCGTGCTGGAGGACTTCCTCTACCGCATCGTCGTCACGCTGAACAGCACGCCCTTCGTGGCCCTGGCCTCTCTGGCGGTCGTGTGGTTCGGCCTGGGCATCACGAGCAAGATCATCATCGCCGGCATGTATACCTTCTTCGCCGTGCTCTACCACACGCACAAGGAGTTCATCTCGGTGGACCCGATGCGGGAGCACCTGATGGACATCTACAACGCCACCTGGCTGCAACGGATGCTGCTGCTGACGCTGCCCTCCGCGCTGCCGATCATCTTCACCAGCCTGAAGGGCGGCGTGATGGCGGCGGTCAACGGCGCCATCGTGGGGGAACTCTTCGGTGCCTTCGAAGGCCTGGGCTACATGATCCTGGACTCGCGCTACGTGGGGAATACGGTGCGGGTCTTCCTGGCCGCGGTGTTCTGCACGCTGATCGGCTGGGTGCTGCTCGGCATCGTCACGGTGGCGGAGCGGCTGCTGCTGCCCTGGCATGTGAGCATCGCCCGGGAGCGGTCTTGAGATGGGCAACAGGCGACACGCGCGCACCCGGGACGGCTGCAGGGAGAGATGAAACCACACAGGGGGTGGAGGGTTATGGGAGGACTGAAGCGAGTGCTGGTGTTGATGGCGGCCCTGGTACTGGTCGTGGCCACGGGCGTGGCCGCGCAGGGGCCGAGGGTCTCGGTGATCGAGGCCTGGTTTATCCACAACGAGTCCATGGGGGACCCCGTCGGGGTGGAGAAGGGGTTCTTCGGCAACCTCCAGGTCACGGTGATCGGCGGCGGACCGGGGCTGTCGCCCATCGACCGCGTCATGGCCAAGGCCCGGGCCGGCGAGATCGTGCTCGGCGTGGATTACCCGTACAACATCCTGGAGGCGCGGGAGAAGCAGAAGCTGCCGCTGGTGGTCGTGGCTCATGACTTCCAGAAGTCGGCGATCCACCTGCTCTCCTGGGTGCCGCTGAAGTCACCGCGCGACGTCAAGGGCACGGTGGCCACCTGGATCGGCTACGACAAGCAGATCAAGGCGATGATCGGTCCGGACTGGGCGGCGCGCATCAAGGTCGTCAACCAACAGGGCGACCCGGCCACCATCGGGGCGTGGATGCAGAAGAAAGTCCAGTTTGCCCACGCCATGGGCTACAACGAGGTGCTGGTGGCCAAGCGGGAGGTCAAGGAGAAGTACTACGTCTACTCCTACGCCGACGACTTCGGGATGAAGTGGCCGGAAAATGTCCTCTTCACCACCGAGGAGATCATCCGGAAGTACCCGCAGGTGATCCAGCAGTTCGTCGCCGGCCACTATCAGGGGTTCCAGTATGCCTTCGCCAACCGGCAGGAGGCCGCCGACATCCTCTTCAAGTACAACAAGAACCTGGACAAGGCCCACGAAATCGCGGGCATGGACTTCCTGTTCTCGATCATGGTGACCGCCGCGACCAAGACGAACGGCCTCGGCTACGTGGACCCCGCGGCCTGGGAGCAGCTGGGGAAGGATCTGGCGCGGGCCGGGTTGCTGAAGGGCGCGAAGATCACCGCGGCGTACTCGACGAAGTTTGCCAGTGGTGTGAAGCCCTAGGTGTGAAGGACGGCGGGGTCTGGCTGCTCGAAAGGCTCACTCGCTCCCGACCCCGCCGTCACTTCACTCCTCAGCTCACCGATGACTCCGTCGTCCTCGCCAACCACCACCCCGGGCCCGATCATCCGCATGGAACGGGTCTCCAAGACCTATGAGATTGTGCGGCTGCCCGGACTCTTCGGCCGGCGGGGGACGGAACAGATCCTGGACGTGGTCACCAACTTCACCCTGGCGGTCGCCCCCGGCGAGTTCGTCTCCGTCATCGGGCCCTCCGGCTGCGGGAAGACCACCGTGCTCTTTCTGCTGGCCGGCCTCCGCGACCCCACGGGCGGGACGATTGACGTGGACGGGCGTCCCCCCCGCGAGGCCGTGCGGGCGGGGGTGAGCAGCGTCATCTTCCAGCAGCCGGTCCTGTTCGAATGGCTGACGACGGAGGGGAACGTGCTTCTGCCGCTGCGGCTGCGCGACCCTCGCTGGTGGTTCTGGCGCGGCCGGCGGCGCGGCTACCTGCCGACCGTCGGGCAACTGCTGCGCACCGTGGAGCTGGAGGCCTTCGCCCACTACTACCCCGACAAACTGTCGGGAGGGATGCAGCAGCGCGTCGCCATCGCCCGGGCGCTGACGCTGGACCCGCGCGTCCTCCTGATGGACGAGCCCTTCGGCGCCCTCGACGAAATCACCCGCGACCGCATGAACCTGGAACTTCTACGCCTCTATGAGGACCGGGGGTTGACCATCGTCTTCGTCACGCACTCGATCGAAGAGGCCGTCTTCCTCGCCGACCGGGTGGTCGTGATGAGCCGGGGCGTCTCGCCTCGGACGAGGTCCAGCATCGTCACGGAGGTGCGGGTGGATCTGCCCCGCCCGCGCCAGCTGGCGCTGAAAGAGGATCCTGCCTTCTTCCAGAAAGTCCGCGAGGGCCGCGCCGCCCTGCGCGAGGCCCAGATGACTTCCTGAGGATGATGCGGTCCAAGAGACGCCGCAGTGCACGGTTACCATGTGGCTCCCGGGATTGGGGGTGGCCGCGCTGAGGCGTCTTGACCTGCCGGGTGACGGCCGGCCTATGGGAGGGCTCGTGGGTTTCGTTATCATTGATCCGAAGGAGATCATTCGGGTTCAGCGGGTGGACATCGACCTCGGAAGCCACAGCGGGCAGATTCGCGATATCGTTCAGGCCATCGCCGGCGAAAGCACCAGGCGGTGAGATTTCTGTTGCTCGCCAGCATCGTGGCGGCGCTCAGCGGGCTCTTCACAACTCAGCACGCCACCGCGCACGCGAAACTGGTCACGGCCATTCCCGAACCGGGCAGCGTGCTCGGCGCTGTGCCCGCGGCGGTGCGTCTCTGGTTCAGTGAAGAACTCGAACCCTCCCTGAGTAGCCTGACGGTATGGGGCCCGCGCGGCGTGTCGGCCGTCGCCGGAATGGGCGGCGTTGATCTCAACGATCTCTCTCGCCGATCTATGGTTGCCGCGCTGCGGCCTCTCCGGGCCGGGACGTACACGGTGCGCTGGCGTGCCGCCTCGGCAGATGACCTCGCCGTGACACAGGGAAGTTACCAGTTCATCGTGAGGCCGTAACCGCCGCGCTCCATGCCCGCCCGCCGGCTCCGCTCGATCCTCTCCGCAGCTCTCGTGCTCGCCGCCCTGCTCTGGCTGGCGCTGGCCCTACCCCCGGCCACCGCGCACGGCACCCTGGAGCGGTCGGATCCCGTCTCCAGCGCCTCGGTCGATGTGCCGCCCCGGCAGGTCGTCCTGTGGTTCAGCGAGCCCGTTGATCCGGCGTTCACTTCGGCGACGGTCACTGACGACCAGGGACGGCGCGTCTCGCGAGACGCCGCGCTGTCGGCGGACCGCCGCGTCCTGCAGATTCCCGTCGCTGACCTGAGCAGCGGGCTCTACACCGTCCGCTGGCGGGTCCTCTCTGCCGTCGACGGACACACCACTAGCGGAGCCTTCGTCTTCGCCGTGGGTCAGGCCGTACCCACCGGGTTGGGTGGCTCAGAGCCGGCGCCGCCCGCGCCGGGCACCGTGGCCGTGCGCTGGGCGGCCTTCCTTGGAGCCATCGTGCTTGCGGGGAACATCTTCTTCCAGGCCGTCGTACTGCATCAGGCGCTGCGCGGCACCGACGCGGAGATCGCCGCGACGGTTCGCGCGACAACCACGCCGCGGCTGCGCCGTCTCCAGGTCTCGGCCGCCCTTCTCCTGCTCATCAGCGCAATTGGCGGGTTCGCCCTAACTGCCACGTCGCTTATGGAGATGCCGCTTCTCCGGGCGCTGCCGCGTGGGCTCCTCGGGCCGCTGCTGCTGGACACGAAAGTGGGATGGAGCATCCTGATCATCATCCCCTTCACCGTCCTCCTCCTGCTACCGCCGTCCCGATGGGGTCGCATCGTCCGCTCGGGCGGCCTGATGCTGGTCATCGGGCTGGCGGGGCTCGCCGCCCTCTTCCGCGGCCCGGCCAGTCTGACGAGTTCGATTCACGGTCTCCACCTGGTCCTGATCGTGGTCGTCGCCTCCGCCGTCGCCCTGGTCAACGCGGTCCGCCGGCCTCCAGCGGTGGACTGGATCTCCGCGGTCGCCGCCGCCGGTCTCCTCGCCGGCTTCACCATCACCGCACACGCCTCCGGCGGCGGATGGCCGGCCGCAATCGCCGACTGGCTGCACCTCTTGGCGGCGGCTCTGTGGGTCGGCGGGCTGGCCGCGCTGCTGCTGACCCTGCGAAGCCTGCGCGGAACCCCGCAGCTGAGGGCGCGCGAGACCTCAACCCCGACCTCGCAGGCCGTGCTCCCCGGGCTCGGGCGGCGGTTCTCCAACGTTGCCGCTGTCTGTTTGGGCGTCTTACTGGTGACCGGCCTGTACAGTTCGTGGTTGCACGTCCCCGGGCTGCGCGCCCTGGCGGTCACGGCCTACGGACGGACGCTGGCGCTGAAGGGCCTGCTGATCGTCCCGCTCGTCCTGCTGGGGGCGATCAACCACTTCATCCTGCGGCCGCGCCTCGCCGCCGACCCCGCCGCTGGGAATCCGGTGCTCCGACGGCTGCTGCGGGTCGTCACCGGCGAGATCGGGCTGGGCGTACTGATCCTCCTGGTCGTCGCCGCGCTGACGATCACCCCGCCCGCGCGCGTTACTCTGCCTGTGGCGGCACGTGAACCGCTGGTGCTGGCCGGCATCGCCGGCGGCGCGAAAGTCCGCCTGACGATCACGCCGGCCCAACCGGGCTGGAACCGCTATGAGGTGGAGGCGACCGCCGCCGGCGACCAGATCCCGGCCGGCCCGGGCGTCCGCCTCCTGCTGCGGTTGAAGAAACTCGACGAGGATCTCGCGCCGGTCACCGTCACGCTGCAGCCGGGCGCCGGCCGGTACGCGGCCGCGGGTGGCGAACTCGCGCTCCCTGGCTGGTGGGAACTCGAGGTGGTGGTCCGCCGCCGGGGGCGCCTCGACGTCTCCACCGCCTTCCCGCTGCTCCTGGGGAAGGGGCCGCCCCGCGCGTCCGATCCCGCCGCCCAGGCCCTCCTGGACCGGGCCCGCCGCGCCACCAGAGCGCTGCGCGGCTGGCGGGAGACCGAGCAGTTGACCGACGGCAAGGGAAACGTCGTGGTCGCCGACTATGACCTGGTGCCGCCGAACCGCCTCCGCTACCGCACCTCCGCGGGCAACGAGGCGGTCATCATCGGCACGACCCGGTACACGCGCACCGGCCCCGGCGATTGGGAGCGCGACACGCTCCCCCAGGCCCTGACCCTCGAGGGCCCGCTGCTGTACATGCGCGACGCCGAACGCGTCATGCTGGGGCGCCGAGACCGCTGCGAGCCCGAAGACTGTCAGGTCGTGCTGTGGCAATTGTCCGGCGGATCCGCCTCGTTTGCCGCGTGGATCGGCACCTCCAGCGGCCGGGTCCACCGTCTCCTGATGGTCGCCGGCGCCCACTATATGACGCTGCGTGCCGGCGATTTCAACGCACCTATCACCATCGCGCCCCCGCGGTAGCGTCGGCACGCAGGGAACGCACTCCGCCGCACGAAGACAGACTCAGCCACGTGATCCCGTCCGAGATTCTCCCGGTAGAAGGAGCCACCCGATGAAGACAGCCGCGCGTGTCCGCGCATTGCTTTCTGCTGTTCTGCTCGTCCTGCTGCTGGCGGTCGCGCCGACCGCAGGACAGCCCGCCGTCCTGACCATCCTCCACTTCAATGACGACTACCAGCTCACGGCCGTGGATGGCGGGAAGGCCGGCGGCCTGGACCGCCTGGCCACGGCGGTCAAACAGGTCCGCGCCAAAGAGCAGCCGACGCTGCTGCTGTTCGCTGGGGACCTGATCTCGCCGTCGGTCGAGTCCTCCGTCTTCAAAGGCGCCCAGCTAATCGCCGGCCTGAACCTGCTCGCGGTGGACGCGGCGAGCCTGGGCAACCACGAGTTCGATTACGGCCCGGCGGAACTGATCAGGCGCATCAGCGAGTCCCGCTTCCCCTGGGTGGCCAGCAACACGTTCACTCCGGGCCTGCGGCCGTTCCCCGGCACCCGCCCGTGGCTGATCCTCAATGTCGGTGGCGTCACCATCGGCGTCGTCGGGCTGCTGACGGAGGAGACCGCCACCTCCTCCTCCCCCGGCACGACCACCTTCGGCGACCCGGTGGCCGTGGCCAAAGCGATCGTCCCGATCCTGCGCCGCGACGGGGCGCGGGTAATCATCGCCCTCACCCACATGCGCGTGCAGGACGATCAGGAACTGCTGCGCCAGGTGCCGGAGATCGACCTGGTCATCGGCGGGCACGAACACGACCCGCTGACGGCGACGGTGGGCGGCCGGCTGATCGCCAAGGCCGGGTCCGACGCGAAGTGGCTGGGCGTGACACGCCTCGCCCTGGACGGGTCGCGCAGCGCGAAGCACGAGCTCATCACCATCACCGACCAGATCCCCGCCGACCCGGCGATGGCCAGCCTGATCAAGCGCTACACCGACCAGTTGAGCAAGGAGCTGGACGTAGTGGTCGGTGAGACCACGGCCGCTCTCGACGCGCGCAACTCCACGGTGCGCCAGCAGGAATCCAACCTGGGCAACTTCATCGCCGACGTGATGCGGGCCGCTGTGCAGGCCGACCTAGCCATGACCAACGGCGGCGGCATCCGCACCAACGCCCTCTTCCCGGCGGGCCGCATCGCGAGGAAAGACGTCTTCGCCTGGCTGCCCTTCGGCAACCTCATCGTGAAAGTGGCGGTCTCGGGCGCGGCCGTCCGGCAGGCCCTGGAGAACGGCGTCAGCCAGTGGGAGCAGGTGGGCGGGCGCTTCCCCCAGGTGAGCGGGCTGCGGTATACGTTCAACCCCACGCGCCCCGTGGGCTCCCGCGTGACCGAAGTTCGGGTCGGGGATCAGCCGATCAACGACGCGGCGATCTACACGCTCGCGACCAACGACTTCATGCTGCGGGGCGGCGACGGCTACAGCATGCTGGCCGGCGGTGAAGTGCTGATCAACCCCGCGGGCGGCCCGCTGATGGTCACCGCGGTGATCGAGGCGATTCAGCGGCTGCGCACGATCAGCCCCCGCGTGGAGGGCCGGATCACGATCGTGCGCTAGACGCTAGGTCCGCAACCGGGGGTCGAGCGCATCGCGCAGGGCGTCGCCCAGCACGTTGAAAGCCAGGACCGCGATGCTGATGGCCAACCCGGGAAAGATGGCCATCCAGGGCGCCTGCCGGGCAAAGTTCACGGCCGCGCCGCTCAGCATCAACCCCCAGGCCGGCGTGGGTTCGCTTACGCCCAGCCCGAGGAAGGAGAGCGAGGCCTCCAGCAGGATCGCCTGTCCCAGGAACGCCGTCAGCATCACCAGGTAGGGCGCCCCGACGTTGGGGGCCATGTGGCGGAAGATGATCCGCCAGTGCCCCGCGCCGATGGCCCGCGCCGCCTCCACGTAGACCGTGGCGCGAATCGCCAGGGCACTGGCGCGCACGACGCGCTCGGCGCGCGGGATGAAGGAAAGCGCGATCGCCACGATGAGGTTGATCGTGCCGGTGCCCAGGATGGCCACGATGGCCATCGCCAGGATGATGATCGGAAACGAGATCAGGATGTCCACCAGCCGCTGCAGCACCAGGTCGGTCGTCCCCCCGAAGTAGGCGCTGATCACGCCGACGACGGCGCCGATCGTCGCCCCAATGATCGAGGAGGCGAAGCCGATCACCAGCGCGGTGCGGGCGCCGAAGAGGAGCCGGCTGAGCACGTCCCGCCCGAAGGCGTCGGTGCCGAACCAGTGGCCGGGACCGGGGCGGATGAACATCGCGCCGAAGTCGGCGGCCACCGGGTCGTACGGGGCAACGCGGTTGGCGAAGATGCCCAGCAGCAGCATCGCCACGATCAAGAAGGTTCCCGCCGCCCCCAGCGGATAGCGGCGGGCGAAGCGGCGTAGCGGGTGCGGTCGCACCGCCGCCAGCGGCAGGACCGCCGCGCTCACTGTGTCGACGGCCACCGGTCGCGCCATCAGCGGGCCTGGCTAGCCATAGGAGATCCGCGGATCGAGCCACGCATAGACGATGTCGACGATGAAGTTCGCCAGGATGTAGCCGGCCGCCACCAGCAGCATCAATCCCTGGATCAGCGTATAGTCGCGGTGGCTGATCGCGTCCACGATGAGCTTGCCGATCCCGTTCAGGTTGAAGACCTGCTCCGTCACCACCAGCCCGCCGATGAGGAAGGCGAACTCCAGACCGATCACCGTGGTCACCGGCAGCAGGGCGTTGCGCAGGGCGTGCCGCCAGAGGATCACGGGCCGATTCAGTCCCTTCGACCAGGCGGTGCGGATGTAGTCCTCCCGCAGCACCTCCAGCATGGCGGAGCGGGTCATCCGCGCGGCCACGGCGGAGTAGCGGTAGCCCACGGCCAGCGCCGGCCAGATCAACTGCGCCAGATTGGCCGCGGGATTCTGCCACAGCGGCGTGAACGTCAGCGGGGGCAACCAGTCGAAGTACGTCAGGAAGAAGAGGATCATCAGAATTCCCAGCCAGAAGGACGGCACCGCCAGCCCGGCCACGCTGAAGAGCTGCACGGCCTGGTCAATCCACGTCCCCCGGCGCACCGCGGCGAGCGTGCCCAAGGGGATGGCCAGCACGGTGGCGATAATCGTGGCCAGGATCGCCAACTCCAGACTCAACTGCAGGCGGATGGCGATCTCGTGGGTGATCTTGTCGCCGCTCCACATGGAGACGCCGAAGTCGAGCCGGACGAGCCCGACCATCCAGTCCACGAACTGGTTCCAGATAGGCTTGTTCAGGCCGAGGCGGGCCCGCTCCGCCTGAATCACGTCCTTGGTGACGTAGGTGCCGCCCGACACCAGGCGCAGTTCCACGATGTCGCCCGGGACGACGCGGACGAGCAGGAAGATGAGCACCGCCACCGCCAGCAGCGTGGGGATCATCAACAGGAACCGCGTGACAACGTATCGGCTCATCGCCTGGGTGGAACGGTCACGACGGCGCGGCGCTCATCGCGTGAGGCGTTCCGGGTACGAGACGGGAGGGGGCGGCCGGGTGACCCGGGCCGCCCCGCTGCCGGCGCTGCGTCGCGTGGTCTACTCCGATAGCCAGATGTCCTGCAAATCCGGATCGAGGTGGTGCGCGATGCTGATCTTGTACCCTCGCACCTGCCGCCAGTGCGGCACGATGCGGGCCCACCACAGGACGTAGATCGCGTAGATCTGGTCCGAGAGGACCCGCTTCTCGAACTGGTGCACGATCTGCGCGCGCTTCGCCTTGTCGCTGGTGCGGGCCTGCTGGAAGTACCAGAGGTCCAGCTGCCGGTCGGTGTACCCGCCGTAGTTCACGGCGCTGAGGTCGGCGGAGAGGAACTTGGCCAGCTGCACGTCGGGGTCGTCGACGAAGTCGCAGCTGAAGTCCACGCCCGCCTCGAAGTTCCCCGCGCGGAAGTTGGCCAGATACGGCCCGGTCTCCGACTGGACATGCCGCACGTTCAACCCGATCTGCCGCCACTGGTCCACCAGGAAAACGCCCACGGGCTCGTAGGGCATCTGGACGTTCCGGTTCTGCAGGGTGAAGGAGAAGCCCTCAGGGATACCGGCCTCGCGCAGGAGTTTCCGCGCCTCCTCACGCGCCGCACGAATATTCCGGTTATAGCCGGCGAGCTTAGCCAGTTCGTCGGTCTTCATCGCGAACGGCGACGCGGGCCGCATGATCCCGCCCACCGGGCCGAGGAAGGCGATCAGGGAGAGCGCCTTGCTGCCGCCCCAACGGTCGATGCCCAGCGTAACCGCCTTCCGGACGCGGATGTCGTCGAAAGGCTTCTTCTTGATGTTGAAGATGACAATGTTGTTGCACAGCCATGGTCCCTCCTGGATGACGATCCTGTCGCCCAGGGAAGTGGTGAGTTCATCCCGCTGCGCCGGCGCGACCCCGCGGAATGTCATGTGCGCCTGGCCGCTGCGGATGGCCGCGACCTGGGCCGCCGGGCTGCCGATGAAGAGCGCCCGGTAACCATCCAGGTAGGGGCGCCCCTGGACAAAGTAGTCCGGATTCCGTCGCCCCGCCCAGTGCGAGCCGCGCACGTACTCCCCGAAGCGGAAGGGGCCGGTGCCCATGATGTTACGCTCGTAGAAGCGCGGGTCGCGCGCCAGGATCTCCGCCTTGTAGATCCAGTTGAAGGGCGAGGCCAGGTTCTCCAGGAACCCCGGCGAGGCGAACTTCAGCTGGAAGACCACGGTCTGCGGATCCGGCGCGGTGACGGTCTTCACCATGTGATAAGTCGTCTGGCGGGCGCTGATCACGCCCTCCGGCGGAAAGATGATCTTGTCGTAGCTGGCCTTGACATCCGCTGAGGTCAGCGTGGAACCGTCGTGAAACTTCACGCCCTGGCGGACCTTGAAGGTGTAGGTCAGGCCGTCCTTGGAGATCGTCCAGGACGCCGCCAGATCGCCAACGACTTTCGGGTAATTTTGCAGATCAAACTTGACGAGCAGGTTGTAGTGCGGCCGGATGGGATGGAGCATCGCGAAGGTCGTCTCGCGGTGTGCGTCGAAGGACGGCGGCTCGGCCTCGACGATGTAGTTCAGGGTTCCCCCCGAGCGCGGCTGCTGCGCCCCCACCGGCCCAGCGGGCCCGACGGCGAGCGCCAGCAAAAGACCCAGCAGCGCCACCGCCCGCCAGGGAGCGCCGCCCCACGCGGCATTCCTGCGCACGTGCCCCACCTCCTTAGATAGAGAGCCTGGCTGTATTAGGCTCAGTGATTCGTGGACGATCGGGACGACTCCTGGCGGCCGGGACCGGCGTCTACCCGCAGTCCGGCAGGCGCGTGTAACGAACGTCACGCTTCCAGTTTATTGAGGAGTTCGAGCAGGTGCTTTTTGCCGCCGGCGGGGGGACGCCAGTCCAGATCGACGACGGGGATCCGCTGCTCGCGCAGGCTCTCGGCGAAGAGTTCCAGGCCCACGTTGATCACCTGCGGCGGCGCGTGCAGCAGACGGACGACCTCCGCCGCGTCGGGCAGGTCCACGTCCTGCGGCGTGACTTCAAGGAGGGGTGACGCGCGCTCCTCGCTTTTCGCCCCGCGGCCCGCCAGAATGCGGCCGGCCAGGCGCGCGGCGCGGGCGTTGCTGCTCTCCACCAGCATCCCCGCCGCGACCAGCATCTCCTGCTGGTCGCGGTATTCCTGCGGGTCCTCCTCGGTCCCGCAGAGCGCGCCGATCACACAGAGGTAGCGCCCGGCGGCCAGCGCCTGCTGGCGGGCCTGGGCGATGGCCGGCGCCAGCGTCTGCGCCGGATCACGGTCGGCGCCGAAGCCAAGGACGACATCCAGCAGCACCACGCCCACCTCGGGATCCTCCGCCTCCTGGGCCAGACGCTGCAGCCGCAGCGTCGGATCGATCATGGGGTGGAGACGCCCCTGGGTGAATTCTTCTCCGCCCAGATCCAGCACGGTATGTCCGCTGCTGGGGGCGAGGCCGTCGGTCGCATCCGCGGGATCGAGCGGCGCGTTGGACCGCACGTGCCCGACGTAGCCGCGCAGCAGCCCCTGCGCCTCGGCGCACAACGTGCCCCCGCTGTACAGGCCGCGCAGATTACGCTGCCCGGGAGCCAGCCGCGCCGCCTCCTGTGCGGGGAGGGCCAGCGACGGGGGCGGTTCGCCGGTGCGTCCCACGGCCAGGCGGACGGCGGTCAGCGCCGCATCCTCCAGCGTGCCCGCGCCGACGACGCGCCCGCGCGACGCCACCCGGCTGCCGACGAAACAGGCGACCACCGGCTTCCCCGCCCGCTGCGCCGCTCCGAGGATGCGGGCCGCCACGCCGGGATGCGGCGGCTTGGCCACCAGGACAAGCACCGTCGTCTCGGGATCCGCGGCCAGGGCGGCGAGCCCCTGGAGCATCGTCATCCCGCCCACGGCCTGCGAGACGTCCCGCCCCCCTGTGCCGATGCCCTGGCTGACTCCCCCGCCGAAGCGGTGGATCAGCGTGCTCACCTCCTGCAGCCCCGTGCCCGCGGCGGCGACGATACCAACGCTGCCCCGGCGCACCTTGTTGGCAAACCCCAGGCCGACGCCGCCGACCAGGGCGGTGCCGCAGTCGGGTCCCATCAACAGGCGGCCGCGCTCGGCGGCCATCCGCTTCAGCGCCAGTTCATCTTCCAGGGGGACGTTGTCGCTGAAGAGAAAGACGTGCAGTCCCTCTTGCAGCACGTCGCGGGCGACGGCGGCGGCAAATCGGCCGGGCACGGAGATCGCGGCGATCGTGGCGTCGGGCAGCATGCGGCGGGCGGCGGCGATCGTGCGGGGGCGATACTCGCCGGCCGCAGTCGGGTGCCGTCGCTGAGTGAGCAGTTGCTCGGCGAGGGCCAGCGCCGCGGCCACGACGTTATCGGAGGTGCCGCTCACGCTGATGACGAGATCATCGGGGCCGGCCGCCTCCGCTTCCGGGCTAAGCAGACCCGCGTCCCGCAGCAGCGTGCGGTTGGCGTCGGTGGCGACGACCAGGCCGGCTTCCGTCACCCCCGGCTGCTGACGCACTTCCTTCTGCACCAGCATCAGAGTAACGGAGTCCACGTAAGTGCTGCGCTTGACGGCCGACCGCACAATCATGGAGGCTAGGGATACCGTACGCGATATCTTCAGAGGAGGCAAGGATGGCCAAAAAGGACCGGGCGAAGGCGGAGCAGCGACGGACGGCCCGCGAGCAGCGGCGGGAAGCAGAGCGGCGGGCGGCGGCGCTGCGCCGCCGGCAGCGCACGCTCATCTGGAGCGGGGTGGGCGCGGTGATCGCGGTGGGGGTCTTTGCACTCCTGGCCTGGAGCGGTGGGCTGGGGCAGCAGGCCGCGACGGTGATGGGCCGGAAGATCGAGGCACCGCCCGGTGAGCGGGTGCGGGAGGTCGGGAACCCGCACATCCCGGTGGGCACGAAAGGCACCGGCTATTCCAGTAACCCGCCCACGTCCGGCGAGCATTACGGGAGCGAGGCGAAGTGGGACGTGTACACGCAGCCGGTGCCGGACGAACTGGTCATTCACAACCTGGAGCACGGCGGCATCTGGATCTCCTACAAGGATCCCAATGACACCGAGCTGGCGGCGAAACTCGCTCAGGTGGCCCGCCGCTACTCCACCAAGGTGATCGTCACGCCGCGGCCACAGAACGACGCCCCCCTCGCGGTGGCGGCCTGGGGGCGGTTGCTCAAGCTGCAGACGTTCGACGAGCAGAAGATCGTGGCGTTCATCAACGCCTATCGCGGGAAGGTCGGCCCGGAGCCCAACGCCCCCTGACGGGCCGGAGCTGGTGCCGGCGCCTGCCGCAGAAGGTGCGGCGCCGCTAGCGCGTCGCGGCCAGCGCGGCGCGGCGCAGCATCTCTGCGACCACGTTCATCGCGCGCTGCAGTTGCGGGTCGCTGGGCGTCCCGACCACAGCTAGGCCGAAGGGGACCGCGACGTCCGGGACGAGGCCCACGCCCTCCACCTCGCGCCCGTTGCGGGTGAGGTAGCGGGCTACCGTCAGGCGCAGCCCGCTGCCGTCGTCGAACTCATAGACGAGCTGCACCGTGCCCTTGCCGAACGTGCGCTCCCCGATCAACTGCACCCCCGCGTCCTGCAGCGCCCCGGCGACCACCTCGGAGGCGCTGGCACTGCGGCGGTTCACCAGCACGACGACGTCGGCCAGGAACTTCGGTTCGCGCGGTCGCACCAGATAGGTCGTGGTGCGGTCGCGCGTCCCGCGCACGGTGGTGACCACACCGCCGCGCAGAAAGTGGCTGGCGATGTCCACCGACTCGATGAGAAATCCCCCGGGGTTGTTGCGCAGGTCGAGGATGAGCCCGCGGGCCCCCTCCGACTGGAGTTGCCGCAGCAGCGACGCCAGTTGCACTGCGGACCCCTCGCGGAACTGGGTCAGCCGCAGATAGCCGATCTCTGGTCCAATCATCCGGGCGCTCGCCGTCGGCTGCACGATGCGGGCGCGGAACAGCGGCACGGTGAGGGTCTCTCCGGTGGAGGGGCGGAAGAGCACGAGGACGACTTCGCCACCCTCTTCTCCGGCGATCATCTGCCGCACGTCGGACAAGTTCCGGCCCTCCGCGGGCTGCCCGTTCACGGACATGATGAGGTCCTGCGGCAGCACCCCGCCGCGGGCGGCGGGAGAGTCCTCCACCACGCTGGTGATGACCACCCGCCCGCCCTGCTCGCTGAGCGTCACCCCGATGCCGACAATCGGCGGCGGCTCCTGTTGCTGCTCGTTGAACCGCGCCTGTTCGAAGGGTGTGAGGAAGACCGTGTTCCGGTCGCCGACCGCCTCGACCATCGCCTTGATCGCGGCGTAGGCGACCTCCATCGGCGGAAAGCCGCGCGGAGCCAGGGCCATGGCCTGGCGCAAGAGCCCCTGCATCGTCTGCAGGTCCTGCGCCTCGACCCCGCTTAACTCGACGGTCCGCAGGTCCACACCCTGCGACCGCAGGGCCCGCTGCATCCCGTCGGCGGCCGCGCGCAGCAGGACGATCGGGGCCGGCGGCGCCAGTGCCTCCTGCGTGACCAGCCGGTAGACCTCCGTGAAGAGCTGCAGACCGTTCGGTGTCTGCGCGCGCGCCGGCTGGACGGTCAAGACCGCCAGGAGAGCGACGACGAGCAGAACACCGGCGAGCGAGCGCGGCCTACGCCTCATCGGGCACCTTGGACCGGGAGTATTTGTACCATCTTAGCGCCTCAACGCCTCCGTGGGGCCATTCGTTCCCCCCGGAGCGATGACCGTGCCGTCGAGGCAAGGACTCGCATCGGCCGGCCCGCGCCGAGCCGTCGGGCCCACGAAGTGGCCAGGCCCAGGTCGGTCTGCGTGATCGCCACCTGGATTCCGGCGGCTGCGTAGGCGGCCGTCAGCCTGGCCTCTAGACTCTGCTTCCCCGCGGCAGACAGGCTCAGTCGCGCCACGACCGCGGGATCGTTCAGGATCGATGCGTTGACCCGCGCGCAAACGGCCGCGGCCGGCCGCAGCTCCCGGCCGTCCACCACCTCAATGCGCTTCCCCTGCACCACGTGTAGGCACTCCCCATCTACCGCATCCACCTCTGCATCCCCCTCCCCGCAGGGTGCGTGCACTGCAGGGGGATGCGGCGGGGCGCGAGGGAAGAGCCGCCGGCCGCGCACGGCGGCGCGGCACACCGGTGCTGCGTGAAAGGCCGCAAGAAGATCGGGACACTCCCGTGGAGTACGGGAATGAGGAAACCGGGGTTGTCTACGTGCTAGCGGTCAGGCTCAGCCAAACGGACGCATCGTGCCTCCAATATGCGGGCACCGGGCGCACCGAGTCAAATTGCCGAACAACCCGCGGCGGGAAAACGTAGTCTAAACGATGAAGTCTTGGGGAGATGCCTCCATGGGAGGGATTGTCTGATGAAACCGTTGTCGCGCATCGCTCTGACCCTCGCCCTGCTGGTCACGTTCGCGGGTATCGGCGCGCCGGTTCTGGCCGGTCCGGAGCCGGGCGATACCGCCGCCGCGGCGCGGGCCGAGAAACAGGCCACCTACTGCCCGGGCGTGAGGCTCGTCGCCGGCGGGATCGCCATCCAATCCGGTCGCTGCTACGTCCTCTTCGTCCTGCGCGACCGCCGCGGCCTCTTCCTGGCCTTCGCCCAGCCCGGCCTGCGCATCCCACCCGGCCAGCTCGTCCGCCTGAATACGCCGGCCGGCGCCAAGGTGAAGGGCCGCATCTTCTACCTTGTGCCCATTCGCGCGAGCGGCCTGGTCGTGCCGGTGGACCACATCGTCCTCACCGCCATCCGGGTGCAGGAGGTCGGTTCGCGCGTCGTGATCACCCTGAGCCCGGGCGGCACCAGGGTAACGGTGGACTTCGAACGCCGGCCGTGACGCCGGCGGCGGGAACGGACCGCCCCACAGAACAGCGGCCGGCCGGCTACACCGATCGCGTGCGGGCGTTCTTGGGGAAACCGCACGTCGCCGTGCTGGCGACCGTCGGTCCTGCGGGCCGACTGCAGGCCACGCCGGTCTGGTTTCTCGTGGAGGACGGTCAAATCCTGATCAACACCAGCCGGGGACGAGCGAAACTGCGCAACATGGAAGCCAACCCGCGCGTCGCGCTGACGATCGTCGACCAGAACGACCCGTACGCCTATGTGGAGATCCAGGGCCGGGCGGTGCGCTTCGACCCGCAGCGCGGCGCGCGCGACATCGATCGCCTCTCGCTGCGGTATCGGGGGAAGCCGTTCACCTACCCACCTACGGATCGTCCGGCAAACCGGGTCAGCGTCTTCATCGTGCCCGACCGCATTATCGACCACCTGCGCTGACGCGCGGCAACGCGAAACGGCGGCAGCATCGCGCTGCGGCCGTCCGCATGTTTTCCGGGCGTTCCGCCCTCAGGCTTTGCCGATGTACTTGCGGATGGACTTCGTCTCCAGGTACTCGGCCAACCCCTCCGCCCCGAGTTCCCGGCCGTGGCCACTGTCCTTGACGCCGCCAAACGGCGTCTCGGGGATGCTGAGCGGCTTGTAGTTGATCCAGACGATCCCGGATTCGATCCCCTCGATGAAGCGCTCGATGGTGTGGTCGCTGCTGGACCAGAGCCCCGCGCCCAGCCCGAAGGGCGTGCTGTTGGCCCGCTCCAGCGCCTCCTCGAGATCCCGCACCGGCATCACCGGCAGGACCGGGCCGAAGCACTCGTCGCGCCACAGCGCGGCGTCGTCCGGCACGTCCACGATGACCGTGGGCTGGAAGAAGAAGCCCTTGGCGTAGGGTCCCTCCTCCAGCCGCCGGCCGCCCGCGACCACCGTGGCCTTGCGCGTCACGGCGTCGGCGACGAAGCGCTCCACGTCGAGCCGCTGCTGTTCGTTGTTCAACGGCCCCATGTCCGTCTCCGGCACCAGGCCGTCGCCCACCCGCAGCGCCGCGGTCGTCTTGGCCAGCATGTCGACGAACCGTTCGTAGATGGAGGCGAAGACGTAGACGCGCTTCACCGAGGTACAGGACTGCCCGGCGTTGCGGAACCGGCCGAATCGCACGATCGTGTCCGTCGCCATCTCCAGGTCCGCGTCGGTGGCGACGACCGTGGGGTCGCTGCCGCCCAGTTCCAGGGTGACGTGCTTCAGCGCGGGGGAGGCCGCCTGCGCCACGAGCCGGCCGACCTCCGTCGACCCGGTGAAGGCGATGCGCTTCACCGCCGGGTGCCGCAGGATTTCGTCGCCCACCGTGGAGGCCGGCCCGGTGACGATGCTGGCGATGCCCGGCGGGGCGCCCGCCTCCTGCAGCAGTGAGGTGAGCATGATGTCCGTCAGCGGCGTCGTGCTGGCCGGCTTGATCAGCACCGCGTTGCCGGCGATGAGCGCCGGCGCCACCTTCCAGGCGTACAGTGAGACCGGGAAGTTGAAGGGCAGGATCGCCGCACACAGGCCGATCGGCTGCTTGCGCGTCTCCACCTTGATCACGCTGTCGCCGTCGCGGACATACTTGACCTCGCCGGCGATCTTCCCGGCGTACCCCGCGTAGTAGTCGAAGGTGCTGACCAGACTGTCCAGTTCACCCACCGACTCGCGGTAGATCTTGCCCTGTTCCCGCGTGAGCAACCGGGCCAGCCGGTCCTTGTGCTCTTCCACCAGCGCGGCATACCGCTGCAGCACCTTGCCCCGGCGTCGCGACTCATAGATCCTGGGCCACCAGGAGGACTCCAGCGCCGTGGTGGCCGCCCGGAGCGCATCGCGCACATCGTCGCGATCGCCTTTCGCGACAACGCCTACCACTTCGTCGACGTTGGCGGGGTTGCGTACCTCGAAGGTCTCGCCACTGCGAGCGTCCGCCGACCTGCCGTTGATGATCATGCGGAATACCTCAGCCATGCCTTCCACCTCCACCGCTGTACCCGCTGAAATTCCGCACAGAGACCCGAAGATTCCTGCCCTGGGGCCGTTCGCTCCCGCTACATCGACTCGTGAGCATGCGACCGATGGTCGATTCCTCACACGTGGGTGTAGCGAGACCGCGGGTGTAGCGGGGGAAGTTTCCTACTGGCCCGGGGCCGCGAAGTCCGGGGTCAGCGGCTCCGTCTGGCGGGACGGCTCCGCCGGGCAGGCGCGCGGGTCGGGACCGCAGCGGCTCCACCGAGCAGCGCCTCGGGGTTGATCGCCTGGGTCAGGTACAGCGCCGCCTCCGCCTCGAGCGTGCCTCCCTTGAGCAGGAACCCCAGGTCGCGGGAGACCTCGGACCACAGATCCTTCAGACCCAGAGCCTTCAATTGTCGTGCGGCTTCACGGAGGTAGCGGAGGGCCTTGCTCCGCTCCTTCCGCGCGGCGGCGACGCGACCGAGGATCGCCAGGGCCATGGCGCGGTGTTTACGGTCATCGACCTTCGCGGCGTCGTCCAACGCCTGCTGCGCGGCCTTCTCCGCTTCCTCGAAGTTGCCCATTTGAAGATAGATCCCGGCCAGATCCATGTGGGCCGCGCTGCGTCGCCGGAGGTTGCCGAGTTTCTCGATAATCCGAATAGACTGCTGGACTGTGGCGAGAGCCTGATCAAGCCGCCCCTGCTCACGGTACAGGCTGCCGAGGTTCATTAGAATTTCGCTGAGGTTGATCAGATCCTCAGTGTCCTCGAACGCGCGTTTAGCGTCCTGGAGCAGCCGGCCGGCCTTGGGGAGATCCCCTTCGGCCTGGGCAACGTATCCCAGACCCCAGAGAGCCTGTCCCTCAAGCACGCGCAGGTTCAGCCTTGATGCTAGGGTGCGCGCTTTAGCGTACGTCCGGCGCGCGAACTTGGGACGTCCGCAGTAAACTGACGCTGAGCCTAGCCAGATCAGCGCTTTAATGCCGGACTCACTGCGCAGCGCCCCGCTCTGCCGGTACAGCGCCACAGCCTGGCTGAGCAGGTTGAGCGAATGGGAGAACTCGCGCCGCAGCATCGCGACGTCGCCGACCAAGGCCAGGGCATGCGCCTGTCCCTGGACGAAGCCTGCCTTCTCTGCGTACCCCTGGGCCTGGCGGGCGAGTTTCTCCGCTTGGGAGAGTCGGTTCTCCAGCGTCGCGGCGATGCCGCGGATGATCGTCGCTTCCGCCTTCATCCACAGAGGAATGTCGGGGACGAGTTCTTCGGCCACGCGACTGGCATTGACCGCCCAGGCCGGCCGGTTCCACACTGCGTCCCGCGCCAGCGTGAGCAGGCTCAACGCCGTGTCCAGACGGAGCTCGTCCGCATCCATGAGCAGCCCAGCCACGGACGTCCCCGCTCGGCGGGCCAGCAGCAGCAGGGTCTCCACAGATGGATAGGAGCGGGCGGTTTCCAGCAGGCTGACGAAGCTCTTCGAGAGATCCGCCCCGGCCAATTCAGCCTGGGTCAGCCCCATGCGTCCCCGGGCGCGCTCGAGGCGCTGTCCAAAGGCGACGATCCAGCGCGCGCGCTCGGTGTCAATTGTCTTCTGTTGCTTGACCATGGATAATGTGACTTCGACGGCGGCGGCGGAAGGTCCTGCAGAAACGGCGGGTCCCCCGCTGTCGTTCGATCTTTCGGCTAATCTCCTGCGAACCGGCTACCCTCCGTTGCCACCGGGTGGTTCGGCCGCGAGGTATACAGGCGGCACATTTGTGGCCGTCCACCCGGTTCCGAGCACCGCGAACGTGATCAAAACAGCAGCAAGAAGCATGCGGACTTTATGCGCCATGCCAACCCCTCCCGATTCAGTTGAATTGGGGGGCCCCGCCATTGGCCGGATTTCCACGCCCGCCCGGCGATTCCTTTCTAAAGTTTAGTAATTATAGGTTTTGGGCATAGGGGTCT
>LDXQ01000031.1:0-8551 GCA_001443485.1 Candidatus Sysuimicrobiota bacterium CSP1-3
CAAGGGCTGGTGAGACCTGGCCTGATCCCTGTGCAGCCTAGGCCCTGAGAGTTCGCCGCAGTTGCGAGAAGCGCAGGTAAGCCCTGGCGAGCAGCAGCCGAACAGCTGGCTGGAGCGGGGTGCGTCTCTGTAGTCCTGAACGCCGCGGCTCAGCCCCCGGCCGTTCCTTCCGGATGATTTCGGCGGCAGTCTGAACAGCAGTTGTAATGATTTCGCTGCACGCCTGTGGCCCGCCGACAGCAACGTATTCGAGCGATTCGCCCCGATCAGCGAGATTGAACCCGCGGCCAAGCTTGGCCTCGAGGAGTTTGGCGCATGACGTGCTGCCATGTGCCTCTTCAAACCTCCGGCAGAATCTCCGCGATGGAGGAAGAGACGCGATGTAGCCTTTCCAGTCATCTAGCTTATCCCTGCCGTAGACCAATCCAATTGCCATCAGGCACCCGGTCACCGCACCACACGTTTCGCCCCGCAGGGCGATGCCGGGGAAAGGTGTGAGGGCTTTGAGGATCGTCTCGCCGTCGAGGCCGAACTCGTGCTGGAGCACTGCGAATGACGTTTGCGCGCAGTTGCCGGACAGGGCAAGGGTGTCTCTGACCTCCTGGGCAAGTGCGCTCAGCCTGTCCTCTCGAGACATGTGGGCATCCATTGGCAGTGCCTCCTTCTGACCCGGAATTTCCATTCCGGGTTACCGACCACCTTCCGTTGGAGGGTCCAGCCCGGTTTTCAGGCCAGAACGTGTCCGGCGGCCCGCAGAAGAGCCTGTTTTTCCCTCCCCCGACCTTCCGACGCCCGGAATGCCGCTCTTCGGGCGCGACGGCCTGACGAGAGACAGTTTCACATGCACGCAGGGGGTCAGGGGTTCGAATCCCCTCGTCTCCATTAGCTAAACCCGCTTACCGCCCAGCCGCACCCGCCAGCACCGAGGCTCTCGCGGCACACTCCCGAGAGCGGACCCCCGCAGCTATGATTGGGACATGCCAAAGCTCAGCAACAGGAAACGGGCGAGTCTCCCCAACAGCGCTTTCGCCTACGTCGACTCTCGCGGCCAGCGGCGATTGCCCATCAACGACGAAGCGCACGTGCGGAATGCACTTGCCCGGTTCAACCAGGTCGCCTTTGAGGACGATACTGCCCGGGAGCGGGCCCGCAAACGGCTTCTGAACGCTGCGAAAAAGCACGGCATTCTGCCCATCGGCTTCATTACCGGCCAACTGCAATCAGAACGGAAACAGGCAACCTCTGCGCCGCTCCCCAAAGGGTTCGTCACCCTCCTGATGACTGATATTGAGAACTCCACCGCCCTCCTCCACCGACTGGCCAACCGCTATCGCGGTCTGTTGAAGAGCGTCCGAGCCGCCGTGCGGGCGGCGGTCTTGCGGGCAGGCGGTCGCGAAGTCGACGTCCGCGCGGACGAGTTCTTCGCGGTCTTCCAGGGCGCCGCCGAGGCCATCGAAGCGGCAGTGGCCCTTCAGCGAACGCTCGGTAAACGAGCCTGGCCCGATGATCTTGCGGTTCGGGTCCGCGTCGGGATCCATAGCGGCCGCCCAACTCTCACCGAATTCGGGTACATCGGTTTGACCGTCCACACCGTGGCGCGCGTCTGTTCGGCGGCTCATGGGGGTCAGACCGTCATTTCCGCAGAGACGAAGAGGGCCGTCGGAGGATCGTTACCAACTGGCATCCGCCTGCGCAGACTTGGTCGACGGCGCTTGCCCGGCCTGGCGGAAGCCGTCGAACTCTACCAAGTCGAGCCGACGGACTGAGGGGACACGAACGTGCCGAGGATCAGCCTTTCAGCCGCGGCCGCCGAAGTTGCCCGCCGTGACAGGGTCATGGCCCAACTCATCAAGCGGACCGGTCCTTTCCGCCTGCCCAGGCCGAGCACCGACCACTTCGCGGCGCTGGCCGAGAGCATTCTGTACCAGCAGCTTGCTGGAGCCGCGGCGGCCGCCATCCACCGACGATTCGTGGCGCTGTTCGACGGCGGTCTCTCTCCCGAAGCGGTCCTGGCTCTCCCCCAGCGGCGGCTTCGGACCGCTGGGCTCTCGGGCAGCAAAGCCGCCTCAATTCGGGACCTCGCCGCGAAGGTCGCCGATGGGACCGTCCCGCTCGATCACATCAGCAGGTTCTCTGACGAGGAGATCATAACTCGCCTCTCGGTCGTCCGTGGCATCGGACGGTGGACCGCCGAGATGTTCCTGATCTTCCAGCTCCGACGGCTTGATGTATGGCCAGTCGACGACTATGGGGTGCGCAAGGGCTACTCGCTGGCCTACGGACTGCGGGAACTCCCGACACCGAAGCAACTCCAGGTCGAGGGCGAACGGTTCCGGCCCTACCGCACGGTGCCCGCCTGGTACTGTTGGCAAGCCGTTCACGAAGAACGGAGCGCGCGGCAATAACCATCTCCGCCGATTCCGGTGGCCCTGAGCAGCCCAGGCGCTGCTATTTTCTCTCGAGCTGGTAGCGCAGGATAACGCAGCCCGACTTCAACGGCCTCACCTCGACAAGCTCCATTCGCATCCTGGTCGGACTGGCTTTGAATAGGGGATTCCCACCGCCCAGGACGACGGGAGTGAGGCCGAGCCGGTATTCATCAATCAGGCCATGCTCCGTGAGCGTCGAAGAGAGATTGGCGCTGCCGAAGATGAACAGGTCCTTGCCGGGCTGCTGCTTCAGTCTCGCGACTTCCTGCTCGGCGTTCTCTTTGACCAGCCGCGTATTGTTCCATTCGGCTCTCTCGAGCGTTCGTGAAAAGGCGATCTTAGGAATGTTGTTCATGAAGTCGGCAATCTCGCCCTTCTCCGAAGCCCAGTAGGCCGCCATGCCTTGATACGTCACGCGACCGAACAACAGCATGTCAGCCGACTTCGATTGCTCTATCGAGAACTGCTCCAACTCTTCGCCCCAGACATAGTCATGCCAGTCAATTTCCCAACTGAACGGCCCTTCAAAGAAGCCATCAAGCGTAACCAGGTTCCACATGATGAGTCTTCTCATTCTTTGACCTCCCGTTTACCCGCACATTGTGCACGCCACCGTGGCCACCGCTGTGATCGGTACATGCTGCTTCCGTCACCGCGGGCGCGGCGACGGCGATCCGCGCGCGCAGGCGGCGGCGCGCTTGAGCAACAGCTCCCGCTCCCGGGGGTTTTGCGTGAGCAATGCGGCACGCTCGAACTCTACGCGGGCCTCATCGAAACGGTTGAGCCTCGCCAGCAGGTCGCCGCGTACGCTCGGTAGTAGGTGGTAGGCTTTGAGCGGCGGCTCGGAGGTCAGCGCATCGACGACCTCGAGGCCCGCGGCTGGGCCGAAGGCCATGGCGACGGCGACCCCGCGATTCAGCTCCACAACGGGTGACGGGGCGATCTGGGCGAGCGCATCGTAGAGCGCCACGATGCGCGCCCAGTCTGTCTCTTCCGGAGTACGGGCGCGGGCGTGACAGGCGGCGATCGCGGCCTGAAGGGCGTACGGGCCGAGCGCGCCGGTGAGTTCCTCGGCACGCTCGAGCGCCGCGAGACCACGACGGATGAGGAGCTGATCCCAGCGGGCGCGATCCTGGTCGAGCAGCAGGATGGGCTCTCCCGATGGTCCGACTCGCGCCCGCAAGCGTGACGCCTGGATCTCCATGAGCGCGACCAGGCCGTGAACGTCTGACTCGCTGGGAACGAGCTCCGCCAGGACACGGCCGAGACGGACGGCCTCCTCGCAGAGCACAGGTCGTACCCAGGTGTCGCCGGCGGTCGCCGCGTAGCCTTCGTTGAAGACGAGGTAGATCGCCTCAAGGACCGAGGAGAGACGCGCAGTCAGCTCGGCACCACGGGGGACCTCGAAGGGGACACGCGCCGCGGCGAGGGTGCGCTTGGCCCGGACGATTCGCTGGGCGACGGTCGCCTCCGGGACGAGGAAGGCGCGCGCGATCTCGGCGGTCGTCAGTCCGCCAAGCAGGCGAAGGGTCAACGCGACGCGCGCCTCCGGCGAGAGCACCGGGTGACAGCAGATGAACATGAGGCGCAGGAGATCGTCCCCGACGGGATCGTCGATCGTGGCGTCGAGGTTCGACGCGGCCGCCTCGAGGTGGACCTCGAGCTCGCGACCGAGTTCCTGACGCTTGCGCTCCAGCCGCGCGTTCCGGCGCAGCAGATCGATCGCCCGATGTTTCGCGGTGGCCATGAGCCAGGCCCCCGGGTTGTCCGGAACGCCTGAGGCCGGCCACCGCTCGAGCGCCACGACGAGCGCGTCCTGCGCGAGATCCTCGGCCAGTCCGACGTCGCGTACGATCCGCGTGAGCCCGGCGATGAGCCTGGCCGACTCGATCCTCCAGACCGCCTCGATCGCGCGATGCGTCCCAGCAATCGTCACGGCGAGTGATCCCGCCAGGGCAAGCCGAAGCGCCCCGCGACTACGGCTGCGCGGACGTCTTCGTGATCTGCTCCCTGAGCTGAACGTGCTGTTCGACGGCCTCGCTTGGGCCGAAATCCTCGAGCTCAAAGACCTGGCGAACCTCGATCTCGCCCTCCTCGAAGGGGACGCGCTTGGCCCAGGCGA
Source organism: Candidatus Sysuimicrobiota bacterium CSP1-3 (assembly GCA_001443485.1). Taxonomy (GTDB): domain Bacteria; phylum Sysuimicrobiota; class Sysuimicrobiia; order Sysuimicrobiales; family Humicultoraceae; genus Humicultor. Next base: position 4,552 of record LDXQ01000031.1, read on the forward strand.
GTGCTTCGTCCCTCGACTTCGCCTGGATCAGCCAGAAGCCGGCGATGAGCTCCTTCGTCTCGGTGAAGGGACCGTCGATGACGGTGCGCTTCGCTCCAGAGAACCTGACGCGCGCGCCCTTCGAGCTCGCCTGGAGCCCCTCCGCCGCGAGCAGTACCCCGGCCTTGACCAGCTCTTCGTTGTACTTGGCCATCGCGGCCAGCTGCTCTTCGGTCGGAAGAACGCCCGCTTCTGAGTCCTGGTTGGCCTTGACAATCATCATGAATCGCATCGTTCACGCCTCCTTTGTTTCCAAGTGGGAGCAAAGGCTTCCGGACGGTCTCCACCGGCCTGGGAATCCTCGCTCTACTATAACGACGAACGAAGCCCGGCGAAATCGACACGACGGAGAGGTAGTCGACCACCCGCATGTCCGGCGTCACCCCTCCTGAATCGAGCAAGGACCATTGCCGGGCTCTTGTCGAAGTTGCCCTGCACTGCTGAAGGCGGAGAGGCCATGTCGCGCTTGCCCGTTGGCACAGTGACGCTGCTCTTTACGGACATCGAAGGGTCCACGCGTCTCCTCCAGCACCTGGGGGAACGCTACTCCGAAGTGCTCGCGGAGTGCCGGCGTTTGCTTCGCGCGGCCGTCGAGCAAGGCGGCGGCAAGGAGGTTGATGCACCGGGGGATGCCTTCTTTGCCGCCTTCCCGAGCGCCCGTGACGCGGCGGGCAGCGCCGTGTCCGCTCAGCGGGCCATCCTGAAGCACCCCTGGCCGGAAGGGGTATCGGTACTCGTCCGAATGGGGCTGCACACGGGCGAACCTGCCGCTGCTGTCGGCGGGTACATCGGGATGGACATCCACCGGGCGGCGCGGATCTGTGCCTCCGGACATGGCGGGCAGATCCTGCTCTCCGAGACGACCGCCTCGCTGGTCCGCGATGAGCTGCCCTCGAGGGCCAGCCTGATCGACCTGGGGGAGCACCGGCTCAAAGACCTGCCGCAGCCGCAGACGATCTACCAGCTCGTCCACCCCGACCTGCCTACAGAGTTCCCGCCGCTCCGGACCCTCTCCGCGCACCCCAACAACCTGCCGCGCCATCCGGCCAGCTTCATCGGCCGAACCCGGGAGATCGCCGAGGTCAAGCGACTGCTGGCTGCGACGCACCTGTTGACGCTCACCGGGGCGGGCGGTGTCGGGAAGACTCGGCTGGCCATCGAGGTTGCCGCCGACCTGCTGGCGGAGTTTCCCGATGGGGTCTGGCTGGTGGAGCTGGCACCGCTGGCGGATCCCGACCTGGTGCCGCAAACCGTCGCCGCGGCCATGCACATCCGCGAGCAGCCCGGGCGGTCCTTCCTGGCCACGCTGCTGGACACCCTGCGGAACCGGCGCGTGCTGATCGTGCTGGACAACTGCGAGCACCTGATCGCGGCGTGCGCCGACCTGGCGGAGCATCTGGTGCGCGCCTGTCGCGAGGTGCGGATCCTGGCCACAAGCCGAGAGTCGCTCGGCCTGCCCGGGGAGATCGCCTGGGCCGTGCCTTCACTCTCCTTGCCCGACCTCCTGCACCTGCCGCCGTTGGAGCAGCTGACGGGGGTTGAGGCGGTCCAGCTTTTCATCGAGCGCGCGGTCGGCGCACAGCCCGCCTTCCGGGTCACGCCAAAGAATGCGCCGGCGGTGGCGCAGCTCGTGCACCGCCTCGACGGGATCCCTCTGGCCATCGAGATGGCCGCCTCCCGTGTGCGCGTCCTTCCGGTCGAGCAGATCGCCTCCCGCCTGGACGACCGATTTCGCCTGTTGACGACCGGCGCCCGCACGGCCCTGCCGCGGCATCAGACGCTGCGGGCCGCGATGGACTGGTCGTACGACTTGCTCTCCGAGCCGGAGCGCATCCTCCTGCGCCGGCTGTCAGTGTTCGCGGGCGGGTGGAGCCTGGAGGCGGCGGAGACGGTGTGCTCGGGTGAGGGATTGGCGGCAGCCGATGTGCTGGAGCTGCTGACGCACCTGGTGGACAAGTCGCTGGTTATGAGCGCGGTCGAGGGGGACGCCGACGCCGAGGCGCGCTACTGGCTGCTGGAAACCATCCGCCAGTACGGCGCCGAGAAGCTGCGCGAGGGGGGAGAGGAACCGCAGCTGCGCCGGCAGCACCGCGACTTCCACCTGGTATGGGCGGAGCGGGCGGCCCTGGAACTCCACGGCCCGGACCAGCTCCGCTGGCTGGAGCGTCATGAGCGGGAGCGGGACAACCTGCGGGCCGCGATGCAGTGGAGCGGCGCGGTCCCCGGTGGGGGAGAGGCGCGGCTGCGCTTCGCCGCCGCGATGTGGTGGTTCTGGCTGATCCGCGGGCCCTACCGAGAGGGACGGGAGTGGCTCGATCGCGCGCTCGCCGATCCCAACGTCGATCCCGCGGCGCGGACCATCCCCCTCGCGGGCGCGGCCGTGCTGGCTTTTGCCCAAGGCGATTTGGAGCAGGCGGGCGCCCGCGGCGAGGAGGGCCTCACGCTGGCCCGCCGGACGCAGGACCCACTGGGCCTTGCCCTCGCGCTCGGCATCCTGGCGGAGATCAGGCGCCTGCAGGGCAATCCAGCGGCCGTGGCGATGGCGGAGGAGAGCCTGTCGGTGTTTCGGGCCATCGGGGCCGACTGGGGAGCAGCCGCCGCTCTGACGATTCTGGGGCGGATCGCCGCCTACGAGGGAGACTTCATCCGCGCGTCCGCGCTCCTGGAGGAGAGCCTGGCCACCGCCCGCTCTCACGGTGACATCTGGGGAATCGCCTGGGCGCTGGTCCACCTGGGTTCGGTCGTTGACCACCAGGGCGATGCCGCCCGCGCCATGGCCATGCTCGAGGAGAGCCTGGCCCTGTGGCGGAAGCTGCGGGACACAGGAGGCACCGCGTACGCCCTGCGGGATCTCGGATTCGCGGCGCTGCACGCCGGCGATGCCGACCGGGCGGCTGCCCTGTGGGGCGAGGCGCTGACCGTGGTCAAGGATCAGGCTGACGCGGTGACCCTGGCGCAGTGCCTGGAAGGACTGAGCCAGGTGCTGACCGCGCAGCAGCGGTTTGCAGAGTCAGCGCAGTTGCTCGGTGCGGCCGAAGCCATCCGGGAAAGCATCGGCGCGCCGGTCCTGCCCGCGGACAGGCCGGCGGTGGATGGCACCAGGGAGCGCCTGCGGAGGGCGATGGGCCCGGAGGCTGCCGCCGCAGCCTGGGCCCGAGGGCAGGCGATGGGCCCCGACGAGGCGATCGCGCTCGCCCTCGGTTTCGCCAGGGGCTGACCGGCGGCTGCGCGCGGGGGTGGATTTCCTCCTGCGCCCGCATGCGTACTCCATCGAGAAGGCGCGGCGGGAACTGGGCTACGAGCGACGGTGGGACTCGACGAAGGACTGCGCCGGCTGAAGGCGTCGCTGCCTTGAAGGGACTCCGCCAGGAAACATGACCCGTCGGCATCGAAATTCGCCCCACAACCTGAGCAGGGCGAGCGTCTGAGGAGGCCGGCCATGGCCGTGTTGCCGACGGGGACGGTGACCTTTCTCTTCACGGATATCGAGGGTAGCACCCGGTTGTGGGAGGAGCATGCCGAGGCGATGCGGGCCGCCCTCGGCCGGCACGACGATCTCCTGCGCGCCGCCATCACCGAGCACCGCGGCCACGTCTTCAAGACCGTGGGGGATGCGTTCCACGCGGCGTTTCCGACGGCTGCGGACGCGCTGGCCGCCGCGCTCGACGCGCAACGCGCGCTGGCCCGAGAGCCCTGGGCGCTGCCCGGCGGTCTGCGGGTGCGGATGGCCTTGCACACCGGCGAGGCCGAACAGCGCGATGGGGACTACGTTGGCCCTACGCTCAACCGCGCCGCCCGTCTCCTTGCGGTCGGTCATGGTGGCCAGATCCTCGTGTTCCGCACGACGTACGACCTCGTGCAGGACGCCCTCCCCGCCGGCATCACGCTGCGGAATTTGGGCCAGCACCGGCTGAGAGACCTCGCGCGCCCGGAGCAGATCTACCAAATCGTCGCGGCGGGC
>LDXQ01000031.1:8591-27432 GCA_001443485.1 Candidatus Sysuimicrobiota bacterium CSP1-3
GCTCCGATCCCTTGATGCCTTCCCGAATAACCTGCCGGTGCAACTCACCAGCTTCATCGACCGGGAACGCGAGATCTCGGAAGTCCGAAGCCTCCTGGCGACCGCAAGGCTCCTCACCCTCACCGGTGTGGGCGGTGCGGGGAAGACACGCCTCGCCCTCCAGGTGGCCGCCGACCTGCTTGATGATTTCCCCGCCGGCGTCTGGCTGGCCGAGTTTGCCGGACTCCTCGATCCGGCGCTTGTGCCTCAGACGGTCGCGGGGTCGATGGGCCTGCGCGAGCATTATGAGCGTCCGCTCCTCGCCATCCTCACCGAGTTCCTGCAGTTCAAACACGTGCTCCTGCTCATGGACAACTGCGAGCACGTGGTCGCGGAATGCGCGCAACTGGTCGACCACCTGCTGCGGACCTGCCCGCAACTGCGGATTCTTGCCACCGCCCAGAGCACGCTCGGAGTACCCGGGGAGGTCGCGTACGGTGTCCCTCCCCTCGGCCTTCCGGATCCCCGCGGCGCCCCACCCTCGGAGCAGCTGGCGCAGTCTGCCGCGGTGCGCCTCTTTGTCGAGCGTGCGTCGCTCGGCAAGCCCGGATTTGCGGTAACCGCGGACAACGCGGGCGCGCTCGCCCAGGTCGTCCACCAGCTGGACGGCATCCCGCTGGCCATCGAACTGGCCGCGGCCAGGACAAGGGTGATGTCGGTTCAGCAGATCTCCGAGCGGCTGGCGGACAGGTTCCGGCTGCTGACCGCAGGCGCACGGACGGCCGCGCCCCGCCACCAGACGCTGAAGGCCGCCATGGATTGGAGCTACGAACTGCTGCCTGAGGCGGAGCGCATGATGCTCCAGCGGCTCTCGGTGTTCGCCGGCGGGTGGCCGCTGGACGCGGCGGAGGCGATCTGCGCCGGCGCGGACCTCGCCAGCGGCCAGGTTCTTGACCTGCTGGCCCGATTGGTGGACAGGTCGCTGGTACAGGTGGAGGAGATTCCGGACGGGTCTACCCGCTACCGGCTGCTCGAAACGGTTCGTCAGTATGCCCGGGACCGGCTGCGGGAGTCCGGCGAGGAGGAGCGGACGAGGACTCGACACCGCGACTGGTTCTTGCTGCTGGCGGAGCAGGCGGAACGTCACCTGCAGGGTCCGGGGCAGCGCGCCTGGCTCGACCGGTTGGAGATTGAGCACGACAATCTCCGTCTGGCGTTGGAATGGAGCAGGACGGCCGGGGGCGACGCTGAGTACTGGCTCCGACTGGCCGGCGCACTCTGGAGGTTCTGGGACGTGCGCGGCTACTGGGGCGAGGGGCGCACTTGGCTGGAAGGAGCCATCGCCCAGACTGCCGGATTGCCGACACCCAGCCGCCTGAAGGTGATCATCGGCGCGGCGTACCTGGCTTCCTATCAGGGCGACTACGCTCGAGCCGTCGCGCTGAGCGAGGAGAGCCTGGACCTGACCCAGGCATTAGGAGACAAACGTGGCAAGGTATCTTGTCTCAACATCATGGGTTTGGAGGCCTGCCGTCTGGAGAATTTCGACCGGGCGGCGGAGTTGGGAAAAGAAAGCCTCGTGCTGAGCCAGGAGGTGGGTGACTGGTGGGGCGCAGTGGAAGCTCGTGTCGTGCTGGCGATCGTGGCCCGCGCGAAGGGTGATTTTGAGCGGGCATCCACGCTCCTCGAAGAGGTCGTGTCCCAAGTTCGACAGGTCGGGGACAAGTACCGGTTGGCCATGGCGCTCAACTACCTGGGGCTGGTGAAACGGGAGTTGGGGGACTACGCTCGGGCTACGGAACTGCTCGAAGAGACGCTGGCCCTGGCCCAGGAACTGGGAGACAAGTGGGGTACCGCCTTTGCCCTGAGCAATCTCGGGATTGTCGCCTGGTATCAGAAGGACTTCCCGCAGGCAGCGGAGCTGTTTGCGAAGAGCCTGCGCCTGCGGGTGGAGGTAGGGGAGAAGCGGGGGATCGTCACGTCGCTCGTGGGTCTGGGCGCCGTGGCCGCCGCGCAGGGGCAGGGGGAGCGGGCGGCGACGCTCTTCTCCGCCGCCGAGACCCTGCGCGAGACGATCGGTGTCCCGCTCCCGCCCTTCATACGCGGCACATTCGTGCAGCACGTCGCGGACACGCGCGCGTTGCTCGGAGAAGGACGTTTCGGAGAGATCTGGGCAAAGGGACGAGCACTCGGGCTCGACGCGGCGATTGCCTACGCTCTGGAGATCGTCTGATTGACGGCGGCTGCTCGCGCGATGCATCCTTGGACCATGAGGCGCAGTCTCCCGGCTGGAGTCGTCACGTTCCTCTTCACCGACGTCGAGGGGTCGACCAGACTCCTGCGGCAGCTCGGGGAGGCGTACGCTGGGGCACTCCAGGAACACCGCCGGCTGCTCCGCAACGTGTTCGCGGCGCACAACGGCGTCGAAGTCGACACGCAGGGTGACGCATTCTTCGTCGCCTTCGCGCGGGCTTCGGACGCGGTAGCGGCGGCGGCCGCGGCGCAGCAGGCGCTCGCGCCGGGCCCGATCAAGGTGCGGATGGGTCTCCACACCGGCGAGCCGCGGCTGACGGAGGAGGGCTATGTCGGGCTCGATGTGCACAAAGGGGCGCGGATCGCCGCCGTCGGCCATGGCGGGCAGGTGCTTATGTCGCAGGCGACGCGCGCGCTCGTCGACGCCGATGTCCGCGACCTCGGCCCGCACCGTCTCAAGGACCTGAGCGCGCCTGAGCGTCTCTTCCAGCTCCAGGTCGAGGGCTTGTCCTCGGAGTTCCCGCCGCTGCGAACGCTCGACGCGGCCAGCACGAACCTGCCCTTTCCCCGGACGTCGTTCGTGGGCAGGACGGAGGAGTTGGCTGCGATCGACCGCCTGCTCGGGGACCCCGACTGCCGGCTGCTCACCCTGGTCGGACCCGGCGGCGTGGGCAAGACTCGCCTCGCGCTCGAAGCCGCGCGACGCAGGATCGAGCGGCACCCTCACGGCGTCCACTTCGTGCCCCTCGCCCCCGTCGCCTCGGCCGAGTTCCTGGTGCCCGCCGTCGCCGACGCTCTCCAGTTCTCTGTCGACTTCGCGCACAGCCCCATCGCCGCAGAGGACCAGCTGCTCGACTACCTGAGCGAGCGCTCGACGCTCCTGGTCCTGGACAACTTCGAGCACCTCTTGGATGGCTGCGGCCTGCTGACGAAGATCATCGAGCGCGCTCCGCAGGTCGAGCTTCTGACCACCTCCCGCCAGCGTCTCAACCTGCAGAGCGAGTGGATCCTCGACGTCGGGGGGCTGCCGACGAACGGGGGCAACGGGCAGGCCGAGAAAGAGGGCGCGCTCGCGCTCTTCGTGGAGCGGGCCCGGCAGGTCCACCCCGGCTTCGAGCTTTCCACCACGAACCGAGCGCACTCGGCACGCATCTGCCGGCTCGTGGATGGACTGCCCCTGGGCATCGAGCTGGCAGCCGCCTGGGTCGCGGTCCTCTCGTGCGCCGAGATCGCCGACGAGATCCAACGCAACCTTGACATCCTCGCGACCTCAATGCGCGACGTACCGGAGCGGCACCGCAGCCTCCGCGCCGCGTTCGACCAGTCGTGGCGGCTGCTCAGCGACGAGCAACGGCGTGCCTTCGAGCGCCTCGCGGTCTTCCGCGGCAGCTTCGGCCGTGAGGCGGCCATGGCAGTGGCGGACGCGAGCCTCACGCTGCTCCTCGATCTGGTGGGGACCTCGCTGGTGCGCCGTTCCGAGCTCGGCCGCTTCGAGCTGCACGAACTCTTGTGGCAATACGCTGGAGAGCAACTCGCCCGCGAGCCGGAGGCCCAGGAGCGTGCACGAGAGCGGCACGCCCGTTTCTACCTGCGGATGCTCGCAGAACGCAGCGATGCACTCCAGGACCGGCGGATGCTCGAGGCCCGCGACGAGCTCCGCGGCGACGTCGAGAACCTCCGGGTCGCCGCCGAGTGGGCGTTGACACACGGGAATAGCGAAGAAGCGAGAGAGGTGCTCTGGTCGCTCTACGTGTTCTTCTGGGCGCACGGCTGGAATGAGGGAGTCGGCACGTTCGAGCACCTGGCCGGGATCATCCGGGGACGCGGGGGTGGTCCATCCGAGTCCCGGGATCCCGCCCTCGTGAGCGCCCTGACTTACGGGTCGCTGTTCAGGAGCGCGCTGGGGTACGAGGAGGCCGTCGACAAAACGGCGCGGGAGTGCCTGGCGGCGCTGCGGGAGTCCGGCCCGAGCAGGGAGCTCAGCGTATGCCTGGTGACTCTCGGCACGAACGCGGCCTACCGCGACGAATACGGCCAGGCCTCCGCCTACCTCGAGGAGGCCGTCGATATCGCCGGCTCGATCGGCGACCGACTCGACCGCGCGCAGGCACTCGCCTGGCTCGGCTGGGCCCGGATGCTCGCCGGCGACCTCGACGGTGCGCGGGAGGCGTTCGAGACGGGCTACGCGGTCTCGAGCGATCTCGGCCACCTGCCGCTCATCGCCTACTCCTTGAGCAAGCTCGGGCTGCTCGCCGATACCGAGGGGCACCACGCCGAGGCACTCCGGCGCCACATGGAGGCCCAGGAGACCTTTGCCCGCGTGGGCGATCGCGCCGGCGAGGGGTATGCGATGAGCCGCGCCAGCATGAGCGCGTACGTTCTCGGCGACTACGCAGAGGCCATGCGCCTGGCGCGCGCCGGCTACCAGGCCTTCGGCGAGGTCAACCACCGGTGGGGCGTGACTTCTGCACTCTGCCGGATGGGATTTGCCGCCGTCGCGCTCGGAGACCTTGGGGGCGCGCGCGACTACCTCCTGCGCGCGCTCGAGCTCGCACGGGCAGCGGAAGCCCATTCGCTCGCGCTGCATGCGCTCAGCGGGATCGGCGCCCTGCTGGCACGAGAAGGCCAGGGGCGGCTCGCCGCCGAGGTGCTCACGTTCGCGCTGAACCACCCGGGTCTCCCCACCACGTACCGTTTCGTCGCCAAGCCCACCCTCGCCGCCCTAGAGGCGGAGCTGTCGCCCGAGGAGCTCGCGGCAGCCCGTCATGCTGCGGCTGCACTCGATCTCGACGCGGTCGTCCGGGCGGCCCGCGACGCGGTTGCGGCTTCCACGAAACCGGTCCCGGGAGGAATCGCTTAGACGGGCCGTCGACGAAGTGGACCCACTTCCCTGGCCAGACTGACCGTTCGGTCTGCCCTTGCCCGGTCGAAGACGCGGGCCGGAATGGAAGCCCAATCCTGCAAATGCCCTGCAAATGCGTGCATCCGAACTAGGCGGATTTGGCCAGCATGTGGAGGAGCGGATCAAGGCCAGGAACCAGACGGAACGACACTTTCTGGCACTGGAATGCACCACGAGAACCGGTGTGGATCAAATTTGCACGCAGGGGGTCAGGGGTTCGAATCCCCTCGTCTCCACCAACCAATCAGGACAAGCCTTCCAGCCCGTTCCCCCTATCAGCAAAGGCCCCAGAAAGCAGGTGCCCACCTTGGGGACGCGATCGGCGCCTTCCTCCTCAGGCGGGGGGGGTGGCCAACTGCACGTCCCCGACCCTGAGCATCTACGCCGGCAACCTTCAACGGTTCACAATTTGCGTGCGGGACACTAGTCGTGGGTTAGGGAATCCAGCGGATGCGGAAGATCTCCTCCCAGTCGTATTGAATGACCGGCGTCGCGGTAATGAGGCCCTCGGCACGGATCAAGAGCAGATAGCGCTGCAGCATGTTTTCGAGAAGGGCGAGACAGACCTTGATGTCTTTGAAGGTCGGAGGCTTCTTGCCGGTCCACCTTCCAGAGGGGTCCGATCAGACCTGCTCGGCGACCCAGTACTGTTTGGACCACCAGGGGGCGCAGGCTCAGACGCCGGGGAGCTGCTCAGGTACAGCCATCTGGGCGACGCCGATGGCGAAGTCGGCCATGCCGTAGTAGACATCGATGCGGCCGTCGCCGCGCGGATCGAGCCCTGTGGGGAAGACGACGTTGGGCACAATGCCGTACCGCTCATCGTCTGATTCGGGCTGCAACACCGGACTCCGCGAGCGATAGCGGACCATTCTGGGATCCCACCGGTCGAGGACCATAACCCCCGCGCTGTAGTGCACATGAGGCTGGTGGTCGACCCCTTCGACAATCCGCCCCCGCACCCCATGGTACACGAGGAGCCAGCCGTGCGGCGTCAGCACCGGCGCCGGGCCGCCGCCGATCTTCAACCGCTCCCAGGGCTGTTCCGGACCGGCGAAAAAGGTGGGTTTTCGGGGAACAGTCAGCGCGGCGATATCGGCCTGCGCGGCCTCCAGCGGCACATAGGCCAGCCACATGCTGTCGCGCCGCTCCCGCAGGCCGTCGGGAACCATTGGGCGACGCCGGCCGGTGGCCGTTTGCACCCTGAATGAGGGTCGGTGGAACAGCGCCAGGGCTGACCGCCCATCAGGGTCGTTGACGGCCTGCGGAAAGAACGCGGCATCCTTGTTGCTCAGCCGGTCGAAATCCACCCTGCCCTGCGCTCCGAACCTGACCAGTCCCAGGCGCCGCCAGTCGAAGAAGTCGTGCGAAACCGCCAGCGCCACGCGGGGCCCCTCGGGTCCATACGCGGTGTATGCCATCACGTAGCAGTCGAGGGGGTCGATGAAAGTGATGCGGGGATCCTCAACTCCGCCGCCGGTCTTAGGATTCTTCTCATAGGGTTGCTCCGGTTCCAGGGCGTACCCCAGCCATTCCACGCCCATCGGGAGGCCGGCGGCGTCGAAGCGGACCCGCGCGATCCCGATCCGCGAGTAGTTCCCCGCGGCCACCACGCGCGGAAAGAGATACAGTTCACCGTCGCGGCCACGCGCCACGGCAGGGTTCAATACGCCCCAGACTTCATGTGGAGCCTGGAGATCGGCCCGCATCACAACACCGAGACGCACGTGCGCGAACGGGGAGAGCGGTGAGGCGTCGAGTTGGTGGGTGCCAGGGGACGTCAGCGGTGTGCGCACCGCGCCCGCCGTCCGGCCGGCGCGGTGCCGAGGTGAGCCGTTAGCCATTGCGTGAGAAGCTACCTCCGCAGCGTGTCGAATCCAGTCTGTCTCCAGCCCCGCCGTTCTGATGCCTGTCGCGTCGATTCCTCATATACCCATTTACCTTGCCGGTGAGGCCAGACGAGGAACCCGGATGCAGAAATCGGTGCAGGAGGTGACCAAAGACTATGCGTGCCGTCACGAAGCGGCTTGTCCGGCGGAGGTGGGCGATGTACTGTTAAGGATGCAGCGAACACACTCTAGCGGGGCCGTCGCCTAGCCGCGTTCCGTGCGGATCCCTCCGTGGTCCCGGCTCTGTGGATCTTCCGCGTTCAGCAGCAAGTCATGCGCCGGGCCTTGTCCAACAGAAGGGAGGAGCGCCGTGCGTCTATCTGCCTACACGAGCCTGCGGACGGCCCGGGTGCCGGTGGCGGTACTTGGCACCTATCCCCCCCGCGCCTGCGGTATTGCCACCTTCACCCGACACCTGGCCACCGCGTTGGAAGCCGGCGGAGACGTCCGGCCGTGCGTCGTGGCGGTCACCGAGGTCCGTTCCGCCGCGTGCCGCGAACTCGATGGACTGGTCGTATTCGAGATCGAACAGGATCGGGAGTCCGACTACGCAGAGGCGGCACGAGTCCTCAGCCGCGCCGGAATCGCGGCAGTCAACATCCAGCACGAGTATGGGATCTTCGGCGGCAGATGGGGCCGCATGTTGCTGACCTTCCTGGGTGATCTCGACGTCCCGGTGGTAACCACCCTGCACACGGTGCTGCCGTCTCCCGACCGGGAGGTCCAGCGGCTCACCCGTGCGATTGCCGATCGCAGTGCCGTGCTGATCGTCATGGCTGCGTCGGCTGTCAGGATCCTGAGAGATGACTACGGCGTCGCGCCCGGGAAGGTCCTGGTCATCCCGCACGGGATCCCCGACGGTCCCTACCTCGATGCTCCGGAGGCAAAGCGGATGACCGGCCTGAAGGGCAGGACAGTGCTGACCACCTTCGGCCTGATCGGTCCCGGCAAAGGTCTGGAGTACGCGATTCGCGCCCTGCCCCGGATCCTGGCCCACGACCCGAGTACGCTCTACCTGATCGTCGGGCAGACCCACCCGGCAGTGATCCGCCAAGAGGGGGAGCGCTACCGCACACGCCTGCAGGCTCTCGCTGAGGATATGGGTGTGGCCCACGCAGTCCGATTCGACAACCGGTATCGTGCGGAGCCCGAGATCCTCACGACCCTCGCGGCGACCGACGTCTACCTGACGCCGTACGTGAACCCCGCGCAGATCACCAGCGGCACGCTGACGTATGCGGTCGGCAGCGGCTGCCCCGTGGTCAGCACTCCCTTCACGTACGCCCAAGAACTCATCACGCCAGACCATGGGCTCCTCGTCCTCTTTCGCGATGCGGACGCGATCGCCGACGCCGTCATCTCGCTGCTTGGCGATCCTGCCCGGCGCGCCGCGATCACCGCAGCCTGCTGCCGCCTGCGAGGCAGCCTCCGCTGGTCCTCGGTGGCGCGCTCCTACGCCCGGCTCTTCGAGGCGGTAACACACCCTCTCGTCACGCCCGCAGCAGCCAGCAGGCGGATGCTGGGGCCGGTGGCCAGCGCCGGGTAAACGCTCGTCGGTCGGGTGATGCGGTCACAGCGCACTATGCGGGTTGCCATCCTCGGTCCGATCGCCTGGCGCGTCCCGCCCCGCGACTACGGTGGCTGGGAACTTGTGGCGCATAATCACGCGGAGGGTCTCGCCCGCCTTGGGGTGGACGTCACGTTGTTCGCGGCCCGCGACGCGCAGACCAGCACCCGCCTGGCGGGAGTCGTTCCGCGCGCGCTTTCAGAAGACCCGTCCCTGCCGCCCCGCGCCTGGGAGACGCTGCATGCGGCGGCCTGTTTCGAGCACGCCGCCGAGTTTGACGTCATCCACAACCATGCCGGCGCCTACCCTGTCTGCTTCAAACGACTGGTGAACATCCCCGTGGTGACGACGCTGCACGGCTCGGCGGCCGAGGCCGACAGCCGCCTGATCTATGAGCGCTACGCCGAGGGACCCTACGTCTCCGTCACCGACGCCGAGCGCGCCCTCGCCCCAACCCTCCACTACGCGGGCACCGTCTACAATGGCATCGATGTGCCGGCGTTCAGCTTCCGCTCGCAACCCAACCGTTACCTCCTCTGCCTGGGACGCCTCTCGCCGGTGAAGGGCGTCCATCTGGCCATCGAGGTCGCCCGCCGGGCGAGACTTCCGCTGGTCATCGCAGGCATTGTGCCCCCTGAAGACCAGACATATTTCCAGTCTGCGATCGCGCCACATCTGGACGACGACCGAGTACGCTTCGTCGGGCCGGCTGATCGGGCGAGGAAGAACGCCCTGCTCGGGGGAGCCCTGGCGCTGCTGCACCTGATCCAGTACCATGAGGCCTTCGGCCTCACGGTGATCGAGGCCAACGCCTGCGGGACGCCGGTGGTGGCGACCGCGCGCGGGTCGATCCCCGAACTGGTCCGCAACGGCGAGACCGGATGGATCGTCGGGGGCGTGGATGACGCGGTCGATGCTGTGGCCTCGCTCGGTGCGATCTCGCGGGCGCGCTGCCGGGAGTGGGTGGCCTCCCGGTTCACCGTGAGGCATATGGCGCGCGGCTACCTGGATGTCTACGACCGCGTGCTCGCCGGGGGGACGGCCGTGATCGCATGAACCTTCCGCCCCTCTCCCTGCATCATCTGCACTGCCTCACCGACGCGACCGGCATCATCCAGCATGCCCGCCTCTCGATCCCGGACCGTCACTCCGGCTACACCGGCGATGACAACAGCCGGGCGCTGGTGCTGGCCGTCCATCTCCAGGCGCTCCGGCCGCGTGCGCCTGCCGACCAGCTGCTGCGCACATACGTCGCATTTCTGCGGTCCGTCCAGCGGCCCGACGGCTGGTTCATGAACCTCGCGGGCGACGACCCCGCCAATCCTGACGATCTCTCCGAGGACTGCTTCGGCCGGTGCGTGTGGGCGTGCGCCGAGGTGGTCCAGTGCGAGACGGCCCCGCCCGCGATGCGCGATACCGGGCGCGCGATGCTGCAGGCGGCCCTCCCGCATGCCTGGAGGCTGCAGACCATCCGAGGGTGCGCCAACGCGCTGCTGGGAGCGGCACTCCTGCCCGACGCGGGCGATGTGACGGCGTACCTGGCGGACAGGCTGGTGGCGGCGTATGGGCGCAGCGCGGACCGAGAGTGGCGCTGGTTCGAACCGATCCTGACATACGACCTGGGCAGGATGCCGCAGGCCCTGTTTCGGGCGGCGCGGCGCCTCCGCGACGCCAGGTACCATGAAGTCGCAGAGGCGACCCTGGCCTTTCTCCTTCAGGTGCAGACGGCCGACGGCGTATTCGCGCCCATCGGCAGCAAGGGCTGGTACGCGCGCGGCGGCGAGAGGGCGATCTGGGATCAGCAATCGCTTGAAGCCGGGGCGCTCGCTGAAGCGTGCATCGACGCGTATGCGGTAACCCACCATGCGGGGTACATCGATCTCGCTCGCTGGGCATTCGACTGGTATCTCGGCGGCAACATGCTCCGCATCCCGTTGCACGACCCGGCGACGGGCCGGTGCTTCGACGCCCTCACACCGGGGAGGCCAAATCTCAACTGCGGCGCCGAATCGCTCCTCAGTTACCTTCTCGCCTACACGGCGCTGCGCGGAGTGGAGGGGTTGGCAATCTGGCGGCGCGGCGCCCCCCTCTTTGCGCGCACGGGGTCAGGGGTTCGAATCCCCTCGCCTCCACCAGACCAGTCACCACGCGGGTTTCAGCCGTTCAGTTCTACCATCATCGAAATGAATTTCATTGACGTCCGACTCCGCAGGTGCTAATGTTGTTTTGTAATACGATTCTTCCAGTCGGATCGCGAAGAGTCGGATCGGCACCGAGCACGTTCCATTCCTTCCGGTTCACTCCTGCTGGAGACAACCAAGTAGCCGTCAAGTCCACTGGGACAAGCGAATCGCCGTGGGATGGCGCCCACTCTCATCCAAGCGACAGGATGCAGAGTGAGGTCAATGCCACAAAGGAGAACCACATGTCACCCGAAGACAGCAAGGTACTAGGCCGCCGTCTCGTGGACGCGATCAATGCGGGGAACCTGACCGCTCTCGACGAACTGTTCGCCCCCGGCTACGTGGACCGGAATCCGTTTCCTGGCGCGACGCCGGACCGCGCAGGCTTCAAGCAGAGCCTGACCACGTTCCGCGTCGCCTTCCCCGACTTCCGTTACACGATCGAGGACGAAGTGGCCGTGGGGGACAAGCTCGTGCATCGTCTGACCGCGCGGGGCACGCAGAAGGGTGAGTTCCAGGGCGTTCCCGCCACGGGCAAGCAGGCGACCTGGTCGGAGATCCACATCGGGCGCATCGCCGACGGCAAGGTTGTGGAGCACTGGGGGATCGGGGACCAGATGGCCATGAAGCAGCAGCTGGAGCTGGCCTCGACACCCAAGTAAGAGAGACCGGACAAGTCAGGATCGGCGGGGCGTAGGGACCGACTTCCTACGTCCCGTGTCACACTTGGTTGTACTTGGGGACAATTTGTGAGACACTGTTGGGGCATCGCAGAAGCAATTTGGGTCTGTGGTAGTCTGCAGTAAAGGTGGTAGAAGCATGGCGACTGGGACCGTGAAGTGGTTCAACAGCGAGAAGGGGTATGGTTTCATCACCCCGGAAGACGGTTCGAAGGACGTGTTCGTGCACTTCAGCGGCATCGAGGCTGAAGGCTACAAGTCCCTCAACGAGGGGCAGAAGGTCGAGTACGTCGAGACGCAGGGCCAGAAGGGTCCGCAGGCGACTCGAGTCCGGCTTATCGGCTAACCCTCAACCCTCAACAGAACGTTCTGTCCGACGAGGCTTGTCCACGAGACAGACATGGGCCTGGGCGATCGACGCCCAGGCCCGTTGAGTTTTGTACGGTGTCGCCGCTATCTATTGCCTCCGAAGTTGTCTGGCCGGTATCGACTCGATGGGTTCCCAAGATACCCGCCGTAGGTCAACCCGGCACCGCCTGAATCTGTTTGCGGATGACTTCTGGCGACGGCAAGGGCCAGCAGGCTGTCGCCCGCGTTGGGAGAATACTGCACCCGAGGATGGGGAGGTTGGCCGATATGAACAGAATGATGCGGTGGCGGGTCCTGGTCGTATTGATTGTGCTCGCGCCCGCGTTGCTCGTGACGTCCAGTCAGGGTCAGGCGCCGCGCAAAGGTGTCATCGTGGTCGATTTCGAGGATGTGGGCCGGGGGTGGTCGTACACCCGCGAGGTGATCACGGCTCGCGTGATCTCCAAGCTGCGCGACGAGCCGACGCTGCGCGTCCTGCCGCGGGAGCAAGTGCAGGAGGCCCTGCGCCAAGCCAGATTGGAGACGGCCGGCTACCTCGATTGGGAGGCCGCCCAGAAAGTCGCCAAATCCCTCGAAGTCGATTACGTCGTCATGGGTCAGGTGGCCGTCTTTGACCAGCAGTACGCGGGTGGCTGTCTTCCCATCGTCGGCTGCGCCTACACGGTGACCGCCACCGTGACGCTGCGGGGCAAAGTGCTCGACGTGGCCGCCGGAACGTTCGTGATCGAGCCGCGCAGCGAGGTGAAAAAGACGCAAACTTCCGTCTCGATCTGGATCGGTCCCTGGTGGACGGACGTGACGGTGAACAACTTCGACGGCCAGTTGATCGGTAGGGCCACCCAGGAAGCCGTGGAGGATTTTATCGGCAAGCTGAAGCCCTCCCTGAAGTAACGGCTGCGCGAGCCGACGCGTGCCTTCCGGCTAGCCTTCCGCGGGGGCCAGGACCACCTCGCGCCAGGCGGCGACGAGGGCCTCGGCGATGATGTCGACCTCCGCCTCGGAGTGCGCCGCCGTCACGGTCATGCGCAGCCGACTCGTGCCCGGCGGTACGGCGGGCGGGAGAATGGGCAGCGCGAAAATGGCCCGCTCGTCCAGGAGCCGAGCGATGCGCAAAGCCTTCTCATCGTCCCCGGTGATGACCGGCACGATGGGAGTCGGGTCGTTCCCTACCGGGATGCCGCCGGTCTGGAGCGCAGCCCGGAACCGCCGGATGTGCGCCTGCAGCCACGTGACCCGCTGGGGCTCGGCTTCCATCACGTCCAGCGAGGCCATCACCGCCGCCGCACTCGCCGGCGGCAGCGCCGCCGAGAAGACAAACGCCCGCGAGGCATGCTTCAGGAACGTGATGAGATCCCGGGAGCCGGCGATGTACCCGCCCGCCGACGGGATACTTTTCGACAACGAGCTCATCTTGATGCCGATCACCCCAGGCAGGCGGAAGTGGGCCTCGATGCCCTGCCCGCGGGGACCCAGGACGCCCAGTGAGTGCGATTCGTCGACCATCAGCCAGGCCCCGTGCCGCCGGCACACCCCGGCCAGGGCGGGCAGATTGATTACGTCGCCGTCCATGCTGAAGACGGCGTCCACTACCACCAACTTGCCGGCCCCGGTGGGGACTCGTTCCAGCGCCCGGTCGAACGCGGGAATGTCATTGTGCGGGACGCGGACGAACCGTGCGCCCGACAACAGGCACCCATCCACGATGCTGGCGTGGTTCAGCTTGTCGCAGATCACCACATCGTTCCGGCCCAGCAGCGCCGAGATCGTGGCGAAGTTGGCCAGATATCCGCTGGAGTAGACCGCGCAGGCTTCGGCGTCGACGAATCCGGCAATCCGCTGCTCCACCTGGTCGTGCAGGTCGGTGTTGCCGGCCAGGAGCCTGACGCCGTGGGTGCCCGTGCCGTACTGCGACAGGGCGACCTCTGCCGCTGCCGTGATCTGCGGATGGCCCAGCAGCCCCAGGTAGGAGTAGGAAGACGCCAGGAGCATCCGCCGGCCGTCGATCATCACGTGAGCACCATCGAGGGCTTGAACGGCTTTGAGGTACGGGTAGATCCCTCGCGCCTGTACGTCGCGTATGCGGTCTCCAAACTCCCTGATGCGCCGTTCGATCGGATCCACGCGCCAGCCTCCAAGATGCTTCGCGACGAGGGTGCAGGCCGCCTTGCCGGGCCGCTGCATCCAGGGACAGTCTACATCACAATCGGGCGTGCGCCTGATGCCCGGCGTCTTCCCCGCGGCGTAGGCTGAAGGGTGGTCGGGACCGGTATGGACCCCTCTTTCATTCCGTTCTTCCGTCCGCGCGGCGTCGTGCTTGTGGGGGCTTCGCACGATCCCGGCAAGCTCGGCTACGGTGTGGCGGCGAACCTGGTGCAGAGCGGCTACCAGGGGGCGATCCACTTCGTCAATCCCAAAGGCGGCCGCCTGTTTGACCGCCCGGTCCACGCGGACCTCTCGCTAGTTCCCGATCCGGTCGATCTCGCCGTCCTGATCATCCCCGCACCCACCGTTCCCGAAGCGCTGCGCGCCTGCGGGCGGCGGGGCGTGCGCGCCGCGATCGTTCTGTCGGGCGGGTTCCGGGAGGTGGGGCCGGAGGGCACGGCCCTGGAGGCGGAGTGCCGGCGCGCCGCGCGCGAACTCGGCATCCGGCTGCTCGGTCCGAACTGCGTCGGCATCATCGATACGCACCTGCCGCTGGACACGACCTTCCTGCCGCCTCCCAGTCCGGCTCCCGGCGACGTGGCCTTCATCTCGCACTCGGGAGCCATCTGCGCCGCGGTGACGGACTGGGCGACAGGCCAGGGGTTCGGGCTGTCGCTGCTGGTCAGCCTGGGCAACCAGGCCGATCTCACCGAGACCGACATGCTGGCGCCGGTGGCGGAGGATGCGCACACCCGCGTCCTCACGCTCTACCTCGAGGGGATCGGCGACGGGCGGCGGTTCGTGGAGGAGGCGGGCGCGGTGGCGCGGCGCAAGCCCATCATCGCCCTGAAGGTGGGGCGGTCGGCCGGTGGGCGGCGCGCCGCGGCCTCCCACACGGGAGCGCTGGCCGGGCAGGAGGTGGCCTACGACGCCGCCTTCCACCGCGCCGGCGTGATCCGCGCCGAGACCAGCGAGGAGATGTTCGACTGGTCGCGCGCCCTGGCGTGGTGTCCCCTGCCGGCGGGCCCGGACGTCGCCGTGCTGACCAACGCCGGCGGGCCGGGCGTCATCGCCGCCGACGCCGTTGAACGATACGGCCTCCGGCTGGCCGAATTGCAGGAAGGGACCCGCACCGCGCTCCGTGAGTTCCTCCCTCCGGTGGCCAGCGTGCGCAATCCGGTGGACATCCTGGCCTCGGCCTCGCCGGTCCAGTACGCGAGGAGTCTGCACCTTCTCCTGGCGGACCCCGGCGTGCACAGCGTGCTCGTGATCCTGCCGCCGCCGCCGCGCGACCCGGCCGAGGTGGTGGCCGCATCACTCATCCCGGTGATCCGCGGTGCGGCGAAGCCCGTGGTTGTGGCGCTGATGGGCGAGAACCTGATCCGCGCTGCCGGCGAGCGATTGCGCGCCGCCCGCGTTCCCGACTACCGCTGCCCGGAGCGCGCGGCCTCTGCTCTGGCGATTCTGCTGCGGCGGGCGGAGATGCTGGCGCACCCCGCCGCGCCCGTCGTGACCTTCGAGGACGTGCGGCGAGCCGAGGTGCGCCGTCTTCTCGCCGACCATCGCGGAGGGACGGGAGAGTTCCTCGAGCAGTCGACCGCCGGTCGAATGCTCGCCGCGTACCGCATCCCCTATGCCGCCGTTGAGCTGGCGCGCACGGCCGACGAAGCCGTGGAGGTGGCCCGGCGGGTCGGGTTCCCCGTCGCCCTCAAGGTGGCGTCGCCCCAGATCCCGCACAAGTCTGACGCCGGCGGTATCGCGCTCAACCTGCCCGACGCAGCGGCGGTGGCCGAGGGGTTCGCCCGGATCATGCAGACCGCCCGCACCGCCTTCCCCGGGGCGAACATCCTGGGCGTACACGTGCAGCGCATGCTGCCGCCCGGCCAGGAGGTGATCGTCGGCGCGGTGGCGGACCCGCAGTTCGGACCGCTGGTGATGTTTGGTTCGGGCGGGGTCGAGGTGGAGGGACTGCGGGACGTCGCCTTTGCCCTGGCGCCGCTTTCGCGGGATGATGCCGAGCGACTGCTGACGAGCACCTGGGCCGGCCGGAGGCTGTCCGGCTACCGTCACCTGCCGCCCGCCGACCGGGACGCGGTGCTCGACGTCCTCCTCCGCCTGGCGCAGCTGGCCGCCGACTTCCCTGAAATCGCGGAGATCGAGATCAACCCGCTGCGGGTGTTTCCGGCAGCGCGGGGGGCGGTCGCCGTCGACGCCCGCGTCCGGCTGCAGACGGGAGAGGAGCCCGCGGTACTGGGCAAGGCGGGTTGACGGCGGTCGCCGGCGGTGCGGTTAACTATCGCCTGGCCAGTTCGGCGCGGATGGACTGGATCACGGCCTGGCCATCGGGACTGTCGGTCACCAGATCGATGGCGGCCGGTGAGGTGACGCCCAGCCCCAGTTCCACTGCCCTGCGGATCTGCTCCTGCTCAAAGATTGGGCCCTGGGCGACCGGGCCGGAGACGCCGTGCATTCGGAGGAGGGCCACGCCGACAGCGTCCAGGGCCACCCGGTCGGTCCCCGCCAGGATTACGCCGGGCCGGGCCAGCCTTCCCGCTTCAGGGCCCGCGTCCACGAACGCCTCGATGCCGTCTACCACGACCAGCGCCGGGCGATAGAGCGCATTGATCTCGGCAATCAGTGTCCGCTGCCGCGCGGAGCCGTGCAGTTCCTGCATGTAGTCGTACCCGTCCGGGCCGGTCCGCGCCACCATGCCCACCGAGTTCTTCAGCGAGAGGGTGAACTGGCCGCCGAAGCGGTGCGTCTTCAGGCAGCACGTCTGGATGATCACGTCGGCCTGTTCGAAGAGCACCGGGAACAGGACGCCCCGCGTCCAGTGCCACCCGGCGGCGGTGCGCGGCCTCCACGCCGAGGGGGGCTGGGTTTCCAGTGCCACGAGCCGCACCCCCAGCTCCCGGGCCAGGACGTCCAGACCCTTCTCCCGCATAACGCGGGACGTATCACCCATGCCGCTGCGGTCGGCAATCGTGATCTCCCGCGCGCCGCCCGCCCGGCAGACCTCGATGAGCGTCCGCAGCGTCTCCTCGTGTGTTGAGGCCGGAAACGGGTGACTGCTGTTGAGGTTGGGCTTGATGACCACCGACCGGCTCTCCAGCGGAAGGGGGTCCAGGAGGCGCAGCGCCCGCTGCACGCCCTCGCGATGCCGGTCGGTCTTGATCAGCACGACTCTGGCCGGCGCCGAGGCTGCCGAGGCGGGGGCGGGCGCAGGCAGAGAGAGGAATCGAAAAGGCCACAGCCGGAGCGCCACCGCGCTCCCGACCGCGGCCGCGGTTCTCAGGAACCCGCGCCGGTTCTGCCGCATCGCCGGCCTCCTTTCGAGGTCAGGCGGGCCGCTTTCCAGGGATCCATCGGCGCCAGGGTGCCGCGGTGAGGGGAGGCGGAAGGCGCAACCCGGAGGTTAGTGCGTACGAGCCTCCTCCGGAAGGACCCTAAAGACCAGCCAGCCGCTCAACACGATCACGATAAGGCCGCCGACGATCGAGGTCCACTTCAGGTTGGGCACGTCCAGCGCGTAGACGTAGGGGAAGAAGACGAACCAGATCCCCACCAACCCGTTCACGTACTGGATCCACGTCTGTCGGCGCGCCGGCTCGCTGAGCACCGCCCAGCCGGCCAGCACGAGGAGGATCGCCCCGCCGATGATGCTCAACCACATCGGCGTGGGTCGGTCGCTGAACTTGAGCACAAACGGAGCGAGAATGAACCACACGCCCACCAGGGCGTTGACCGCGTTGCTCCAGAGCATCCGGTTCACCCCCCGTTCCTCTGGCAACGATAATGCGACGACCTTCCGCACTCCTCTCGACTTCAGTCTCCGACAGCGGTCGGCGCGGTCAATCGGTTGGAGAGTTGATTTGCCGCCGCGGGGACTAAGTTCGCCACCTGACGCCGCGGCGCGGCGGAGCGTCCCGCCGCCCGCCCAGGACAGACCGCCCCGAATGGTGTACTTTTCAGGCGGTGAAGACCATCCTGTTTATCAGCAACGGCCACGGAGAAGATGACATCGCGGGGAAGATCATCGACCGGCTGCGCCGCATGGATCTCCCCGCTCTGAAGATCGACGCCTGGCCGATGGTCGGCCGCGGCGAGGCCTACGGGCGCCGAGGGGTTCTCCCGGTCGGCACCTCCAACGTCCTGCCCAGCGCCGGGTTCGGGACGCTGAACCTCAGACTGTTCTGGCGCGACCTGCGGGCGGGGTGGTTCTCCACCTACCTCAGGCAGATGCGGGCGGCCCGCGGGCTGCGGGGGCGCTATGCTTTGGCCGTCGCCGTCGGCGACATCGTGGTCATCGCCGCGGCCCTGCTGGCGCGCACGCCCTTTCTGTTCGTCGGCTCGGCGAAGTCCGCGTATTACTCCGGGACGCACCGCTACAACTGGCTGGAGAAGGCGCTGCTGCGGCGCGCCTGCCGGCTGGCCTTCCCGCGCGACGCGGGGACCGCCGCGGAGATGGAGCGTGCCGGCATCAGGAATCGCTTCGTCGGCAATCCGATGATGGATGACCTGGAGGGGACGGAGGAGACGTTCAACATTCCGCCGACCGCCACGGTGGTCGGCCTGCTCCCGGGCAGTCGGGCAGACATGCACGAGAACGCGCTCACGCTGCTGGCCGTGGCCGCCGCGGTCGCGGACCAGCGGGGACTGGCCACACCGCTCCACTTCCTCTTCGCCGCGCCCTCGGGGATGGATCCGGACGAGATTCTTCGTCACGTCGGGGAAGGCCGGCGCGCGCCGGGCTGGCGCCGCGCACCGCTGCTGCCGGACGATCCGGCGCGGGGGATCATCTTGAAACTGGCGCACGCGGGCGGTCCCGCCGCCGGGGTGGTCAAGGGGAAGTTCGCGGACGTGCTGCGTCGTTCGCA
>LDXQ01000032.1 GCA_001443485.1 Candidatus Sysuimicrobiota bacterium CSP1-3
TCAGTCTAACAGATGGCCGCGCGCCGCAGCAGCCCGCCGCCCTCCGCCCCGCGGCGCATCGCCATCGGCTCCCAGCACCCGGCGAAGGTCGCCGCCGCCACCGCAGTTCTCCGACAGGCCTTTCCGCACGCCGAGATCATTGCGCTTACCGTGGACTCCGGCGTCCGCCCCGCCCCCACCTCGGCTGAGGAGACGATCCAGGGAGCGCTGGGGCGGGCGCGCCGCGCCTTGGAGGAGGCCGGTGCCGACCTGGGTATTGGGATAGAAGATGGGATCGAAGAGACACCCCACGGCACCTTCCTCGGCGGCTGGGCGGCGGTCGTGGACCGCAGCGGACGGGTGGGTCTGGGGGGCGGGATGCGCATCGCTCTCCCGCCGGAGGTAGCGGAACTGGCCCGCCACGGGCGGGACCTCGGCGAGGTCGTGCGGGAGCGCTCCGCCCTGGAGGAGGTCGAAATCGTGGGCACCATCGGGTGGCTCACCCGCCGGCTGGTCACCCGCGAGGAAGCCCACCGCCACGCCGTCGCCGCGGCGCTGGCACCGTTCCTGCCTGGGGCCGTAGAATGAACATAATTCCTTACCATCCGTAGACCTCCCGACCAGCGGCCTCCGGCGTTGGTGCGGGGCACTGTCCTGGAAAGCTGGGCGTTATGGCGCATCATTCGGGACAAGTGTCCGATGGCTTGCCGGGGCCACCGGTGTAGCGTTTGGAGACGAGGTGAGAAGAATGGTGCGAAGATTCTGGTCCTCGACCGCCCTTGTCGTAGTGATCCTCGCCCTCGCCGTCGCCGCCTTTCCGACGACGGCCCCATCGCAGAGCCTGGAGGATATACTCTTCCAGGCATTCGAGATCACGGCCGACATCCGGCCCGTTCCCCTCCAGGTGACCTGCACCGACCAGTGCCGCATCGTCCGCTTCGGCACGATGAAGGCCAAGACCCTGGTGCAGTTCAAGGTGAACAGCCCGTCCCCCGTCTCCCAGGCGCGGGTCTTCCTCGACTCCGACCTCAATGCCAAGGCCGTCACCGGGGTGCCGCTGACCTTTCGGCGGGAGCGGGAAAACCTTGTCCTGACATTCAACCCGCCGCTGCAGCCCGATGCGACCGGGTCGCTCACCTTCGAGTACGAAGGGCAGCCTTTCCTGCTGTTTGACGATCTGATCCTCCTGGACGACGGGGTGCTCTACCCCGTGCTGGTCAGCCCCTTCGGCGACATCTCGGCCAACCGAGGCACGCTGAAAACGACGGTTACCGTGCCCGCCGGGTATCTCCTCGCATCCACCGGGAAGATGACCCGCAGCGAGACCGGCGGCATGCAGACCTATCGGTGGGAGGTGGGCGAGCCGCTTCCCTATATCGCGGTTGTGGGCGGCCGGGTGTACAGGTCGATCGAGAAACAGGCCGGTCAGATCGGGCTGACGGTCCTCGTTCGGCCACAATACGACGCGTTTGCCGACAAGATCGCCGATTTCACAGGGAAGACCGCGGAGTACTACAGCCGCCTGCTCTACCCCTTTCCCTTCGACCGGATGACCGTCGTCTCGGCGCCGTTCGGCCGCGCTCTCCTCGGGCTCGGCTTTCCTGCGCTGATGATGCTCACGGAGGACGCCTTCACGGGCGGGCAATCGGGCGACCTGAGACGCGACTCCTACCTCTTCCTACTCGTGGCACACGAGGCAGCACACACCTACTTTCCCGCTCAGACGAGCGGGCGCGGCATAGCCTATGTCTGGCTCTCCGAGGGATTTGCCGAGTATCTGGGCCTGATGACGGTGCAGGCCGTGATGGGCCAGGCGGCCTTCCGCAAGGAACTGGACGAGGACCGCAAATGGTACGCCTCCGTCGCCGGAAGGGGGGAGCTCCCCATCGGCGCGTACACCCGCCTCAACTCCGGCGGTGCCACGGCGGTGGCGGTCCGCTACGCCAAGGGCGCGTTCGTGCTACACATGCTGCGGTTCCTCGTGGGTGACGACGCGTTCCAGAAGATCCTCCAGACCTACGCCACCCGGTTCCGCGGACAGTCGGTGCGGGTAGACGACTTCGCCCAGGTGGCCAGCGAGGTCGCGGGGAGGGATCTCTCGGATTTCTTCCGCCAGTGGATCAACGAGCGGGTCCTCCCCGACTACACTATCGCGGAAGCGACTTCCGCCGCGGCGGAGGGCGGTTTCCGCACCACGGTGAAGGTGCGGAATGCCGGCACGGGGGCGATGCCGGTGGAGGTGCTCTTCGAACAGGAAGGCGGCGAGAAAGTGATCAAGCGCGTGGACATCGGCGGCGGCGTCACCATTGAGGTGAGCGAGATTACCCCGCGCCGCGTGACGAAGGTGGAGGCGGACCCGGAGAAGTGGCTTCTGCAGTCGAACTACACGAATGATGCGGCAACGGTGCGCTAGCGGAGGAGCGAGGCGGCCGCGGGCCCGGTGCGGCCTGACGTGAGCGGCCGCATCGCCTTCGGCTCCCGGAACGGGAACTTCGAAATCATCGTCGGTCCGCGGCGGCACTGGCGCTCGGGCACGTTCCTCCTCGTCGGCGGGGGGACGGTGCTGCTCGTCCTAGCGGTCGGGGTCACCGTCTTCGCCGACGTCCTCCGCGGCCGGCTGCCCGGCGGGCCCTTCATCGGCCTCTGGCTGATCTTCTGGTTTGGTGCCTTCCTCTTCTTCACATACGTGTGGGTCTGGACGGGTTGGGGCCGGGAGATTGTCACGCCGGCCGCCGACCTGCTCACCGTGCGGCGCGAACTCTTTGGGCTGGGCCGGACGGACACGTTCCTGACCGCCGACATCAGGAACTTGCGCGCGGCCGGATTCTTCGGCGACCCCTGGGCGTGGACCGGCCAGCTGCACTTCCTGGGGTTAGCCGGCGGCAACGTCGCCTTTGACTCGGCGGGCTCGGTGCACCGCTTCGGGATCCTCCTCTCGGAGGATGAGGCCTGCCAGATTGTCGAGAAACTTACTCCGTGCCTGCGGTCCCTGAAGGCGCGCGCCTGAGCGCCGCCCTGCCGCACATACCCTCTATGACCATTGAGGTCGCCGTGCCGGCGACGATCGCCAATCTGGGCCCGGGCTTCGACGCGCTGGGCATGGCCGTCGACCTGTACGACCGCTTCCGCGTGACGGTCGCCGACCGCGCCGCGGTCTCCTTCACCGGCGAGAGCGCCGCGGAACTCAATCGGATTTGCCTGCCCCTGGTATTGCGGGCGGCCGAGGCGGTCGCGCGCCGGGCCGGCCGCGACGCGGCGTTCGCCATAGAAGTCCACCTGACCATTCCGGTGGCCCGGGGGTTGGGGAGCAGCGCCGCGTCCATCGTGGGCGGGCTCGTCGCGGCCAACCACCTGCTGGGGAACCCTCTGGACCGCAGCACCCTGCTGGAGATGGCGGCGGAACTGGAGGGCCACCCGGACAACGTGGCCGCGGCTTTGCTGGGCGGGGTGGTCGTGGTGACACCGGATGGTGGCGGGGTCCGGGCCGGACGCTTCCTGCCGCGGCTCGACCTGGAGATCGTCCTGGCCGTGCCCAACCTGGCCATCGCCACGGAGGAGGCGCGGGCACTCCTGCCGCGAACCGTTTCACTGTCAGACGCGGTGTTCAACCTGTCTCGCGCGGCGCTGCTGGTGACGGCGCTGCTGACCGGAGACGCGGTCCTGCTGCCGGCCGCCCTGGACGACCGCCTGCACCAGCCGCACCGGGCGAAGCTGCTGCCCGGATTCGCGGAGGTGGTCACGGCGGCGGGGGAGGCGGGAGCCTACGGGGCGGTGCTCGCGGGCTCGGGCTCGACGGTCGCCGCCTTCACCCCGCCCGGCCGGGCGGAGCGGGTCGGGGAGGCAATGCGCCAGGCCTTTGCCCGGCACAGCGTTGCGGCAGAGGTCCGCACCGTGCACGTGGACACGCACGGGGCCACCGTCCGCGCCTAACGATTACACTCACGCCCACCATGACCACACCGTCCTCCGCGCCGCCCGAGGTCGTCCGCCGCGTCGAGCAGCTCCGCCGCGAGATCGAGGAACACAACTACCGCTACTTTGTCGTCGACGCCCCCACGATTAGCGACGCGGAGTACGATCTGCTGCTGCGCGAACTTCGCGACCTGGAGGCGCGGTACCCCGGACTGCAGACCCCCGACTCACCGACGCAGCGGGTGGGGGCGCCGCCGTCGGAAGCCTTCGCCACGGTGGTGCACCGCCAGCCGATGCTCAGCCTGGCGAACGCCTTCAGCGTGGAGGAACTGGACGCCTGGCACCGCCGGGTCGTCAACATTCTCGGCGACGTTCCGCTGGCCTTCGTCTGTGAGTTGAAGATCGATGGGGCAGCCGTTTCGCTGACGTACGAGCACGGCCGCTTCACCCGCGGCGCTACCCGCGGCGACGGGCAGCGCGGCGAGGACGTTACGCCGAACCTGCGCACCATCCGCAGCATTCCCTTGCGGTGGCGGGTGCAGCCGCCCCCGGCCCTGGTGGAGGTGCGGGCCGAGGTCTACCTCACGCGGGAGGCGCTGGCGGCGATCAACCAGGAGCGGGCGGCCCGCGAGGAGCCGCTCTTCGCCAACCCCCGGAACGCCGCCGCGGGATCACTGCGCCAGCTCGATCCCCAAGTCACCGCCTCCCGGCCGCTTGACCTCTTCGTCTACGGCGTCGGCGCCGTAGAGGGTGTGGATCTGCGCACGCACCGGGAGACGCTGGCCTGGCTGCGGGAGGCGGGCTTTCGCACGAATCCGCACGGGCGCCACTGCGAGTCGCTGGACGAAGTGAAGGCGTACATCCCAGAGTGGACGGCGCGGCACCACGACCTGTCTTACGAGACGGATGGCGTGGTCATCAAGGTGGACTCGATCGCGCAGCAGGCGGAACTGGGCGCCACCAGCCAGGCGCCGCGCTGGGCCATCGCCTACAAGTTCCCGGCGGAGCAGGCGATCACGCGCGTCAACAACATCGTCGTCTACGTGGGGCGGACCGGCGCGCTCACTCCCGTGGCCTCGCTGGACCCCGTGGCGGTTTCCGGCGTGACGGTGACCAGTGCCACCCTGCACAATGAGGACGAGGTCCGGCGGAAGGACGTGCGCATCGGCGACTGGGTCGTGGTGCAGCGCGCCGGGGAGGTTATCCCGGATGTTGTGCGGGTGCTCACCGAGCGCCGCACCGGCGATGAGCGGCTCTTCGAAATGCCCAAGACCTGCCCCGTCTGCGGCACGCCGGTGGTGCGGCCGGAGAGCGAGGCGGTGACGCGCTGCCCCAACCCCGCCTGCCCGGCGCAGGTGATGGGCGGGCTGATCCACTTCGCCTCGCGTGGCGCCATGAACATCGAGGGGCTGGGCTGGAAGACGCTGGTGCGGCTGGTCGAGAAAGAGCTCATCAGGGACCCGGCCGACCTGTACGCGCTGCGCCTGGAGCAGTTGCTCGGACTGGAGCGCATGGCGGAGAAGTCGGCGCAGAACCTGCTGGACGCCATCGAGCGCAGCAAGCGGACGACGCTGGCCCGCCTGCTCTACGCCCTGGGCATCCGCCACGTCGGCGCGACCGTCGCCGAGATCCTGGCGGCGCACTTCCGGGACATCCACGCGGTGATGGATGCGCCCTTCGAGGCCGTACGCGACATTCCCGGGATCGGCCCCGTGATCGCGGAGAGTGTCGTCACCTTCTTCCAGGGCCCGGAGAACCGCGCCCTGGTGCAGCGGCTTCTCGAGGCGGGGGTCAACCCCGCACCGCAGGAGGCCCCGGCCGGCGGGCCGCTCACCGGGCGGCAGTTCGTCTTCACCGGGACGCTGCAGCGGTGCACCCGGCCGGAGGCGGTGGCGCGGGTCGAGGCCCTGGGCGGCGCGGTGGCCAGCAGCGTTACCGTCAGGACCACCGACGTCGTCGTCGGCGAGCAGCCCGGGTCAAAGGCGGAACAGGCGCGCAAACGCGGCATCCGCCTGCTGCAGGAAGCCGAATTCCTCACCCTGATTGGAGAACACCCGTGACGAGACGCACGCTGCTGGCATTCCTGCTGATCCTGGGCCCGGCCCTGATCTGGTACCTCTTCATCCGCCCGATCCCTACGGAGGTGACCATCTACTTCACGCGCGTGCAGGACGGCGAGGCCACCCTGGCCCCGGTTACCCGCCTCGTCCTGGCGCGCAGCGTGGGGACCAGACTGCGCGGTGCGTACGAGGCGCTGCTCGCCGGACCCTCGGCGGGCGAAAGGGCGCTGGGGCTGACCACGGAGATCCCGGCGGGGACCAGGCTGCGCGGCCTCGCTGTGGCGGGCGAGATGGTGGTCGTGGACCTCACCGCGGATGTAGAGCGGGGTGGCGGATCCAGCAGCATGCTGGGCCGCGTCTGGCAGATTGTCTTTACGGGAACACAAATTTCTGGCGTCTCTCGGGTCCGCATCCTGATCGACGGGGAGGCCCGCGAGTCGATGGGCGGTGAGGGGATGCCCATCGAGGAACCGTTTACTCGGCCGCCCTCGATCCCCCGCTTTTGAGCGGATCCGGCGCCGCGGGGGACGACATTTCGGTACAATAGTGAGGCCACCGGAGTTGTTGCGGCCATGACCAGAGAAGTCTACGCGGAGGAGATCGAGGAGTTCCTCGAGCGCCTGGAGGGCGTGGCCTCGGCGCGCGTCGTCTCCAACGAGGACGGGCAGATCGAGCGCATCTTCCTTACCACGGAGAGCGAGCGCGACGACGGCGGGCTGCGGCGCACAGTCAGTGCCGCGCTGATGAGCGAATACGGCCTGCACCTGGAGGGGTGGCGGTTGCACATCGCCCACCTCCGCCCGGAGCCCGGCCGCCTGCCGCCCACCCGCTTCCGTCTGTTCCGCGTCGAAGAAACCCTGACCGAAAGCGCGACCCGCGTCCTGGTCGACCTGCGCTACGAGCGCGACGGCACGCAGAAGCAGGCCGTGGGCGTGGCCCAGTCCTCGCCCGGCACCGCGTTCCGCCTGCGCACCGTGGCCCAGGCCACCCTGGAGGCGATGAGCAAGGTCCTCGAAGACGCGGGGTGGAAGGCCGCGCTCGAGTCCGTGGCGATCATGCCTTTTGCCGGTGTGCAGGTCGCGCTGGTCGGCATCGCGCTGGCCCCGCCGCGGGGCGCCGCGCCCGAATCGTCCCTGGTGCAGGTGGGGGGCGAGGTCGTACGGATGAGCGAGACGGAGGCGGTGGTGAAGGCGACGCTGCGCGCGCTGGGCCAGATGACCGAAGAGGAACCGTCGCGGCCGCGCGACCGCTGGAGCCGCATGGAGGAGATGCGGGCGCAGTACCATCGCTTGATCCACCTGCCGCAGGGGCCGCCGCCCCCACCGGTGGGCGGCCCGCGCGAGACGCCGGCCGGCGGCGCCGTTGAATATTTGCCGAGTGTGACCGCTGAATCCGGCGGCGCCCGGCCCGACGTCGCCATCCCCGCGCCGGCGGAAGGTCCGGCGGGCGACGGGGCCGAGGCCGTGCCCCGCGTCACGCCCCAGGTCAACATGCCGCTCGAGGTGAGCCCGCCCGCGTCGCCCGGCGTGCCGTCGATGAGCGCGGCGCCCGTCGCGGTCTCGCCGACAGAGGATGTCATCGCCGGCGTGCAGGAGATTCGTCCGGAAGCTGAGGGAGGTGCAGTGATGTCCACACGCGAGGAGCCCTACCGCGCCGAGAGCGGCCGCGCCGCCGGGCGGGGAGGGCTGGAAGACGACTTCTACCGCCGGCTGATCCAAAGCGGCGTCGTCGTCCACATCCGCTGCCGCGACGGCTACGAGATCCCCGAAGCGGTGGTCAAGGACTTCGGCACCTACAGCCTGCTCGTGGAAGCGCGGGGCATTGAGGAATTAGTCTTCAAGCACGCCATCATCTCGATCCGTCCTCGCTCCGCTCTCGCGCACGAAGTTCCCGTCCAGGCCTAACGGGGCCTGGGAACCGGCGGGACCGGCGACCCGCAGGAGCAAAGAGTCGTGGACCGGCTGGACGACCTCCGCCGCCGCGCCGAGACGGTCTTGGGCATGGGCGGGGAGGAGCGCATCCGCCGACAGCACGAGGCCGGCAAACTCACCGCGCGCGAACGGCTCGACCTCCTGCTCGATCCCGGGTCGTTTGTCGAACTCGATCGCTTCGTCACGCACCGCGGCCGCGAATTCGGCCTAGACAAGATCGAGGCCCCGGCCGATGGCGTCGTCACCGGCCACGGGACGATCGACGGCCGGCCCGTGGCGGTGTTCTCGCAGGATTTCACGGTGCTGGGCGGCTCGCTGGGCGAAGGGCACGCCGAGAAGATCGTCAAGATCATGGACCTGGCCCTTTCCAGCGGCATCCCCGTGATCGGGCTCAACGACTCCGGCGGGGCGCGCATCCAGGAGGGCGTGACGGCACTCGGCGGGTACGCCGAGATCTTCTTCCGCAACGTGATGACCTCGGGCGTCGTGCCGCAGATCTCCGTGATCATGGGTCCCTGCGCCGGCGGGGCCGTCTATTCGCCGGCGATGACCGACTTCATCATCATGGTGCGGGGGACGTCCTACATGTACGTCACCGGCCCGCAGGTGGTGAAGGCGGTCACGCGCGAGGATGTCAGCCACGAGGAACTCGGCGGCGCCGACGTGCATGCCGCGAAGAGCGGCGTCGCCCACTTTGTCGCCGAAGACGACGAGGACGCCCTCGGGCTGGTCCGCCGTTTGCTCGCCTACCTGCCGCAGAACAACGTGGACGATCCCCCGCGCAGCGAGCCCACCGACGACCCCACGCGGATGGACGACGCGCTGAACCCGCTGGTCCCCGAGGAACCGACGAAGCCCTATGACATGCACGAGGTCATCCACCGCATTGTCGATCACGGCGAGTTCCTCGAGGTGCACCGCGAGTTTGCCCCCAATCTACTGGTGGGCTTCGCCCGCCTGAACGGCCGGCCCGTGGGCATCGTCGCCCAGCAGCCCGCCGTGCTGGCCGGGGTGCTGGACATCGACTCCGCGGACAAGGGCGCCCGCTTCGTCCGCGTCTGCGACGCCTTCAACATCCCGCTGGTGACCTTCGTGGACGTCCCGGGATTCATGCCCGGCACGGCGCAGGAGTCCGGCGGGATCATCCGGCACGGCGCCAAACTCCTCTACGCGTACTGCGAAGCGACCGTGCCCAAACTGACCGTGATCACGCGGAAGGCCTACGGCGGCGCCTACGACGTCATGAGCAGCCAGCACATCCGCGGCGACCTCAACCTGGCCTGGCCGACCGCGGAGATCGCCGTGATGGGGCCGGAGGGGGCCATCGACATCATCTTCCGCAAGGAACTGACGGAGGCCGAAGATGCGGAGGCCCGCCGCCGCGAACTCGTCGAGGCCTACCGCGCGCAGTTCGCCAATCCCTACATCGCCGCCGGGCGCGGCTACATCGATGACGTGATCGAGCCCCGCGAGACCCGACCCCGGCTGATCGCCGCTCTCGAACTCCTGCAGACCAAGCGCCAGACCAACCCGAAGCGCAAGCACGGCAACATCCCGCTCTAACGTGACGACCGCCGACGTCGTGGTGATCGGGGGCGGCTGCACCGGCACGAGCACGGCCTTTCAACTGGGCCGCCGCGGCGTGCGCTGCGTCCTCCTGGAGAAAGGCCAGGTGGGGGGCGGGCCCACCGGCCGCTCCAGCGGCATCATCCGGATGCACTACTCACTGGAGCCACTCATCCGGCTGGCCCGGCGCAGCCTGGAGATCTTCCAGCATTTCGCCGACATGGTCGGCGGCACCGCGGACTTCCGCACGACGGGGTTTCTGCTGCTGGCGGGGGCGGCCGACCGGGCCCACCTGGAAGCCAACGCTCGCCTGCAGTCCTCCCTCGGCGTGCGCACCTCCGTGTTGAGTCCGCGCGCACTGGCCGACCTGGATCCGGCGATGAATCTGGATGACGTGGCCGCGGCCGCTTACGAACCGGACTCCGGCTATGCCGACGGGTATGCCACCAGCACCGCGTTCGCCGCCGCCGCCCGCCGGCACGGCGTCGAGGTCACACCCGGCGCCACCGCCACGCGGATCGTCGTGGAGCGCGGGGTCGTGCAGCGGGTGGAGACCTCCGCCGGCATGATCCACGCGCCGCGCGTTTTGGTGGCCGCCGGACCGTGGTCGTCCCCTCTGCTGGATCCGCTACGGGTCCACCTCCCGATCCGGACGATGCGCATCCAGGTCGCGCTGGTCCACCTGCGCGCCGTGGCCATCGAACGAGTCTGCGGTGATCTGCTAAAGGGGTTTTACCTCCGTCCCGACGTCGGCGGCCAGGTGCTGCTGGGGTCGATCGAGGAGACGGATGAGGAAGAGGTGTCCGCGGATCGCTTTGACGAGGGGCTGGATTTCGATTTCGCGGAGCGGATCGTGCGCAAGCTCGTCTGGCGATACCCCGGGTCGCGAGACGGCGAGGTGCGCGGCGGCTTCGCCAGCCTCTACGATGTCACCCCGGACTGGCAGCCGGTGCTCGGCCCGGCGGACGGCATCGACGGGCTGTTCGTCGCCGCGGGATTCAGCGGCCACGGGTTCAAGCTCAGCCCGGCGATCGGTGAGGTCATGGCCCAGACCGTCCTCGGCGAGCGGAGCAGCATCGACATCGGCGTGTTCCGCCCGTCGCGGTTCGCGGACGGAGCCTTGATCCACAGTCCTTACGAATACGGCATCATCGGATAGCGGCGGCGCGCGCCCCTGGCACTGTCGCCGCCCGCCGCCCACCGAGGCAGGAGCAGTCCAACCAGGCGCCGTAACCTCTTCAGTGATCCTCCAGCAAGACAAAACATTACCCATCGAAAGCGAGCATTGGAGTTGGGCAGCCGATGAAGCTCGAGCACGTCGATCCCGGCGACAAGAAGTTTCGTGACTGGATGCGCCACTACCGCGAGGAAATCAACGGTGAGGCGCCGCCGGACGACTGGCTGGACCAGTATCTGAAAGTCCTCTTCAAAGACCAGGGCAAGACGCGGCACATCTGGTGGGCGGTGGATCAGAGCCGCAAAGTCGGATTCGCCGTCGCCACTCTGCAGCGCGGCATGGTCGACGGGCGCTCCCAGGGGATGGTCGCCGAGTTCTTCATCTACCCCGAGTACCGCCGCGAGGGCCTCGGCCGACGCCTGGCCGAAGCGGTGATCGAGTTTCTCCGGGCGCAGGGCGCGGGCGAGGTCTACGCCGCGGTAGTGGCGGGCAACGTCCGCGGCCTGCGCTTCTGGGAGGCGTGCGGCTTTCAGATCGCGCGCTACGCGATGGTCTACCGCCCGGAGGCGCGGCACGAAGGCGAAGAGGAAGAGGAGGAGCTTTGAGAGGACGCGCGTGAGGCCGCCGGCTCGGGCCGCTCTGCTTGCCCTCCTCGCCCTGGGTGCCGCGGCCCTGCTCCCCGCGCCATCCCGCGGGCAGCCATCGCCCGCCCCGGCTCCTGTCGTCCCCACGCTGCGGATTCTCGGTTTCTCTCCCCAACGGGCGCCCTGGAACGAACTCGTCTGCCGGCAGGCCGTGGCCTACGCCGTCGACCGCGAGGCCGTCGCGAAGGCGGTCGCCCCGCACCTGCCGCAACCACCGCAACCGGCGAAGGGCATCCAGCATCCCGCGCTGCCCGGATTCAACGCTTCTGTCCAAGGCTATTCGCACGAGCCGGCGCGGGCCAAACACCTCTTCGCCGAGTGCGGGTTCACCGGGACGATCCGGTTGCTGGTCGGCGGGGGTGTGGCCAGGTCGGTGACCGCCCACGACGACGCGGTGGTGGCGAGTTTGCGCTCGACACTTTCGGCCCGCGTGGAACTGGAGCGCGTCGCCAGTTACGAGATGCTGCTCTTCACCGCCGGGACCGGCACCGTCCCCGCCTGGATCGTGGCCTGGGTATCCGACCAGCGGAATTTTGGGTATCCATCCTTTGCGCTGGGGATCGCCCGGGCGCTCGTGGGTGATCCGGAGGTGAGGGCGCTCGTGGAGAGAGGAGACGC
This sequence comes from Candidatus Sysuimicrobiota bacterium CSP1-3, assembly GCA_001443485.1. Taxonomy (GTDB): domain Bacteria; phylum Sysuimicrobiota; class Sysuimicrobiia; order Sysuimicrobiales; family Humicultoraceae; genus Humicultor. The sequence continues at coordinate 11,888 of LDXQ01000032.1, forward strand.
CCTGCGGGCCGAAGAGGTCATGCTCCGCAAGGCGCTGGTCATTCCGATCGTCTACCATTGAGGCCTCGGGCCGGACAGTGAAGCCCATCCGCCGCCTCCTCATCGCCAACCGGGGCGAGATCGCCGTCCGCATCATTCGGGCGTGCCGTGCGCTGGGCATTGCGCCGCTCGCGGTCTACTCGCCCATCGACGCCGGCGCGCCGCACGTGCGCCTGGCCGACGCGGCGTGGCCGCTGCCGGCCGACGCGCCGGCCGAGTCCTACCTGAACATCGCGCGCCTGCGGGAGATCGCCCGCGCCGCCGGAGCCGACGCCATCCACCCCGGTTACGGCTTCCTGGCGGAGAATCCCGCCTTTGCCGCCGCCTGTGCGGCGGCCGGGTTGATCTTCGTCGGCCCGCCCGCCGAGGTCTTGGAACGCTGCGGCGACAAGGTCCACGCGCGGGAGCAGATCGCCGCGGCCGGTGTCCCGGTGTTGCCGGGGACGGGTGCGGTCAGCGACGAAGAAGCGGTCGCGGCGGCGGGCCGCGTCGGTTATCCACTGCTGATCAAGGCGGTCGGAGGCGGTGGCGGGAAGGGGATCCACGTGGTGGACTCGTCGGTGGACCTTCCCTCCGCGCTGCGTCTGGCGCGCGGCGAGGCGGTCGCGGCCTTCGGCGATCCGCGACTGTACCTGGAACGGTGGCTGCCCCGCCCGCGGCACGTCGAGGTGCAGATTCTGGCCGACGCGCACGGCGCGATCGTCCACCTGGGCGAACGGGAGTGCTCCGTGCAGCGACGCCACCAGAAGGTGATCGAGGAGTCCCCGTCACCGGCGCTCACTGCGGACCTGCGGGAGCGCCTGGGAGCGGCCGCGGTGGCTGCGGCCCGCGCCGTGGGCTACGTCAACGCCGGCACCGTGGAGTTCCTGCTCGACAGTGATGCCTTTTACTGCATCGAGGTCAACGCCCGCCTGCAGGTCGAGCACCCCGTGACAGAGATGGTTACGGGAGTGGATCTGGTCGAGGCGCAGCTCCGGATCGCCGCGGGTGAGCCGCTCGGCCTCCGCCAGGACGAGATCGTCCGCCGCGGCCACGCCGTGGAGTGCCGGGTTGGGGCAGAGGACCCGCACCACGGCTTCCTGCCGTCGCTCGGCGTCATCGAGGCGGTGCGCGAACCCGCCGGCCCGGGCATGCGGGTGGACAGCGGCCTCGCGCCCGGCCTCCCGGTCTCCCGCTATTTCGACCCGCTGCTGGCCAAGGTAGTTGCCTGGGGCGCGACGCGCCAGGTCGCCCTCGACCGAATGGCCGCCGCCCTGGACGAGATGGCCGTCTCCGGAGTCCGGACGACCCTGCCGTTTCTGCGCTGGGCGGTGCGCGACCCGGCCTTCCGGGCGGGCGAGTACGATGTGCGGTTCGCCGCCCGGTGGGACGAATGGGTCAACGGTCGGCCACCCGATCAGGATGCGCTGTTGAGCGCGGCGATCGCCGCCGCCCTCTGGGCCCACCACCGGCACCGCCGGACGGTCCTGCCGCGGACCGCGACCGCGGACGGCTGGCGGCGGACGGCACGGATCGAGTCCCTCGGCGAGGGATCATGAAGTACGCTGTCACCGGCGCGGGACCCGACCTGGAGGTGGAGGTGCTGGACCCGCCCGCCGGGCCAGGCCGCCTTCGGGTTCGCGTGCACGGCAGGGAGTATGATGTCGGATGGAGTCCGGCCCTCGGCAGCACGCATTGGTGGCTCGAGTGGGACGGCAGGCGGCAGATGGTCGCGATTGAGCCCGAGGGCGACGGCCTGGGCGTGACGCTGGCCATCGACCACCTGGACCTCCGGGTCGCGCCCGCGAGCCCGCTGCCTAGGAAACGCCGAGAACAGGGCGGCACCCTTCAGACCGTGGAGGTGCGCGCGCCGATGCCCGGCCTGCTCGTGACCGTGGAGGTTCGCCCCGGCCAGGCGGTGGGCGCGGGAGCCACGGTTGCGGTGATCGAAGCCATGAAGATGCAGATGGAACTGCGCGCCCCGGCGGCGGGCACGGTACGCGAGGTGCGGGCCACCGGTGGGCGCGAGGTCTCGGCGGGCGAGGTAATCGCCGTGCTGGTTCCCGATGGCGGAGGGCGGTGACATGAGCGAGGAGCGGGAGCGCAAGATCGTCTACACCCCCGCCGACGTCACCGCCGACCGCGAGCGCGACAGCGGCGCGCCGGGGCAGCCTCCCTTCACCCGCGGCATCTACCCCACGATGTACCGCGGCCGGCTGTGGACGATGCGCCAGTATGCCGGCTACGGCACGGCGGAAGAATCCAACAGGCGGTATCACTACCTGCTCTCCCAGGGACAGACCGGTCTCTCCGTCGCCTTCGACCTCCCCACGCAGATGGGCTACGACTCCGACCACCCGATGGCCGAGGCGGAGGTGGGCAAGGTCGGCGTCGCGATTGACTCGCTCGCGGACATGGAGGTCATGCTCGACGGCCTGCCGCTGGACCAGGTCTCCATCTCCATGACCATCAACGCAACCGCGATGATCCTGCTGGCGATGGTCGTGGCGGTGGCGGAGCGCCGCGGATTGGACCCGCGCGGGCTGGACGGCACCACCCAGAACGACATCCTCAAGGAGTACATCGCCCGCGGGACCTACATTTACCCCCCGCAGCCGTCGCTGCGGCTGATCACCGACACCTTCCGCTACTGCGCCACGCACCTGCCGAAGTGGAACCCGATCAGCATCAGCGGCTACCATATCCGCGAGGCCGGCGCGACGGCGGTGCAGGAGGTGGCCTTCACGCTGGCGGACGCGCTGACGTACGTGCAGGCCGCGGTGGACACGGGACTCGACGTGGACCGCTTCGCGCCCAGCCTCTCCTTCTTCTTTGCGGCGCAGATGGACGTGCTCGAAGAAGTGGCGAAGTTCCGCGCGGCGCGGCGGCTCTGGGCGCGGCTGATGGAGGAGCGGTTCCGCCCGAAAGATCCCCGTTCGCTGATGCTGCGCTTCCACACCCAGACCGCGGGCGCGGCGCTGACGGCGCAGCAGCCGGACAACAACGTCGTCCGCGTGACGCTGCAGGCGCTGGCGGCGGTGCTCGGCGGCACGCAGTCCCTCCACACGAACGCGCGCGACGAAGCGCTGGCCCTGCCGACGGAGGATTCGGCGCTGCTCGCGCTGCGCACGCAGCAGATCCTGGCCTACGAGAGCGGCGTGGCGGACACGGTCGATCCGCTCGGAGGGGCGTATTACGTCGAAGCGCTGACCGATCAGATCGAAGCGGGGGCCCGCGACCTTGTCCGGCAGATCGAAGAGGCCGGCGGGATGCCGAAGGCAATCGAGAGCGGGCTGGTGCAGCGGATGATCTCCGAGAGCGCCTACCGCGAGGCGCGGGCGATCGACTCGGGGGCGCAGGTCGTCGTCGGCGTCAACCGCTTCGTGCACGAGGAGACGGTGCACCCTAAGATCCTACGCATCGACCCCTCGGTGGTGGAGCGGCAGCAGGAGCGCCTGAACCGCGTGCGCGCCGAGCGAGACACGCGCGCGGTGGAGCACGCGCTGGCCCGCCTGCGCGCCGCCGCGCAGGGCGACGGCCCGCTGATGGAATCCATCCTCGCGGCGGTGCGCGCTTACGCGACCATCGGCGAGATCTGCGACACGCTGCGTGCGGTCTTTGGCGTCTACCGGCCGGTGGCGCTGGTGTGAGCCGGGACCCGGGGCGCCGCGACCCGAGCCGCGTCGCCGACGGCCTGGTCGCGCAGGTGTTCGCCGGATCGCATCAGGCGGCGGCGCGACTGATCTCGCTCGTGGAAGATGGAGAGCGCGAAGGGCTCGAGGCTCTCCGTACTCTCTATCCCCGCACCGGCAAAGCGTACACCGTCGGCATCACCGGCCCGCCGGGCGCGGGTAAGTCGACGCTCGTTGACGCGCTGACCAAACGCATCCGCGCCGCAGGCGAGACGGTCGGCATCATCGCCATTGACCCGACGAGCCCCTTCACCGGCGGCGCGCTGCTCGGCGATCGCGTGCGCATGCAGGATCACGCCACCGACCCCGGCGTCTTCGTCCGCAGTATGGCTACCCGCGGGCACCTCGGCGGACTCGCCCCCGCGACGAGCGACGTCATCCACATCCTCGACGCCCTGGGGTGCGCGTTCATCCTCATCGAAACCGTGGGGGCGGGGCAGGGCGAGGTCGAGGTCGTCTCCGCCGCCGACACCGTGATCGTCGTCACCGTCCCCGGCCTGGGTGATGCGGTCCAGATGCTCAAGGCCGGGATCATGGAGATCGGCGACCTCTTCGTCGTGAACAAGGCCGACCGCCCGGAGGCCGACCGCGCCGTCACCGAGATCAACATGATGCTCGGCCTGGCCCCCGAGCGAGGGTGGCGTCCGCCGGCGCTGAAGACCGTGGCGATCGGCGGCGAGGGAGTGGAGGAGGTGCTGGCGGCGATTCGGTCCCACCGCGCCCACCTGGAGGCGGCGGGGCAACTGGCGGAGCGGCGCCGGGAGCGGCGGCGGGGGGAGGTCCTCCACGCGCTGGAGGCCCAGATCAGGGAGGAGGTCCTGGCCCAGGCCCGCGCGGACGGCACCCTGGAGGCGGTGGTGGAGCAGGTGGCGGACGGCCGGCTCGACCCCCACTCCGCGGCGAAGCGGCTCCTGCGCGGTCGCTGAGCCTGTTTTGCCGGGGCGCAGACAACCCCGGTGAGAGGCCGCGCGATCGAGCCCGAGCGACTGCCGGCCTCCGTTGCCCGGCGCGGGCGCGAGCGGGTTGCCGCGCCGGTCGAAACCTGCTATAGTCAACCGCGGTGAACCCTGGGGTTGAAATAGAGCCTCAGGGTTCGATGTTTTGAATAGCCAACGCTGGAGGTGGTGGCATGAGGGGTGGCATGCCCTCGCCCCCGTACGTCCAGGCGGCCTCTGTCCTTGTCTTCCCCGCGCCAAGCCGCCGCAGCCCCTCCGTCTGGCTCTCCCCACTGGTCGTCGGTCTCACCGTCGCCCTGGCTGGGGCGGCGACGGGGTACTCTGCGTCTCAACTGAGACAGACGGGGGTCGTCAATCTAGGGAAGCGTCCTGCGCTGGTCCGGTCAGTCGGGGCCTCTGGGGCTCCGGTCGCCGCGACCAACGCGAGCCCGAGCCGTCAGGCCGTGCCCGTCCGCCGGGTCCGGCCCGCCGTGGATCCCCTGGCCCGGGTCTTGGACGACCCGGTGGTGGGGCGTCTGACCATTGGTATCCAGAAGCCCCTGCCCCTGACCGTCGTCGCCGATGGGAAAGTCCACCAGTTGAAGACCATGTCCCGCACGCCGGCCCAGGTCCTCACTGACCTGGGGATCGCTCTGGGCCCGGCCGACCGGGTCGTCCCCGCCGCGAATACGCCGCTCTGGTCCGGGGTGAAGGTGCGCGTTGTGCGGATCCAGCAGACCGTCGCGGCGAAGCACGTCCCTCTGCCCGTCCCGGTCATGTACAAGCCGGACCCGACCCTGCCGCGCGGACGAGTCGTGACGGTGCCCGGGCATCCCGGCGCAAAGGTGCAGCGCTTCCTGCAGACCCTCGCCGACGGGAAGGTCGTCTCCATGACCTTCCTCGGCCAGGAGGTCATCCGGCCGAGCACACCGCGCGTGGTCCGCACCGGCACCAAGGTGCTGGTCGCCTCGCGGGGGGCGTTCGCGGGACGCGAGTATATGGACATGGTGGCGACGGCCTACGCGCCGTGGTGCTGCCGTGGAGTGGACAACATCACCTCGATCGGCCTGCACGCCGGATACGGCGTCGTCGCCGTGGACCCGCGGGTCATCCCGCTGCGCAGCAAGCTCTACATTGAGGGGTACGGCTACGCCGTCGCCGGGGATGTCGGCAGCGCGATCAAGGGCCTGCGCATCGACCTAGGGATGGACACGACGCGCCTGGCAAAGCAGTTTGGCCGCCGCCCCGTGCGCGTCTACATCATCGAGAAGGCCCCACCGAAGAAACCCAAGAAGTAAGCGGCGTGACTTTCCCCCTGGCCGATCCGGCGGAGCTTGCCACCCCCGCGGGCACCGCCCGGGTGCTGCGCGCCTTCGGCGTACGCCCGCGCAAACGGTTCGGGCAGCACTTCCTGACCAGCCGTCGCGTGCTGGACCGCCTGCTCGCGGAAGCCGAACCCGGCCCCACTGATCTCGTCCTGGAGGTGGGGGCGGGTTTGGGTACGCTCACCGTCGCCCTCGCCGCCACCGGCGCACAGGTGGTCGCCGTGGAAGTAGACGAGCGATTGATCCCCATCCTGCGCGCGGCCACGGCGGGCTTTCCCCGCGTGCGCCTCGTGCATGGCGACATCATGGCCCTCGACCTCGTGGAGTTGACTGTGGAGGAGGCGCCGCCTTCCCCACAGTCACCCCTCAAGCTCGTGGCCAACCTCCCCTACAACATCGCCTCGTCGCTGCTGGTCCGCTGCCTGGAGTCGCTGCCCACGCTGACCCGGGCCGTGGTGACCATCCAGGCCGAAGTTGCCGAGCGCATCCAGGCCCCACCTGGGAACAAGGATTATGGGGCGCTGTCGGTGGCGGTGCAGTTCCGCGCGGACGCGAGAAAGGTGCTGCGTGTCCCCCCGGGCGTGTTCTACCCGCCGCCGGAGGTGGACTCCGCCGTGCTGCGGCTGGATGTGCTGCCGCGGCGGCGGGTGCGCGTGCGCGACGAGGCGCTGTTCTTCACCGTGGTGCGCGCGGCGTTCGGCCAGCGCCGGAAGATGCTCCGCAGCGCCCTGGTGGGCGCCAGGCCGGGGGTCACCGCGGAGCGCGTGCGGGCGGCGTGCGGACGCGCGGGGATCGACCCCCGCCGGCGGGGTGAGACGTTGGGCCTAGAGGAATTCGGTTCGCTAGCCGATGCCCTGGCTGAGACCCTGAGCCATAATGGGGAGGGATTGAGCAGCGATCTTCCTCCCCCGGGAGGCAGCTGATGACGATCGATCTCGACGCCTTCCTCTCCACCGGCGCGCGCGGCATGCGCCGCTCGCTCATCCGGGAGTTGCTGAAACTGACCAGCCGCGGCGGGATTATCTCCTTTGCCGGCGGGTTCCCTGACCCTACGACCTTTCCGGTCGAAGAACTGCAGGAGGTCTCCCGCGACGTCCTGGCCGACCAGGCCAGCCGTGCCCTGCAGTACGGCATCACCGAGGGCGACGTCCGGCTGCGCGACGAGCTGGCCCGCTGGATGGCCAAGGACGGGATCACGGCCAACCGCGACCAGATCCTCATCACCAACGGCTCGCAGCAGGGCCTGGACATCATCGGCAAGGTCTTCCTCGACCCCGGCGACGCGATCATCGTGGAGCTGCCGTCGTACTTGGCCGCGCTGCAGGTCTTCCGCACCTATGGGGTGGAGATGGTCGGCGTGCCCCAGGATGATGAGGGGATGGAGACCGACCGCCTGGCCGACGCCCTGGCCGGTCTGGCGCGGCAGGGTCGCCACCCGAAGTTCATCTACGCGGTCCCCGACTTCCAAAACCCCTCCGGGATCACCTGGACCGAGGAGCGCCGCCGCGCGCTGCTGCAGCTGGCCACCCAGTACGACACCCTGGTGGTGGAGGACAATCCTTACCGGGAGATCCGTTTCGAGGGGTCGGCCCCGCCGCCGATCTACGCGCTGGACGGCGGGGCGCGCACGATCTACCTCTCCACCTTCAGCAAGACCCTCGCCCCGGGGCTGCGCATCGGCTGGATGGTGGCCCAGGAGGAGATCATCGCACAGTTCGTCACGGCCAAGCAGGGGATGGATCTCTGCAGCCCCTCATTTACGCAGGCGATTGCCGCGGAGATGCTGCGGCGGGACATCCTCTACCGCCGCCTACCGAATATCGCCGCGGTTTACCGGCGCAAGCGCGACGCGATGCTGCGTGCCCTGCAGCGGGAGATGCCTTCGGGCGTCACCTGGACGCGGCCCGAGGGCGGGCTGTTCCTCTGGCTGCGGCTGCCGGAGGGGATGGACGCCGAGGCGCTGCTGCCGCAGGCGGTGGAACAGGAGAGGGTCGCGTACGTCATCGGCTCGGGATTCCACGCCGACGGCGGCGGCAAGCACACGATGCGCTTGAACTTCTCCTATCCGTCGGAGGATGAGATCGACGAGGGCATTCGCCGGCTCGCGCGATTGATCAAACGGCACCTGCCCTTGTCCACATCATCCACAGCACCGCGAACGACAGTTTCGGATTGACGACCTGCGGAGCCGATGTTAGGGTTTCGCTGTCGGCGGCTCGTGTTCGGCAAGATGGGAGGAGGTACTCCTCCGGGAGCAACCCGGCCTAACTTGCCAGGCGCGGCCGCCGACGCTTTTTCCTCCCCAATCGCAAACACAGGCCCCGCGAGGGTTTCAGCTGGGGATCTCAAGAAAACGGGGAGAAAAGCAAAGCGGCTTTCCCGTCTTCGGCCCTGCCTGGCGGAGCCTACTGCCTCCAGCCGCCCACGCGAGTTTCCCCACGCGAACACTTAGCGCTGTCGGTCTCCGAGTGCGCAGGCGTTTGAATCGGTACTCGCCGCAGACCTCACACTAAGGCTGGCGTGATGCGCGGTCAAGCCGGAACGTGGGTTCGGTGTCTTGCGCGCGGGCGAACAGCTTCTCGTGTCGCGCCGTCACCGGCGACCGTACAGCATCCCCCGGCTGAACCGAAAGGCGACCGCCCGCATGCACCGCGCTGAATATGTTCGCGCTGGGATTCCTCTGTGGATGACTCGACTTTAGCGCGAAGGGACTAGAAGTGAGATCGAGGCGTAGTCGCGCGCGAGCAGGACCGTGATGTCCACGTCCGCCGCCTGGGCCTGTCGCAGGATCCGCGGCTTCCCCAGGAACTCGGCCAGCAGGCGCGTCACGGGATCCCTGCCGGCGCGGTCGATGATCAGCGTGGTCGCGGCGGTCTCCTTCGCCGTACCGACGCGGACGATCTTGAAGCCGAGCCGCTCCAGTCGGCCGGCGGTGCGGCGGGCCAGTCCGGGGACGCCACTCGCGTTCAGGACCTCAATCCGCGTCTCCGCCAGCATCTCGGGCGAGACCCCGTAGAAGTGATCGAGGACCAGGGGTCGTATCTTTGCCCAGTCCGGCTCCCAGAAGTTGGGGGTGAACCCGCCGGGCAGCGTGGCGGTGCGGATGTCCGCCTCCTCCAGCCGCACGGAGAACATCCCCAGCGACATCATCTCCGGCAGGTTCAGGTTGGTCTGGGTGTTCTCCGTGAAGGCCCGAATCAGCTGCGGGGTCCGCATCACCATCGTGGGGTTCTTCAGTTTGTGGAAGAGCGCCATCAGGATCTTCTGCTGGCGCTCCACCCGACCGATGTCGCCCAGGGCGTCGTGCCGGAAGCGGATGTACCCCTCCGCCTGGGTCCCGTAGAGCACCTGCCGCCCCTTCTTCAGGTTGATCCGGAGGCCGGCCCAGTTGTCGGTGTACTTCATGTCCTTCTCCACGTCGATCTCGACCCCGCCAATGGCATCTACCAGCTTGGCGAAGGACTTCGGGCCGAGTTTGACATAGAAGTCGACCTTGACCCCGAGCAGATCCTCAACCGTCCGGATGGTCAGTCCGGGACCGCCAAACGCATAGGCCGCATTGATCTTGGTGACGCCTACCCCGGGGATGGCCGCCCGCGTGTCCCGCGGGATGGAGAGGGCGTTGATCTTGTCGGTCGCGGGGTCAAAAGAGGCCAGCAGGAGCGAGTCCGCGCGGGCAATCGGGAGGATCTGGCGGCGGTTCCCGAAGGTGACGTCCGTGCCGATGACCAGGATATTGACGCGGTGGGTCAGCCGGAGCGGCCAGGAGAAGGACTGGTCGTCCCTCGGCCGGTCCACCACGCGCCCACCGGTGAAGGTCTGCGACTGTCCCGCTACAGCTAGATAAGCACCGAGGACAAAGCCGAAGAGGAACACAACCAGGCCGGGGAGGGCGAGACGCACCACCCACCCCCAGTCCCGGCGGGGTACGGGCGGAGGAGCGTAGACCTGCATTTCCTGATCCATGACGGCCCGATGAACAGAACTATCGTAGGGGTTCGCAGGGGAAAGTCAAGAAAACGCCCAAGAGTAATAGTACCCTTGACCAGCTATCCCACAGCCCATCGACTTCCTGCATCCACACGTGAGTCATCGACCATTGGTGGAATACTCACGTGTGCCTGCACGGGCGCGACAAGGCACCCCGCGGTGAAGGGTGAGCAGGAGAGGAGGGGGTTCGGTTGCTGAAGGAGCTGCACCTGAACGCCTACGCCAAGGTCAACCTGGCCCTGAACGTCTTGGGACCGCGCGACGACGGCTTTCACGAGATTGAGACGATCCTGCACACGGTGGACCTGCACGACGCGATCACCCTGCGCGAGCGGGAGGACGGGATCGAGGTCCGCACCGACAATCCGGCGGTGCCAGACGACGCCCGGAACCTGGTCGTGCGGACGGCGCAGGTGTTGCGGGAGACCTTCAACGTGCAGCGCGGCGTGGAGATCGACATCCGCAAGGGGATCCCGGTGGCGTCCGGGCTGGGCGGCGGGAGTTCGGATGCGGCGATCACCCTCCTCGGGCTGGTGCAGATGTGGAAAATCCGGTTGAATGGGCGCGGTCTGCTGTCCCTGGCTGCATCGCTGGGCTCGGATGTGCCATTCTTTCTGGAAGGCGGCGCGGCGATCGCGCGCGGCCGCGGTGAGAAGGTGACCTGGCTGCCGCCGCTACCGACGACCTGGCTGGTGCTGGCGCGTCCACGGGTTGAGGTGTCGACCGCCTGGGCCTACCAGAACCTGAACCCATCGGAGGTACGCAGCCGGCCCAGCGTCGCCGGCATGGTTGAAGCGATGCGGGCCGAGGACCTCGCGGGCGTGGGGCGGTTGATGGGGAACGTCTTCGAAGACCTGCTGGCCAAGCGCTATCCCGTCGTCGGGCAACTCAAGCGCCGCATCCTGGCGGGCGAGGCCTACGGGGCGACGCTCTCGGGCACCGGCCCCACCGTCTTCGGGCTGATGGCCAATGAGGCCGCGGCGCGCAAGACCGCCGAGGAACTGCGCGCCCTCCCGGACGTCGAGGTCCTGGTCAGCCGTACCTTCGCCGAGGAACGGTGATCGACGCCCTCTTGCTGGCCGGCGGAGGCGACGCCGCCTCCGGCAACAAGGCCTTCATGGACGGAGCCGGGCGCCCGATGGTCTGGTACGTGGCCCGGGCGCTGGCGGAGGCCCCCTCGATCGGCCGGGTCGTGGCGATCGGCCCGCCGGAGGACCTGCGCAAGGCCTGCGGTGACCTTCTGGCCGACGTTATCCCGGAGGCCGGCGGCTCGGTCGTCGAGAACCTGGTCTCCGGTCTGGCCGCCTTGCCCGCCGCGCCCCGCGTCCTCGCCGCCGCCACGGACATCCCCCTGGCGACGCCCGACGCGGTGGAGGAGTTCCTGTCGGCCTGCACGAAAGAGGAGGCCGACTTCTACTACCCCATCGTCCCACAAAGCGTTGTTGAAGACCGGTACCCGGGGGCCCGCAAGACGTTTGTCCGGGTGCTGGACGGGTCGTTTACCGGCGGGAGCATGTTCATCTTCGACCCCGGCGTCGTGCCGCAGGTGCGCGATCTGGCGGACAAGATGATCCGGGCCCGCAAGAAGCCGTGGATCATGGCCAGCCTCATCGGCTGGTCCACGGCGATGAAGCTGACGTCCGGGCGCCTCTCGATCAAGGAGGTGGAGGCGAAACTCGGCGAGGTCACCCACCTGGTGCTGCGGGCGGTGATCATCCGGCGGCCCGAACTGGCCCTGGACGCCGATCTGGAGCATCCGGAAAACCTGGCGATCATCCGGCAGGAATTGCAGAAAACGATCCCGGGGTAACGTATGGAGACACGTGGGGCGCAGCAGGTACGGGAGGGGCGGGAAGTCCTGGTGTCGCGAGATGGCCGGCAGCGCCGGGCCAGGCTGCGGCGGGGCGAGCGGATGGTGGTGATAGCCCACCGCCTGCTCACGCACCCTTACCAGTTATTCCCCCTGTCCACGTTTATGGAGTTGCTGGGCGCGGCAAAGTCCACGATCAGCGAAGATCTGGGCTTCCTGCGCCAGGCCTTCGACCGCTTCCACCTGGGGAAGGTGGAGACCCTGGCCGGGGCGGCCGGCGGCGTGCGCTACCTGCCGCACATGACCCGCGACCAGATCAGGACGCTGGTCGAAGACCTCTGCCGCCGCCTGCGCGACCCCGCGCGCGTCCTGCCCGGCGGCTTCCTACAGACCACCGACCTGATCTCCACCCCGCAGTCCGCCGTGCCCATCGGCGAGGCGTTCGCGACGCTGCTCGGGGATGTGCGTCCCGACGTCGTCCTGACGATGGAAGTGAAGGGCATCCCGCTGGCGCTGGAGACGGCCCGCGCCTTCAACGTCCCCATGGTGACGATCCGCCGCGGCGGCCGCGTGACGGAGGGCCCGTCGGTGACGGTGAACTACGTCTCCGGATCGTCGCGCCTGGTCGGCCAGATGACCCTGCCGCTGCGAGCGATCCAGCCCGGTGCGAAGGCGATCTTCATCGACGACTTCCTGCGCGGGGGCGGCACGGCGCGTGGCGTCGTGGATCTGATGAAGGAGTTCCGCGCGGAACTCATCGGAATCGGCGTGCTCATCGAGACGGGGGTCCCGAAGGAGAAGATGGCGGAGCGGTATCTCTCGCTGATCGTCTACGAAGGCACCAACGAGCACGGGGAGGTCCTGGTCTACCCCAGCCGGTTCGTCTGAAGATCGCCGTACTCTCGCCGCGCCTTTCCGCCGCGCATTCATCGTCTGTGAACCGACGCCGGTGGGTAAATAGCACGGCGGGGGGAAACGGGGCTGGATGACGCTTGAGCAGATCAAGCAGGAGTTAGGGTATTTCGCGCCCGGGGTCTGCAAACTCAACCCGGGCGCGATGCCGAATCAGATCGCCCGGGCCGAGGCGCTCCTGGGCCTTGTCTTTCCCCAGACCTTCTGCGGGATCCTCAGCGAATTCAATGGTGGCACCTTCGTGAACGAGCCGTTGCTCGGCGTGCCGCCCGTGGCCACGGCGCTGGACCTGGTGCGCGAGACCCGCCAGGCCCGGACCTACTGGGGACCGCTGGGGTGGGCCCGCGAGTTCGTCGAGGTCGGCGCCGACGGCGTGGGCAACCCCTTCGTCCTGCTGCTGGACCGGCGCGACGAACGGGACGAGTCCCCCGTGGGGCTCTTCGACGCCGGCGCGATGCAGATCAGCGAGATCGTCGCCTCCGACTACCTGCACTTCGTCTGGTTCATCATCCAGGACGTAAAGTGGTACCACGGTCCGGACGGGAAGCCCATCGCCCGCGAGCCCGTCGTCTGGACCAAGCACCAGGTGACGGTACGCCCCAGCGCCCTCTCGCCCTGGCGCTTCAACGAGGCCTGGATGATCGCCAACGACCCCGGCCTCGCCCGCTGGCGGTAGCGCCCGCCGCCCAGCCTACAGACCCCGCCCGATAGCGCAAAGCCCGCCGACCAATTACAATTCGATAGGTTCTCCACAACAGGCCAATTGAGGGCCGCCGGGCGTGTTCTGGCGGCCGATGATATCTGGAGGTTTCCCATGAAGGCGCTGGCAGTGAAGGTATGTCTGCTCGCGGTACTCGCGATGGTCGCCGCGCAGCCCGCCGCGTTCGCGCAAGAATCCCCACCCGCGCCGGCCCAGGAGGGGCGGCCGATCACCTTATCCCAGGCCTTGATCACCGCGCTGCAGAACAACCTGGCGCTGCGGCTCGCGGTCTTCGAAGTGGAGGTCACCAGGGCCCAACTGGCGCAGGCGCTGGCCGCGAAGGCCGGCACGGCAAGCGCAACCCTCTCGTACACGCGGACGAATGAGAAATCCACCAGCTTCGTCATCCCGGCCGACTCGTTTGGGCCCGGACTGCCTCCTGCCGACACGACCATTACGTTTCCGGTGTCCCCAAACATCTACGTGGCGAGCATCATGTACCAGTACCCCCTCTACAGCGGCGGGCGGCTGGAGGCGCAGATCGCCCTGGCCAAGGCCGGCGTGAAGGGGTCGGAGGCGGCGTTCGAGCGCACCAAGCAGGAGATCATGCTGCAGACGAAGCTCGCCTACTTCCAGGTGCTGGTGGCGCAGGCCGGGCTGCAGGTGGCCCAGCAGAGCGTGACCCAGGCCGAGGAGACGCTGCGCATCGCCCAGGCCCGCGTGCGGGCCGGCACCTCGCCGCGCTTCGACGAGATCCAGGCGGAGGTCAGCCTGGCCATTGCCCGGCAGGGGCTGGGGCGCGCGCGCAACGGCGTGGCCGTGGCCACGCAGGGGCTGGCCGCGGTGATCGGCCTGCCGGTGGACACCCCGCTGCGGCCGCAGGAGAGCATGGAGGTCGTCCCGGTAGCGGCCGGGGTGGCCGACCTGGTGGCGCGCGGCCTGAAGGACCGGCCCGAACTGGTTGAGCACCAGGCAAAGGTGGAGGCGGCCGTGGCGGCGATCGAGCTGGCCAAGGCCGGGGCCCGGCCGGCGGTGGGGCTGACGGGAGGGTTCTCTGCCGACGGCATCGCCAGCGGCAGCCTCTCCCTGGGGTGGAGCATCACCCTGGCCGCGACGTTCCCGCTCTTCGATGGCGGGGTCACCGCGGCGAAGATCAAGGAGGCGGAACTCCGGCTGGAGCAACTGAAGGTGGTGGAGGCGCAGTTGCGGCAGGGGATCGAGCTGGGTGTGCGGCAGGCCGTGCTGAACCTGAGCGCGGCGGCGGAGGAGCTGACCACGGCGGGCAAGACGATCGAGCAGGCGCGCGAGGCCCTGCGCATCGCCCAGGTGCGGTTCCGCGAGGGAGTGGGGACGAACCTGGAGGTCATCACCGCCCAGTCCGCCCTGACCCAGGCGGAGTCGGCGCGGGTGCAGGCGCTGTTCTCGTACAACACGGCCCGGGCGCAGCTAGAGCGGGCGGTGGGAGGGCCGGTCACGTAGCGCGCACTTCAGGAACGGGTAGACTGGGACCGGGCAAACCATTAAGGAAGATTCTAATCTAAGGCAGATTCTGATCTGCCACGAAAACCGCATCGTTTTGCTGGGGACCTTCCAACCGCAATGCATGTCCGCGTCTGAACCAAAAGAGACAAAGAGTAGCGCACACATGTTCAATCTTGACAGCTCCGCATCCGAAGCGATATGTTCGG
>LDXQ01000033.1 GCA_001443485.1 Candidatus Sysuimicrobiota bacterium CSP1-3
CGAGGTAAAGGATATTTTATCTGGATTGCCTCGCGCTGTGAGGGTGGAGAACCGGCGCGCATCGCCGAGATGGCCGCTCGAGCTGGGCTTAGCCACATACTGATCAAGATCGCTCATGGTATCTATAACTACAACATCTCCGTGGACCTGCCGGCAATTATCACCGCTCTGCGCTCGGTTGGCGTGGAGCCCTGGGGCTGGCATTATGTCCTGGGCGACAATCCGGTCGGCGAGGCGGACCGGGCGATCCGGCGCATGATCGAGCTCGAACTGACCGGATATGTGATCAACGCAGAGAAGGAATATAAGAACCGACCTGCAGCCGCTCTTACGTTCATGCAGCGATTGCGCAGCGGCTTGCCTGGCGCAACAGTGGGGCTCAGCTCATATCGCTACCCATCGGTGCACCCCGAATTTCCCTGGTTCCAGTTCCGCTCGAATATCGATTTCGACATGCCGCAGATTTACTGGATGTTCGCCACCAACTCTGCGCAACAGCTCCAGCGCTCATATGATGAGTTCATCTCAATGAGCCCAATGCTGCCATATCTTCCTACCGGGGCTGCGTTCACCGAGCACGGTTGGGTTCCAATGGCCACTGAAGTGGTGCAGTTTTTAGATCGAGCAGTGGATATGGGAGTGCCCGCGGTCAATTTCTGGGAATGGTACAACACCAGGACTTATCTGCCGGCACTGTGGGATGTGATTGCCAGATACCCCTGGCCAGCAGAAGAGCCAGCGCCCGCACCAGAACCGCCTGTTGGTCAAGCTCTGGTCATGAGTGTAGTCGCCTCGGCTCTAAATGTGCGCTCCGGTCCGGGGATCGGCTATCCGATCGTGGGCTCTTTGTCTGCCGGCGATCAAGTAATCGTGCAGGATATTGCTGCTCCAACCGAAGCCTGGGTGCAGCATGAAACAGGCTGGTCCGCTGTGAAATATGGCGGCAAGACATATCTGGAGAGGGCCTAATGCCCCACAGAGCGGCCCGCACTTGCGCCACACCTGGCTGTCCTAACCTGGTTAGGGGCAGTGACAGGTATTGCCCACTTCATGAGCCGCCAATGGAGCGCAAGCCGGACGAGAGACCATCTGCTTCACGGCGCGGCTACGATGCGGCATGGCGACGAATCCGGAAAGCGTTTTTGAGAGCTCATCCTATGTGTGAATGGCCAGGATGCGACGAGCCTGCCACCGAACCGGATCACATCCTGCCGCGAAAAGCTGGCGGCACAGATGATTGGGACAACCTGCGGGCGTTCTGCCACGTGCATCATTCCCGCAAAACTGCCAGATATGACGGGGGGTATGGCAATCGGAAGGCAAAGCGATGATCACTTATCCAGGTGAATGCTCAATCGCTGATTTCAGTAGTGTGATGATCTGGTTATTTAGGCTGCGATCATTTTGCTCAGCGATCTTTATTAATGCAGGATGCAGATCTATAGGGGGGCAAATAAAAAAAGCGTTCAGCCTGGAGACCGTGAGCGGCACTTATTTTTTTCTCTGTACGGGTTTGGCGATCTGAAGGTCAAATAATATGCCCGGACCGATGCCCAAAGATCCTTCCATACGGCAGCGACGCAATAAATCAGCCTCGCGCGCCCTCCTGCGGCCAGATTTTGCCCCGCGCTTGCGAGCTCCCAGGCTTCCGGAGCTTCCGGCCGGTGAAAAGTGGAATCCTATGGCGCTCCATTTTTGGCGGGCCGTCTGGTCCTCGCCAATGCGTTATGAATACGTTCACGGTGATGAACCGGCACTCTTTCGATTGCTTGTTCTGGTGAACTCATTTTGGACTTATGGAAAACTCGAAGTCGCTAAGGAGATCCGCTTGCTTGAGCGAGAATTCGGCCTGACGCCACTCAGCCGGCGCCGTTTGGAATGGTCCGTTTCCCAGGCTGAAGAGGCCAAGGACCGCCACGAGCAGAGGCGCTCGAAACGCGCCACTATCATTGATGGCGATCCGCGCAAGGTTTTAGACGGATGAGCGTGCTCATGGTCCCACGCGATGAGACGTTTTATCCCAGCCTGGGAGCTCAGGTTTGCGACTGGATCGAAGAAAACCTGGTGCATGGGCCTGGCGATCTGCGCGGCGAGCCCGTGCAATTGGATGATGAGAAGCGGGCGCTGATATTTCGCATGTACGAGGTCTTTCCCAAGAGCCACCCCTGGGCCGGGCGCAGACGCTTCAAACGAGTGGCGATTTCTTTGCGCAAAGGGTCTGCGAAGACCGAACTGGCTGCCTTGATCGCCGCTGCCGAGCTGCATCCCTTCGGTCCGGTGCGTTGTGATGGTTTCGACGCCAGCGGCCAGCCAGTGGGTATCGGAGTGATCGATCCTTACATTCCGATGGTTGCCTATACCGAACAGCAGAGTGACGAGCTGGCTTACGAAGCTTTGCGCATCATCCTGCTGTATAGCCGGCTGGCGGATGACTTTGATATCGGCATTGAGCGCATCATGCGCATCGGCGGCGATGGCAAGGCCATCAGCCTGTCGTCTTCCCCGGATGCGAGAGATGGCGCGCGCACTACCTTCCAGGTATGCGACGAGACTCACCGCTGGAATTCTTCCCGCCTGAAATCCGCTCATCGCACAATGCTGGCCAACATCCCCAAGCGCAAACTTGCGGATGCATGGAGCCTGGAAGTAACTACAGCTCCATCGCCTGGGGAAGGCAGCGTTGCCGAAGATACGATGGATTATGCCCGGCAGGTTGCCGGCGGCGCCATTCAGGACAGCCGTCTGTTTTTCTTCCACAGGCAAGCGGGGGGTGAAGATCCATTGGAACTGGAAACGCCTGAACAAATTCGGGCAGCGGTCATCGAGGCTAGCGGGCCGGTCGCGAAGTGGAGCGACGTCGACGGCATTTGCGAGCAATGGCGCGATCCGACGGCTGATAAATCATATCTGGAACGGGTATGGCTGAACCGGCTGGTGCGCTCGAGCGAGAAAGCTTTTGATTTTGAGTTATGGAAAGAACTTGCTATACCGGATTTTATTCCACCGGAGAGCGACACGATCACGCTCGGCTTCGATGGGGCGCGCTTTCGGGATTCAACAGCTCTGGTTGGGACGCATCTCAAAACCAGCTTTCAATGGCTGGTTGCTATTTGGGAGAAACCGCCCAATAAAGAAAACTGGGAAGTTCCCGCCGATGAAGTGGACGAAGCGGTCGATCTGGCTTTCAAGCGCTGGAATGTCTGGCGAATATATTGTGATCCCCCTTATTGGGAAACGTATGTAGCTAAATGGTCAGGGAAATATGGCGAAACGCGCGTAATTGAATGGTGGACCAATCGCATGAAGGCGATGGCCTATGCGATCAGGTCATTCGATAATTCTATTAAGACGCGAGAAGTTCACCATTCTGGCGACAAACATTATTCCCGGCATATCGGAAACGCGGTGCGACGCAAGCTCAATATAGTTGACGAGGAAGGCAAACCGCTGTGGGTGATTTATAAAGAGCGCCCGGATAGCCCATTCAAGATCGATGCGGCAATGGCAGGGATTCTCTCCTGGGAGGCGCGCTGCGACGCCATTGCTGCCGGCGTCTCCCTGGAAGGGGATATCTCTGAGGCCATCCTGGCCGACGATTGGGGCATGTGACCGATGAGATTAGACATCGCCTGTGGTAATCATAAGGACTTGGGCTGGATCGGGATCGACATCCAAAGCCTGCCGGGCGTGGATATCGTTCACGATTTAAACGTTCATCCCTGGCCCCTGCCTGCGGACAGCGTGGACCAGGCCAAGGCCTGGCACATCGTGGAGCACATCCCGCCGGTGTGCGTGACGGAGACGGGCACGCGCCGGCCATTCCTGGAGTTCATGGACGAGTGCTGGCGGGTGCTGAAGGTTGGGGCTCAGATCGACATCGAAACGCCTTACGGCTCATCAGACGGCTTTGTTCACGATCCGACCCATTGCAACCAGGTCGATGAAATCACTTTCGAGCATTTCGACCCGGCTTATAGTCGTTATCTCACCTACCAGCCCAAGCCGTGGAAGATCTTGCTACTCAACTGGACGCGGGACGGGAACGTAAATGCCATTCTGGAAAAGCGAGCGCTGGCAGCAAGGATATGCTGAGTGACTATTAAGATGTCTTCTTTGTGTGATTCTTTCACCGGTCGCCCAGCGGCGGTTTTGGGCGGCGGTCCCAGCCTGCCTGCTGACATGCAGAAACTGCCTCCGGATTGCATCTTGATCGCTGTCAATTATCACGCCTTCCACATTTGCGAGCCAAAGTACATAGTTTACAACGACCACCCGCAGCACGACCCGCGGCTGGCCGAATTCGTGTTCGAACCCAAGGCAATCCGGGTCAGTCCCGAGCCGACATCGGACGTGATCTTCGACGTGGATGTGTGGACCGGCTTCTACAGCGCCAATACTGCCGCCTGGTTCGCACTGTGGATGGGCTGCGAGCCGGTCATCCTGTGCGGAATGGACCTTTACCAGGGCGATAAATTATATTGCCATCCTTACGATGGCCCGGATGTGCCCTGTTTCCATTACCCGCTTGAGCATCATATCCGGCCCTGGATCGAAGAGGGACGCAATTTATTGCCACACGTCGAGCGGCTGCGGGCCATGTCGGGGCCGCTGGTGAATGTTTTCGGGCAATTCCGGAACGGGAGCGGCAGTATTTCTGCCGATGGGAATGCCGCATGAAAACGTTTCTCCAGAAATACCTGGAAGATATCGTCCTTTTTACCGGCGGCAGCCTGGTCGTTGTGGGCGTTCACCAGATCTACCCGCCGGCAGCGCTCGTCGTCGCCGGCCTGATGCTAATCGGCGTCGCCATCTTGATCGGAAAGGTAAGAGCCAATGCTTCTAAGTAGCCTGATGAGCGGCAATTCGAAGCCGAAGGAAGACCCGAATGCCAATCCACATCCGGATTATGCGCCTTCGTGGGGCTATGCGACCGAATCCGGGGAGCGTGTCTCTGTGGCCGGTTCGCAATCGATTGCAGCCGCGTACCGGGCGAAGAACATCATCTCCGACGATGTGGCCAAGATGCCGTTTCAGGTGATGCGAAAAACCGGCCGGAATATCGAGCAGGTCCAGCCCGATGCGGTCACCCGCAACATGGCGTACCTGCTGGAAGTCAGTCCGAACGCCTGGGGCTGGACTCCCTTCCAGCTCAAGAAGGCCGCTATCGAATGGCTGTTGTTCTACGGCAACGCCTATATTTGGAGTCCGGTCGTTGGGCCTCGCCAGCTCCTGATCCTGCCTGCCAGCCGGACATACCCGGTGTTCGACACGGATGGCGATCTGTGGTACCGGCATACGTTCTCGAACGGAGTCGTTCAATACATCCCGGCAGTGGAGATCCTGCAACTGCTGATCAACCCGGACGATACCGGTTTCGTGGGCCGGGGCGTGATCACCTTTGCCCGCGAGACGTTCGGCAGGCGGTTAGCTGCCACGAAGACCCAAAGCAAGCTGTATGCGCAAGGCATGCTGCCCGCTGCTTACGTGCAGATGGAAGGTGAGCTCAGCGCCGAGGCACGCAAGAAGGTGCGCGGCGCATACGAAGAGCAAATGGGCGGCGGTTCGGAGAACGCCTATCGCCTGGCCGTGTTCGACAAGCGGATCACCAAGTTCGAGCCGATCAATATCCAGCTCAAGGACGCCCAATTCCTGGAATCTATCGACGCCACGGATCGGGATGTCTGCAACTTCTTCGGTTTACCTGAGCACATGCTCAACCGTGGCAAGGAAGCCTACAACTCCAACGAGCAGAAATACATCGAATATCTCGTAGGCACGCTGGATGCCTTCCTGGTGCCCTGGGAGCAGGGGGCGCGCATCCGCTGGCTTTCGGCGGCTGAGCAAGCTAACACCTATTTCCGTTTTATTCGTGAGAGCCTGCTGCGCATGGACACTAAGGCCCGCAACGATGCAATGGCGGTCGCCATCCAGAACGGGATGATGACGCCCAACGAAGGCCGTGAGAAGAACGACATGAGCGCATCGGATGATCCGAACGCCGACCGGCTGTTCATGGCCAGCAACATCCAGCCCATCGGCGAAAGCCAGAATTCCCAAATCAACGTGGAAGTCCCTGCGAGGAGAGAACGATGAGGTATTCCTACATCCTTGACGCATTTACCCGCACCCCCTGGGCCATCTTGCCCGAGCGGTTGAACGTATTGCAAGAGATCGTCGCCCGGCACGTCTCCGGGGAGAAACTGGACGCCGAAGAAGTACAGATGGCTATCCACGGCGCGAAGCGCCCGGCCAATCGGAAAGCTGGAAGTATCGCCATCCTGCCCCTTTTTGGGATCATTTTCCCGCGTGCGAACCTGATGACCGAAGTATCCGGCGCGACCAGCGCCGAATTGTTCGGCAAACAGTTCGATGAGCTGATCAAAGACCCCGAAGTTAGCGGAATCGTCCTGGATATGGACAGCCCGGGCGGCCAGGTCATGGGGATCGAAGAGCTGAGCCGGAAGATTTACGAGGCGCGTGGGACGAAACCGATCCTGGCGATTGCCAACCACTCGATGGATTCGGCGGCCTATTGGATCGGGACATCCGCCGATGAAGTCGTTATCACCCCTTCCGGAGAAGTGGGCTCGATTGGCGTATTTGCGGCTCACTGGGACGAAAGCAAGGCCCTGGAAATGGAAGGTCTGAAACTGACCCTGATCAGCGAGGGGAAATACAAGACCGAAGGCAATCCCTTCGAACCCCTGACCGAGGAAGCGCACGCGGCCATTCAGGCTGATGTGAAGGAATTCTATGACGTTTTCACCCGTGACGTGGCTCGCAACCGGGGGAAAACAGTCGACGAAGTGCAGAGTGGCTTTGGCGAAGGACGCGTGGTGGGGGCGAAACAGGCGGTCAAAATGGGAATGGCGGACCGGGTCGGAACGCTGGACGAGACCGTCAATCAACTTCAAAGGAGGTTATTTAGATTATCGAATGAAGAAAACGAGCAAGCGGAATCCCTCCGCATAAAAGTAAGCCAAATCCTGAAAAGCGGCAAAGATATGCCGAAAGGAGAACGTGATGATTGATTTAAAGCCTTATTTCGACGCCGTGAATGCGGCGGAGGCGGAGGTGCAACGCGTTGCAAATGAACTCGATGCACTTTTTCGCCAGGAAACGGACGAGGCCAAAGCCCAGGCATTGGCCAGGCAGCCAGAATTAGAAAAGGCACAAGCCAAACACGCCGCGGCCATTTCGCTCTATGAGCAGATGCAGAAGGCCAATCGCCCGAACGATATCGCCAAAAACTTTGTACCCGTTTCCAATACCCCACCCGATGACACCGAAGGCCATCAGCCATCGGTCATCAAGCGCCAGGAGTACGACCGCTTGTCCCTGCTGGACCGTGCGCGCTTCGTCAAATCCGGCGGAACTCTGCAAGACTAGCGGCAGTAATCTGCCGAGGAGAAAGAGCAAATGGCTAACACACTCACGGGACTCATCCCAACCATCTACCGCGCCCTGGACATCGTGCTGCGGGAACTGACCGGCTTCATCCCGGCCGTGACAATGGACGGCTCGGGCGAAGCGGCAGCCAAGGACCAAACCATTTCATGGCCTGTCACCCCTGCCGCCGGCGCGGGCAACATCACCCCTGCCACAACCGGTCCCACCCCCGTTGACCAAACCATCGCGCCGGGCACGATGACGATCAACAAAAGCCGTTCGGTGGTCTTTGGCTGGAACGGCGAGGAGCAAAAGAGCCTGGGCGGCTTATATAACCAGATATTGGTCGACCAGTTTGCCCAGTCCATGCGCACCCTGGTAAACGAAGTGGAAGCCGACCTGGCCGCGCTGTACGTGGCTGCCAGCCGGGCCTACGGCACGGCGGGAACAACGCCATTCGACAGCACCAATAAGGTGTCCTTTATGGCGCAGTTGCACAAGATACTGGCCGATAACGGCGCTCCCCTGGGAGATTTGCAGATCGTGCTCAATACAACCGCCGGGGTAGCCCTGCGCTCGCTGGTCGAACTATGGCAGGCCAATACCTCGGGCGGCGATGAGCTCCTGCGGCGGGGCGTGCTCCTGGACCTGATGGATTTTGCGGTGCGCGAAAGCGCCCAGGTCAAGACCCACACCATCGGCACCGGCACCGGCTACCTGGTGGACCTGACTGCCGGGTACGCCATCGGCTCGACCACGGTCCACATCGACACGGGCACGGGAACGATGGTGGCTGGAGACATCCTGACCAACACCAAGACCGGCCGTGACACCAATAAATACGTGATCAAGACCGGCCAGACCGGCGGCGGCGACCAGGATATCGTACTGGCAAATCCCGGTATCCGCGTGGCCTGGGTCAACAACGATCCGGTGGCAGTTGGCGCTGCTTACGCGGCCAACCTGGCCTTCAGCCGCTCGGCAATTGCGCTGATGACCAGGGTTCCGGCCATGCCGGAAGGCGGCGACGCGGCGGATGATGTGACCGTGATCACCGATCCGCAGAGCGGGCTCTCGTTCCAGGTGGCGCTCTATCGCCAGTACCGCCAGGTAGCGTACGAGGTGGGCCTGGCCTGGGGCGTCAAGGCGGTCAAGCCGGAAGCTATCGCCATCCTGCTCGGCTAAGCGCAAGCTAAGGAGGGTAATATGCCTTCCAAGGCTTACTGCACCGTATCCGATGTGGCGGACTTCCTGGGCGTCAGCCTCACCAGCGCCCAGGAAGTCCAGGCTGCCAGGCTTATAGAGAGCGTGACAGTGCTCATCGACGAGGAGCTCTTGCGCGGTTTCCTGGTCGGTGTGCAGACGGGTGAAGAGCATTATCAGAGCGAGTATGCATCAGGCATGCTCTACCTGATCTATGCGCCAGTGACGAGCATCTCCCAGATCCGCGGCCGGGCGGCTCTCGGTTCAGACGATACCGTCCTGGTCGAAGATACCGATTACGAGATTATCTCGCTCGTTTCGGGCTCGATCCGCCTGGTCAACCCCGGCGCCTATGACCGGGTGAGTGTGGATTACACGCCGGTAAACACGGTGCCTACGCCCATCCGAGATGCCACGGTTGAATGGGTGGCTTCCCGTCTCATGCCAACCCTGAGGATGGATAGCTATGGACTGGAGAGCTACAGCCTGCCGGACATCTCGGTCAAATTCAGCCGGTCTATCATGGGAGATGGTATGCCGCCCAATGTCAAAAAAACCTTGGACCACTACCGCAATTGGGCGCGCTCATGATCGGACTCATTGACATGGCTATCGTCTACACTCCTGACCCGACCACAGGTGCGTACACGGTCGTCGATAAGGCCTCCCTGCCCTGCCGCCTGGCTGTGGTCGCCGTCGCCGGGGTGGATCCGGGACCTGGGCGGGTGGAGCTGGTCGATGAGCGACGCCTGCTGTGGGGTCCGGATTATGCCATGCCCATAACGGCTCAAGTGGAGATAGAGGGGGCTCGCTGGAACGTGGAAGCGGGCTCGCTGGCAGCCGTGCGCGGCCCGGATGGCTCTATCGCCTATCGGCGGGCGAAGGTCATAAAGGCGGTCTGATGCCTCTGCATATGACTCTCAAAGGCATGGACGATGCCGAAAAACAAATGGCGCGCATTGAGCGGGCCACCCGCTCGATGGGGCAGTATAGAGGTTACATCGGCTCCCGCCTGCCCTACGCCTGGGGTCAGGAGTTCGGGCGCCATCGAGTCTCTGGCAGGCTGGCCAGGCGTTCCGGAGGAGCCCAATATCTGACCGGCGCGATCAACATAGTCCTGGGAGACGCCGATCGGGACCTGGCCGAAGGCCTGAATAAAGTCACCGCTCCTGGCAGATGGGTCATAAAGCGACTGGCTCTCTGGGCTCGCAGGGTGGCGCGCCTGAACGTGCCCAGGAAAACCGGAAAGCTCCGCAGGAGCATCCGGGTGGACGTAAGGAAAGGCTAAATGTCTTTTGATTCGATAGGTGGAGCCAATGCCATCAAGGACATCCTGGCCGGGCTTTCCGGGATCGGCGGGGCGCAGATCGGTGTGCCCGAATCCATCGGGCCGCGTGTCTGGGGCTATGTGACCGTGGGCAGCATGATAATACTGCCTGGGACGCCTGGCTCGACCGACCGGGACACGCATTACATGGCTACCCTGGCTTACCGGCTGGATGACAATGAAGCAACGGCGGAGACGACCTTGATGGGCCTGGTCGACGAATTCCTGGACAAGCTGAAGATCGGCTTTATGCTCACGACCGTGGGGCGGATCATGGACGTCTCAACCGCCCTGGCCGATAGCCCGGAATACATCGCCCGCGCCGCCAAAGAGTACCGTGAATATCCGGTGGTGATCACGCTCAGGCAGCGCCACCAATACACGACATAAGCGGCAGTAATCTGCCGCGGCAGTAATCTGCCGAGGAGATTTATGATGGAACACAAAAGAAAAAATGAATTATCCGTAGCCGCCGGGCTGGTGGCGAACATGGGCGTGCGAGCAGGCATGCGACGCGCCGTCCATTATGTCGTCGAGGCCGTGCGGGACGGCAAGGTGCTCTGGGTCGATGAATTCGACAACCTGGTCGTCAACGTGGGCTTGGACGACAACCTGGATAAGCACTTCAAGGGTTCGGGCTACACCGCGGCCTGGTACGTTGGGCTGACGGACGGCACGCCGACCTTCGCGGCTGGCGACATCATGTCCTCGCACGCCGGATGGGTCGAGGTGACGGATTACAGCGAGGCCACCCGAGAGGTGCTCACCCTGGGCGCTGTCTCCGGGCAGTCGGTGAACAACTCTGCATCGAAGGCCAGCTTCACGATCAACGCCACTGTCACGGTCGGTGGGGCGTTCATCACCACGGTCTCGACCAAGGGTGGCACGACAGGTATTTTGTACGGCGGTGGAGCGTTCTCACAGGATCGAAACCTGATCCTCAACGACATTTTGAACGTGACTGTGACTCTGACCGCAGCCGCAAGCTAAGCTAACGGGAGGTCGCCGTGGCGACTAAAATTTATCTCCCCTCGACCGGCGCGCCGGCGGTCACGCCGTCGAGCTGGATATTCCCTGAGCAGATCAACCCGCTGGAGTTTGCGGGCGTTGTTGCGCGCATCAGCTCTGCACTCACAACCAAGACCGAGCCAACCGGGACGACCAGCCCGATCCAGCGCGGGATGCTGCGGTACGTGGTCGGCCCGCTGGCCGCTCAGAGCATCTCCGGCACGGTGCGGATGGTGATGCGCTGCCGCGAGGCCAACGGCGGGGCAAACGCCACACTGGCGATGGCGGTCAAGATCATCCAACCGAGCGGGGCAGACAGAGCGACGCTGCTGGCAGTGACATCATCCGACAGCGCCACGTCGCCGTATGAGTTCACGACTACGTTGGACAGCCGCCGGTGCTGGAAAGCTGACGATACCGAACCGCCAGCCCTGACGACCCAGAGCGCCACTGAGGGCGACTACCTGGTGATCGAGATCGGGTTTCGTTCGGCGACGAGCGTCAGCCGCAACATCGACCTGCACTACGGCGATGCCTCCGCCAGCGACCTTACCTACGGCGATGCAGAGACGAACGACTTCAACCCGTGGGTGGAGTTCTCGGCAAACATCGCCTGGAGCTCGCAGACGGTCGAGGAGAGCATCTCGGCGGCCCGGTCACAGGGAATCGCCGCTGCGAGCCAGGGCGAGCTGGAGAGTGCAGCATCGTTAGGCAGGCAGGCCGGGATCACACCCGGAGAAAACATAGAGATCGACCACGGGGCGACCCTGGCCGCCACGCGCGGCGCGGCAGTCGACCAGCACATCGTGGTCGAAGAAACATTGTATGACATCGCTTAGCGGCAGACTGCCGAAGGAATACGCTGATGGCGCGCTTAGCATACCTGGGCGCTGAACTCAATGATCCAGGGCCGGGCGTTGAGTGGACGGCGCGCAGCACCACCTGGCCGACGATCTCCAGTTCCATCAAACGGAGCGGCGGATACAGCGTGCAGGTTACCTCGCTGGTCTCCGCCACGCCCAAGTGGCTGGCCTATCAATATGTGGCGGGAGGCGGCACCGGGCCTTTTTACTATCGGGTGTATCTCCGCCCGGAGACACTTCCATCCGCTGAGAACACGATCATCGTCCTGAATGACGCGCCGAGTGTGGCTACTCCGGCCATCTGGGTAACGCTTGACAATACCGGTGTGCTGCGTCTGTATGACGAGGACGGCGCGATTGGCTCGGCATCCCCTGCTCTGACCTTACAGTCATTTGCACACCGCATCGAGCTCGAGATGTCCACCGTGGGCGGAGCGGGGGCGTGCATCGTGCGTGCTCGCCTGGAAGGGACGGAGTTCGCCGGATCGAGTACCAGATCGTTATCCACTGGGGCTAACTCGATCATCGTCGGCGGCAACCTGCGCTCTGAGGCGCAGACGCAGGGGGAGTGGTATTTCGATGACATAGCGATCAACTCGTCTACCGGCTCGTTCCAGAACAGCTACCCCGGTGCAGGCAGCATTGTGGCGCTGCGCCCCAACGCGGCGGGCGACTCAGCAGATTTTGCCCGTGGAGGTACGGACAGTGGGGCTAACTGGTCTCAGACCGACGAGGTCACCCCCAATGACGTTACAGACTATGTGTCCTCGGGCACGTTAGACGCTGATGACTACTATAACGTCGAGGCCCCGCCCGGGGACGTTGATACGGTCAACATGGTCGGCGTGTTTGTGCGCCATTCGCTGTCGTCCTCTGTCGGTGCTGATCCAAGATTTGTCACCGGTATCAAGGCCAGCTCTGGCGGGACAATCGAGGAGTCAGCCAGTCATATCCTCAACAGCACTGCCTGGTTTAGCAATGCGGACGGCACGCTGCCTTCCAATATCAAGCTGATCACCTACGACCTGCCCGGAGCCAGCACGACACCCTGGACTGCGGCCGACTTGGCGACGATGCAGATCGGATTGCGCATCAACGTTGACGATAGCGACCAGTGCTGGATCTCGACGCTTTTGGCTCTGGTGGAATATGTGCCAACGGCTGGGCCGGTCGAGGAGAGCATCAGCCTGGCGCGTTCCGCGGCTGTTGCGGGAAGCAGCCAGGCCGAACTGGGCAATGCGCTGTCCCTGGGACGCAGCGCGGCAGTAATCGATTCCGGGCAGATCGAAGCGGATATCAGCCTGTCTCTGGCCCGTAGTGCAGCGATCACGGTTGCGGGGGAAAAAGTGGTCGAGGAGAGCATCAGCCTTGGCAAGAGCGCTTCCGTTGTCATCGCTGAGCAGCTCGAAGTCGAGACTGCAATTAGCCAGGCACGTAACGCCGCCATCACTAATGTTGAGCAGGTCGAAGCAGAGGCGGCGCTGTCGCTGGGCAGAAGCTCCGCAGTGAGTATCTCCGAGGAAATCCAGGGCGGAGCGGTCGAAGAATCGATAACCCTGAGCAGGTCTGCTGCCGCTGTGGCGAGTGCGCAGATCGAGGTAAGCGCAGCGGTATCCCTGGCGAGAACACAGGCTCAAACCCAGATCGAGGATCTCGTCGCCGAAGGTGTGCTGAGCCTGGGGCGAAGCGCGGCAGTTGCCGAAGCCGATCAGGTTGAGGCAGAATCCCCGGTCGCGCTGGCACGCAGCGCAGCGATTACGGCGGAAGGCGAGATCGCCGGAGCGCCCATCGAGGAGAGCATCACCCTCGGGCGCATCATGCGCTGCGCCATCCCCCTGTCAGTCCCGGTCGAGGAGAGCATCAGTCTGGCGCGCAGCAGCGCAATTGCCGAGAGTGCGCAGGTTGATCTATTTATGGACTTGATATTGGCCAGGGCCGGCGCAATTGCAGAGAGCGACCAGGTCGAGGCGGTTGGCGATCTGTCCCTGGCACGGACGATGGCTGAAAGCCTGGAGGAGATGCTCGAGGCGGAAGTCACGACCGTCCTGGCGCGTCTGATGGGAAGCGAGCTGGCGACTCAAGCGGAGGTAGGGAATAGCCTGGCACTGGCTCGTTCTCTTGGTATCTCGACCCTTGGGAACATAAATATAGGTGCTGCGCTGGCGCTTGATAGAGTATTGGCGATTCTCGCGGCTGGGGAAGTCCCCCCGGCAGTGACATTGTTTGTGGCGCTAACCCTGCTTTCCCGCTCAACCGCCTGGACGATTCCCGGCCGGTCCAGGGACTGGTCGCTTGCCAGCCGCGAGCTGAACTGGACAGTTTTGGAGAAATCATGACCACCCGCGAAGTCACCCAAGGCTTGCAAAAACAAGGCGTAGACGAAGAGATTGCCTACAAGCTCACCACAACGCCTTGGGGCGCGTCGCCCACCAGCGTCTCGGCCAAGGTCTATTCCATCGCCGCAGATGGGGCGCGCACGGATACCACCAGCACGAATATGAGCGGCACGCCTGGCGTTTCCGGAGATGTGATCACCCTGCCGCTTCTAAAAAGCCTGGTCGCCAACACGCTCTACCGGATCGAAGTCAAATTCACGTCTGGCGGGAATGTCTTCGAGGCTTACGCCTATGTAAAAGGAGAGAATTAATATGCTTATCTATATTGGAAGTGGTTTTATACCTGGAATTCCGGCTCGTGATCTGAGCGCGGAAGAAGTGAAACAGTACGGTGGAGAGAAGCACCTGCTCTCCACCGGCCTGTATGCGAAACCCAAGAAGGAGAGTGATTGATGGCTGGCGTTCGTTTATTAAGAAAGATCCAACTCGGTTAATCTCTAGCTGAGTCTAAATCCCTTCTGAATATCGGGAAAACCTGAGATGGCAACCCGAGGCAAGCAGCGAAAGCGTGCAGCCGCAACGACTAAGCGAAGGGACACCGAACGGTGAAGCGATAGTCTGAACTTATGGGAAGCGAACCATAAGAGCTACACAGAAATGATGTAGCCCCGCAAAGCGGAGTAACAAAATTGAGAGAAGCAAATGCAGGAACAGCGGTGGCATCCACCACCATCTGGCGCGGGTTGGGGGTGCTGGACGACAAGCGCGAGATCAAGTTCCCGGACGAGAACGTGGGTATCATCGGCGGGACGGACCGCTCCTATGTTTCCCAGTTGGCCGGGGCAATCTCGTTCGAGTCAGTCGAAGCCACCTTCGAGCAGCTCCCACACATCCTGGAAGCGGGCGTGAAATTAGTGGGTACGGGCGTGGCGGATGGTGCGGGATCAGGCAAGATCTACGCCTATCCCTTCCCCACCACGGCCCTGAACACGATCAAGACTTACACCATCGAGGGCGGCGATAACCAGCAGGCCGAAGAGATGGAGTATGCCTTCGTGGATTCTTTCAAGC
The DNA here is from genome assembly GCA_001443485.1 of Candidatus Sysuimicrobiota bacterium CSP1-3. Classification (GTDB taxonomy): domain Bacteria; phylum Sysuimicrobiota; class Sysuimicrobiia; order Sysuimicrobiales; family Humicultoraceae; genus Humicultor. The sequence goes on from LDXQ01000033.1 coordinate 15,198, forward strand.
TATCCGGCAACCCCGGCGAAGCGCTGATGATGGACGCCCAATGGATCGGCAGGCAGGTCATCAATACAACCTTCACCGGTGCGATCTCCATCCCGACTGTGGAAGAGATCTTGTTCACCAAATCGAAACTTTACATCGACGCGGTGGGCGGCACGTTGGGCACGACCCTGGTCTCCGATACCCTGCTCGGTTTCGAGTTCTCGGTCAAGACCGGCATTATCCCCAAGTTAACCGCCAATGGGCAGCTATACTTCGGCGTGCACCAGTTCACCATGCCAGAGATCTTGCTCAAGCTGACCTACGAGCACAACACCAGTGCAGTCACCGAAAAGACCGCCTGGCGCAACCAGACCCCTCGGCAGCTCAGGCTGGCCATCGAGGGCTCTGCCCTGGGCACGCCCGGCACGACCTATACCTACAAGACGCTCAGGATCGACCTGGCCGGTAAGTACGAGAAATTCGATCCATTGGGCGAGCAGGACGGCAACGATGTCCTGGCCTGCACTCTGCGGGCGCGCTATAACTCTACGGCGGCCCTCTTCGCGGCCTTGACAATCTGCAATGAACTTGCAAGCATACCTTGAGATTTGCCATGACCGAGAATGAGAAAACCACAAACCTAATCTTCAAACCCCCATCGCCAGACGAGCCCGGCTATCTGAGGAGGGCGCGCAGGGCGGTCGAGCTGATGGAGGGATTGCAGAAGAATCCAACCGTCAGGCTGATGGATGACTTGGTCGAATTCCTGGCCGATTACGTGGCCAAGCCCTCCGGGCGCACAGAAGCCAGGGAAGCCCTCTTGGACGCTTCGCGGGCGCAATTCCGTGAGATGCTTACAGCCATCTCCGGCGGAGAAGATGCAAACCCTTTAGCCTGACCTGGGAAGAGCGCCAAAAGATGCGACTGTTCTTCAAGGGCATTCCGGCTGAGGTGCCCTTGTGGGTCGCCATCTTACAGGCGGCCTCCGGAGATCCATTGCGCGCCCAGGAAATCGAATCCGGGCTATCCGAGGCCTGGTGGCAGCGCTACCAGGAATATATCAGAGAGCAGAACAAGGCCATCGAAGGCGGCAATATTCTGCCGAATGAAAAGCAGCGGCAGTAATCTGCCGAGCGGCAGTAATCTGCCGAAAGCGACGGAGTAAAATGGCGAACCTGAATATCGAGATCCAGATTTCCGCCAGAGACCAGGCCAGTTCGGTGCTTAAAGGTATCCAGGGCTCCTTGGGCGCCATCGGGGGCTTTGCACGCGGCGCCCTGGCGCTGGGATTCGGGGCAGCTACTGCTGCGGCAGGGGCATTGGGCGTGGGGCTGGGCATTTCAATTCGTGAAGCGATGGAGGCCCAGGAAGTCCAGGCCCAACTGGCCAACGTACTGAGATCGACCGGCGGGGTGGCGGGCGTGACGGCGGACATGGCCAATGAGCTGGCCAACTCCCTGATGGGGGTTACCCGTTTTGGCGATGAAGCGATCCTCTCCGGCGAGAACATGCTCCTGACCTTCACCAACATCGGCAAGGATGTTTTCCCCGAAGCGACCGAGGTCATGCTCGATATGTCCCAGGCCCTGGGTCAGGATATAAAATCATCCGCCATCCAGCTCGGCAAAGCCCTTCAAGATCCCATCCAGGGCGTGACGGCCCTGCGGCGGGTGGGCGTCAACTTCACCGAAGACCAGCAGAAGATGATTGAATCGATGGTCGAGTCCGGAGACCTGATGGGGGCCCAGAAGTTCATCTTGCAGGAGCTGCAGACCGAATTCGGCGGTTCGGCCAGGGCAGCAGGAGAGACATTCGCCGGGCAGCTGGATATCCTGAAAAATTCGCTCCTGAACGTGGCGGAAGGCATAGGCACGGCGCTGTTGCCCATCGCCCAGGATTTCCTGCAGAACACGATCCTGCCCATGCTGCCGGCCATCCAGGAGCTGGCCGAGAAATTCGGCACGCTGGTGACCACACTTTTTAAAGCCGGGCCGCTCTCATCGGAGTTCGGCGAAGCGCTGGGGGCCATGTTCGGAGAAGAAACCGCGACACAGATCCAGACGATCATCGGCCGGCGAAGCGCTGGGGGCCATGTTCGGAGAAGAAACCGCGACACAGATCCAGACGATCATCGGCAAGGTGATTGATATTGCAACTGCCATAAAGGACTTAATCGTTAATGTGATTATCCCCTTCGTCTCTGAGCATGCCGAAGTATTCAAGGGCGCTTTGATTGCCATCGGCGCGCTGCTCGTGACGACCGGGGTGATCATTCCTATAGTGGGAGCGCTGATCGCCGCCCTGACCAGCCCGATTACTCTGATCGTGGCTGCCGTAGCTCTTTTGGGCGCGGCCTGGGCGACGAATTTCCTTGGTATTAGAACGGCGGTGATCGAGTTTTGGGACAACACGGCGCTGCCCGCCCTGAGTGCGTTGCGGGCCTGGCTGGCGGAGAACATCCCGGTCGCCATCGAGCGGCTCAAGGCATTCTGGGTGAACGTGCTGCAACCGGCGATCCAGACGGTATGGAGCTGGATGAGCTCGGTCTTGATCCCATTCCTGAGCAACCTGGCGGCGCAGATCAGCGGGAATTTTTCGAAGGCGATCCAGTTTTGGGCGAACATCTGGAATAACGTCTTATTACCCGCGATCCGGGCAGTCTGGTCGTTCATCCAAACGGACGTGATCCCCCTTTTGCAAGCGCTGTGGAATCTGATCCAGGTGAGCGGGGCGCTGGCGGTGCAGATCATCTCCGGGCTGTGGCGCAACGTGCTCAAGCCCGCCCTGGAGACGGTGTGGACGTTCATCAAGGACAACGTGCTGCCGATCCTGAACCAGCTGTGGACCTTCATCCGGGACACATTGGGGCCGATCATCAGCGGATTGGTCACCGGAGCGCTGGCAAACCTGAGGAATGCATTCCAGAGCGTGCGGGATGCGATCCAATGGGTGATCGACAAGATCGCGGCATTGGTCACAAAGCTGAGCAGCGTGAAGCTGCCGGACTGGCTAACGCGACAGAGCCCTTCGCAGTTCGAGATGACGTTCATCGGGGCGAGCGAGGCGATCCGCAGGCTGTACGCGGTGGACCTGCCGAGGCTGCAGCTCTCGCTGGCGCAGAGCAGCCCGGCTTCGAACATCTCCACAGCGCAGCAGTTCAACCTGACGATCTATTCCAACGCGCGGCGGGAGGACCTGGTGAGCGATTTTGGGCTGATGCGGGCGCTGGCGGAGGGATAGCATGGGGTTCTACGAGATCGTGGTCCCGGAGGCGGAGATCAACCTGGTCACCAACCCGAGCTTAGAGACGGCAGTGACGGGTTATAGCGCAGTAGGAGGCACGGTTGCACGGGTAGCAACCCAATCCCGGCGCGGCTCTTACAGCCTGGAGATCGATCCTACCACGGGCGTCAATGACGGCGCGTTTTTCGGCACGGTCAGCCTGGTCAGCGGGCAGACTTATACCTTCGCGGTGGATGTCAAAGGGGTCAGCGGCATACCCTACCGCATCTATTTCGGCACGACCGGGGGGGCGGTGCTTGGCACGCCGACCGCGTTCACCGGCGCCGGCGATTGGCAGCGGGTCTATGTGACCTACACCGAGACGGCCACCACTACCCGGCGGCTGTACCTGGTCAAGAACAACTCGGCCAACGGAGATATTTTCTACGCCGATGGCTGGCACTGCAGCCAGAAATCCTATAATACAACTTATGTGGACGGCGACCAGGAGGGCTGCGAGTGGGATGGCGAGGAGCACGCATCGACCAGCTCCAGGAGCGCGCAAAGCCGGGCGGGGGGCAGGATCTACAATCTGGACGACCTGGGGATGTACGTGATCGAGAGCGCGGGGCTGGGGATGGCGCCGGTGCGGCATAAGATCGCCAGGCAATCGCTCCTGCCCGGCGCGCTGTACCGGGGGTCGAAAGTGGAGGAGAGGCCGCTGACCATCGTGGCGGACGTGATCGGTTCGAGCTACACCAACCTGCACAGCCTGCGGAAGACGATCGTCGATTACATCAAGGCAGACCGGGTAAAGGACGACCAGGCATTCCTGCTGAGATACACGGGGGCGAACAGCAATAAGCCGACAGTCCTAAAATGCCGTTACGATGGCGGGATGGAGTTCAAGTCGCCGGAGGGGTTCACGGAGCGGGCGGCGCTGCGGGCTATTGCCTACGACCCATACTGGTACGAGGAGGGTGAGGCGAGCGCGGCGCTGAGTCTTCGCAAGAGCGTGAGCAACGCGAACAATGCAATTCGTCGTGAAGATGGCATCTGGAGCTCCCTGGGTACCGGTCTGAGTTCTTTTTCATATGATATTGCTTACGATAAGGCACGCGATCGGATTTATTTTGCAGGCAATTTTGCCACGGCGAACGGCGTGACCGTCAACCGCATTTGCTACTGGAACGGCACTACTTTTGTGGCAATGGATGCGGGGGTAAATGGAAGCGTGCGCGCGATAGCGATTGCACCCAATGGGGATGTATGGATTGGCGGTGCTTTCACGACAGTCGGCTCTGGAGCAACAGCCTGCAAGGGGCTGGCGCGCTGGAATGTGAGCACTGGGACATGGACGGCTTTTAACCCTTCAACAGCCACATTTGCATCCATCTGGTCATTAGCGATTGATTCTTCAGGCGATTTATATATTGGTGGGGATTTTACCGATTGGAACGGAAATGCAAATGCGGATTATATAGCCAAATATCAGAATGGATCGTGGGTTGCCCTGGGAACGGGCACAAATGCTCTCGTATTCGCCATCAGCGTCGCGGCTGACGGCAAAGTATATGTTGGGGGTAGTTTCACCACGGCGAACGGCGTGACCGTCAATAGTATCTGCTATTGGAATGGCACTACTTTTGTGGCGATGGGCAATGGTATCAGCGGTGGAACTGCGGATGTTTTTACTATCGGCATTTCTCTTGATGGATCAATAATCATTGGCGGCAATTTCACCACTGCGGGGGGGGTGTCGGCTAATAATATTGCGCGTTGGAACGGCACGAGCTTCGCAGCCCTGGGCAGCGGAACAAATGGGTCTGTATATGAATTAGAATTTGATGATAAAGGCATTTTATTCGTTGGCGGCAACTTTACCGTTGCAGGGGGAATAACGCTAGCAGATAAAACTACTGGCTGGAATGGGTCATCGTGGTTCCATTTGCCAGTAAATCTACCAGGTTCTCCCACAGTAACAGTAAATGCAATATTGACTATTGGGGACGATTTATATTATGGCTATAATGACACAGGCACAGCCACGACCTCGGAGATCACCACGGTCAGCAACCCAGGCTCTGCGCGAGCTTACCCGGTCGTCGAGATCACCCGCTCGGAGGGCACATCAGCGGTAGTTGAATGGCTGCGCAACGAGACGACCGGCAAGAGGCTGTATCTGAATTACGCCTTGCAGAGCGGCGAGAAGCTGACCATCGACCTGACGCCAGGCGCCAGACAGATCACCAGCTCATACCGGGGCGCGGTGTGGGAAGCGGCGCTGCGCAACTCGGACCTGGGGGATTTCTATCTATTGCCCGGTGACAATGATATCTCGGCTTTCGTCAATCAGGCCGGATCGCCGACGATGACGGCTTTTATGAAGTTCCCGATCGCTCATGAATCGGCAGATGGTGTTGCCTGAGGGCAATCCTGAGGGCAATCCTGATGAGCGAGCATGAATGCTGGCTGCACGACCCCTATGGCAACCGATTGGCCCTACTGGATACGACACACGGCTTTGGTTACGCCCGCGTGGTGAATAGCGTAGGCTGGTGGGGGATCGAGCTGCCGGGGGATTTCGACGATAGCCTGCTCAAAATCGATGGGATCGTGGAATTCTGGCGCAAGCCACAGGGCGGGGCGCTGGCGCTGCAAATATCCGGTACCCTGCGCGTGATCACCGAGAGCACCGACGCGCAGGGGGTCGATAAAATCCTGATCGAAGGGCCGGACGTGAACGAGCTGCTCGAGCGTAGGATCGTGGCGTACGCGGCAGCATCGTCCCAGGCGGACAAGACCGACCAGGCGGACGACATGCTGAAAGCCATAGCCCGCGAGAACCTGGGATCGAGCGCGACCGCGGCCCGGAACCTGACCGCGCTGGGCTTCACGGTCCATCCCGACCTGGCTGCGGGGCCGTCGGTCACGCGCGGTTTCGCCTGGCGGGAGGTCAGCCGGGTGTACCGGGAGATCGTGGATGCATCGGCGGGGCTGGGCACGGACCTGTATTGGGAGATCGTGCCTGTTTCTCCGACCTCGTTCGAGCTGCGCACGTATACTGGCCAGCCAGGGGTAGACCGCTCATACGGCAGCGGCTCTAACCCGGTGCTTTTCGGCTTGCTGTGGGGCAACCTGGCGGATCCGAAACTGACGCGGGATTACAGCCAGGAGATCACAACTATCTACGCGGGCGGGCAGGGCGAGGAGGCCAGCCGGTTGATCGTGGAGGTCTCGGACGCAACCAGGCTCAACCGCAGCCCGTGGAACCGGCGGGAGGCGTTTGCGGACGCGCGCAACGAACGCGACACGGATGGGGTGACGGCAATCGCCAACGCCAGGCTGAACGACGGCAAGCCGCGGCTGAGGTTCTCGGGAAAGCTGCTGGACACGCCGCAGGCGGTATATGGGAAGGATTGGAACTTCGGCGACCGGGTGACAGTCGAATATCGCGGCAGGCAGTTGGATGGACTGGTAAATGCGGTGACGGTGAAAGTGGACGGGGAGGGGAACGAGACGGTCGAGGCCAGGTTCGAGGTGGAGGATGCCATCGCTTGAGGATTACGAAACCTTATTGAGACGGCTCGGCCAGCTGGAGCGGGAGACCGAGCGGCTGAGCGCGCAGGAAACGGGCAGGTTCGTGCCGTTGACAGCGCCGCTCATTTCTACGAGCTGGGATGGGGATAGCTATTCGACGACGGCTAAGACGCTGATAGATTTGAGTGCGGTCTTCGGCGCGCCGGCGGGGATCAAGGCAATTGCGGTCAGAATTACTGCCAGGGACAGCGGGAGTGCCTCAGGCAGTGGATTATTCTTTATGTTGGCTCCAAATAATGTGGCGAACCAATCGGCGTTAACTGTTAGACTGGATGGAGTTCCAAATGACGGTCTTCGAGACGCTTCCGGAGTTTGTCCATGCGATGCGAATGGTGATATATATTACCAAATACAAGCCAGCGGGGCGGGAACGCTGGATGCTTTTATAGTAATCTGGGGATATTGGTTGTAAGCCGCAAGCCCGGGCCTTTCCGGAGGGGCCGGGCTTGGACGGAACGAGTCGGCAGATTACTGCCGCAGAGTTACCAATAAAATGCGGACGCCGAGGTGGGCATTGCACCCGCTTTGCCGGGACCAGACCCCGGCTTTCGGCCTTTCACAGATGACGTCCGGCTCTCGCTCATGGGGAGATTATAACATTTTACCCATATTTCGTATAGATTAAATATTCCAGTTCGCCACCGGTGAGGCCAGGCGGTGATTGGCGTCCAGATCGGCTTGGGCGATGGCCAGGTAAGAGCGGACCATATCCAGGGTGCTGTGCCCGAGCATGAGCTGCAGGCTCCACGGGTCGCCGCCATTGCGCAAGTAGTTGATGGCGAAGGTATGGCGGAAGCGGTGCACGTTGACATCTGGCACCTCGGCGCGCCGGCCGATGCGCTCCAGGGTCTGGCGCAGGACGTGGCGGTCCAGGGCTTTCAGCTCGGTGGTGATGAAGAGCGGCTCGGAGGCCAGGGCGTCATGGCGCTCATTTTTCAGGTAGCGCCAGAGGACCTGCCCGGTGCGGGGCGAGAAGGGCACGACGCGCTCCTTGGCGCCCTTGCCGAAGACGCGCACGCGCCGGTTGCGCAGGTCCAGGTGGTGGATGCGCAGCTCGCAAAGCTCGCTGGCGCGCAGGCCGGTATCGATCAAAGCCAGGATGATGGCCCGGTTGCGAGCCGGGTTGGGCAGCGAATGCACGGTGAGGGCCTGGCCGGCGCGCCAGTATGGGCGGGACTTGCCCAGGGCGGCGAGCATCTTCTTGACGTCGTCCTCGGTGTAGGGGACGATGGCGCGCTTCTCGGGCTGGGGGCGCTCGACGCGGCGCAGCAGGTGGCGCCCGGTCAGCTCCTCCTCGACGGCCCAGGTCCACAGGGCGGACAGGCCGGTGTGATAATTGAGCAAGGTCTTCTTGGAGACGGCCTGTCCGGCGAGGAAGCGGCGCACGTCGTCGGGGGTGATTTCATCCAGGGGCGGGTCGTCATCCAGGAAGAGAGTGAACTTGTTGAAGGTGTTCTGGTAGTCAGCGATAGTCTTCTCGCTCAGGCGGCGGGCCTGGGCTGCCAGCTCGTAGCCGGCAATGGCTTCTGATAGGGGAATTTGATTTTTCATATCCGTGCGCTCTCCGGTTCTTTCGGGTCTGTGCTGATAATATTGATTCCTGAGCCGATAATATTTTCCGGCACAGTTTTTTTATTCCTGTCGGCAGAAATACTGCCGCACGAGAATCCGTGAGCGTTGCGGTGGAAGTGTGTTTGGCGGTTTTGTTGCCGCTGCTCGCACGGATGGCTGATTTCCGTAACCGTGCGAGCGGCGGTAGCGTTTTGTCGGGGCGGGCGGATTTGAACCGCCGACCTCACGGACCCGAATCAGGTCAGATGATTTTTACTATTGCACGCACGGATCGGCTTTTTGGGGAGACTTGCGAGCAGCGGGTTGCCAATCCGTGAGCGCGGAGGTGGTTTGAAAAAGGCGGCAGGATTGCCGTCGGCAGGATTGCCGTCGGCAGGATGCCGATTGAGTTTCTCGACCGATAATTCATATTATCGGTCGTCAACACATCAGGGTCTGTATTCGACAGTGACTTTCCAGTTTCCATCGGCGAAAAGGAAGTCGAACAGGTATTGATCCGAAGCGCCGACGTTCATGATGTATTGGCCGCTGGTGGATCCAATGGCGTTTTCGAGCATCTCTTCGGCTTCGTTATCCAAACGCTTGAGCGAAAATGCGAAATTGCTCTCGCCGATATATTCCCATTTTACGCGGATGATCCCGGTGGGCAGGCTGAAGAGATCGGTGGTGCCTTTGCCACTGCCTTCGAAGCTGTGCAGAATGCTGAAATCAGGCGGGGAGGTTGCGGTGACGAGGATTGTCTCACGCTCGGGGGCACTCAGTGGGGTGTAGGTTGGATAAGGGGTATATGTTGGAGCGGCGAGGTTTTGAGTGATGACGATCTGGGTGATGCCAGCCTGGGCGAGCTGCGCGGACGGTTGAGTATCGCCGCCGACCATCAGGGCAGTCGCGATGCCGCAGATCCAAAAAGCGGAGGCCAGAGCGATGAATGCGACGATGGCGTTCCTTTTGGTCAAGAATGTGAAATATTTCTTGGGATCCATCATTTGTCCCTCCTTGTACCGATCTTATAAAGCGTTTCTTTTATGATTTCTGCCTGGTCTTTCAAGATGCGATTGCGCTCTTCCTGCGGAAGTTGCCAAATGCCATCGACGATTACATTCCAGGTCTCGTTTGTCCGCTCCAGCTTGCCGCGGGCTATTTCCATAAGCTCGGCGCGATCGGTGTCGGAGAGCTTGGATAAAACAAAACGCCATTCGTCCCAATCGATATCTTGATTTTTCCGTGTGATTTGGATGCCGGCAGCATCGTAGACTATTTCAGGGGGATATCCCAAAGCCCTGGCGATTTCGGCTAATGATTCTTCGTCCGGTTTGCGGCGGAGATCATTGATGTAATTACTGATTGCCTGGGGGCTAACACCGGATTTTTTTGCCAGAACAGCTTGCGACCATTCCCTTTTTTTGATCTCATTCAATAGCCATTCAGAAAATAATAATTTGTCCACGGTCGTATATTCTTACACTTTTGTTATCTGCAAGGGTAGCGAAATTATATTCAGCTATTGACAAAAGTACCATTCTTGTTATATACTGTCTACAGTTGTGGATCAAATTTCTACGGGTGAGAAATGTCTAACCTATATCAAAAGAAAATTTTGCTCGACGAGCGTACCAATAAGATTGTCGACAAACACGTCCGGGATGGCGGCTTTGGCGGCAAAGGTGTAAGCGCTGCGATCAGGAACATTATTTCCGAATGGGATCGCTGGGTGCGTTACCGGATCACCGAAAAGGGTCGCCAGGCGCTCGAAGAGCGAGAAGAGCCGATCAGCAATAACTAAATGGGGAGAGATCCCATCCGATGTCTACACGGGAGGACATCATGGCAGGGAAGTCTGCAACGATCTGTAAAAATGGAGGGCGAGATGGACGAGCTGGCAGGAGCGGCGCTGGTGCTTTTATGCACGATTGCGCCGTTCTTTATTCTGTTCGCCGCCATAGGCACGGTCGCAGCGTGCATGATCTCCAGCCAGATCAGCCAGAGGGAGGATGAAGACAAATGAGCGGCAATATTTCTGCCGACGTGAACGAGCTGGAGAACCGCTACGAGGGATACGCGAAGCTGCGCATGCGCAACGGGGACAAACGTTACAAGGCAATCATTGTTCTGGGTGGCCGGCAGCGCGGCACGCGGCGGAAATTCCGCCAGGCAACGAAAGCAATCGATTATGGTCACCGGCTGGTCACCAGGTGCATCCGTCGGCAGAATACTGCCGAGCTGATGGAGAGATTCCCGGACCAGGAGGAGCAGGGAAATGGACAGGCTTAAGCTGAATATCCAGGACATCCGTGATATCGCCGCGTTTCTGGTTGGGTTGCAGAACTTCCTGAACCTGCACGCGGTGACGGCGAACGGCGTCCTGCGCATTGCGCAGGACCCGGAATCGGGAGTGCCGAAAGCGGCGATCCAGATCATTAACAACACCTCGGTTCTGTACGACTATCAGCGGGTGAGATTGCGCGAAGAGGAGGAAAAACAGAATGAGCACGACAACCTGGAATAGTGGCGAAGATATCGACACCGGCGGCGGTGGCTGCGTGAGCTACGGCCTGCTCGCCCTGGCGGCGATTGGGGTCGCGATTATCGTCCTGACGATGATCGGGCCGATGCTGTCGTCAACTTCGTTGACGCCAACTTCGTTGACGATGTACACCTCGCTTGGCGTGGCGTACAGCCCGCACGCCGAGAGGCATGAGGAAGCCCCGGCGATTCGGGACTGCCTGGACCAGCGCGGGCCGTACATGGTGCTGAAGCACGTCTCGGCGCCGACGTTCTACCTGGTCTGCCAGATCGATAAGCTGACTTGGGGGCTGCAAGCGGTAGACGAATCCGGCGTGGAGAAGACGGCGTTCAGCCCGGGCAACGGCACGTTCCAGGACGTGATGGACTATCTGAATAAATTCACGAATAAATTCAAGGGCACGCTGCCCTGGATGAATGCGCCTTAAAGGCGGTGAGATCATGAGCCTGATATGTTTCGTTATGGCAATTGTTGGCCTGGCATTCTTTTTACTTATCATCGACGGTCTATGGAAGGAGGCGTGATGGAGCTCTCAGACCTGATGGGGAAAATCCCCGCTGATGCGCCATTTGTGGCCACAGCAACGGCTACGCTGGACGTAGCAGAAAAGCTCGAGGCAGAAATCGAGCAGCTCCGCCAACGCTGCCAGGCGCTGGAGCTGGAGAACGCGGCGCTGAGGC
>LDXQ01000034.1 GCA_001443485.1 Candidatus Sysuimicrobiota bacterium CSP1-3
CGAGAGCACGATTGCCCTGGGAGTTCCGTCCTTTGGGTGTGGTTCGCCGGTAGAAGCGGCGGATCTGCAGTCCGGCGAGACCGTCCTGGACCTGGGCTCGGGGAGGGGCTTGGACGCGTTTCGGGCCGCAGAGCGCGTTGGCGCGGCGGGCCGCGTGATCGGAGTGGACATGACCCCGGAGATGGTCTGGCGCGCGCGGGAGGACGCGCGGCGTCTGGGATTCGCCCAGGTGGAGTTCCGCCTCGGAGAGATCGAGGCGCTGCCGCTGCCCGACGCCAGCGTCGACGTGGTGATCAGCAACTGCGTGATCAACCTGGTCCCGGACAAGGACCGCGCCTTTGCCGAGGCCTGCCGTGTGCTGCGCCCCGGCGGACGGCTCGTTGTCGCGGACGTGGTGCGCGCGCGGCCGCGCCCGGCGGACGACCCGCCCGACCTGGCGAACTGGGCCGCCTGTGTCGAGGGTGCGGATGAAGAGCGCGTCTACCTGGCCCGGCTCGAGCGGGCCGGGTTCACGGATGTCGAGGTTTTGGATCGCCAGCCCGGCGAGATCTACAGCGCGACGGTGCGCGCCCGCAAACCGGCCGCCCTTTGATACAATGGGCAGGCCGTGCGTTTATCGCTGAGCCGACCGATCAGCCTGCCGCGCATCCGGCCGCTGTGGCTGATGGTGGAGGCCTACAAGAAGTTCCTGCAGGACGGCGCTCCCGACCTGGCCGCCTCCATCGCCTACTCGGCGCTCTTTTCCATCTTTCCGCTGCTGCTCGGCGTGGTCGCCGCCGCCGGACTGATCGGGGATGAAGCGGTGGTGCGCCGGGCCATCGTGGAAACGCTCGCCCGGATCGCGCCGCCGGCCACCGCCGAGTTCGTCGACCGCAACGTCCAGGAGGCGATCCGCCTGCGCGGCACCTTCGGCATTCTGGCGATCGTCGGCCTCTTCTGGAGCGCCACCGCGGTCGCCTCGACGGTGCGCAACGCGCTCAACCGCGTGCTCTCCGTGATCCAGCCCCGCCCCTACCTGTTCCGAAAATTGATCGACCTGATCCTGGTCGTGCTGGCGGGCACGTTCCTCATCCTGTCGTTGATCACCTCGGCCGCCACTCTCCGCCTGATCAGCGCCTTCCCCGGGCTGGCCTCCCTCATCGTGACACTGGAGACCTCCACGCTGGCCCAGCTGGCCTCAACGGTCGGACCGGTGATTCTGTCCACTCTCACCTTCCTGGTGATCTACCTCTACCTGCCCAACGTGCGCATCCGCTGGACGAACGCCATCATCGGCGCGCTCGTCGCGGGACTGCTCTTCGAGGGCATCAAGCAGGCCTTCTTCTGGTACCTGCAGACCTTCGCCCGCTATCAGTTGGTGTACGGGTCGCTCACGGGCATCATTGTCTTCCTGGTGTGGATGTATCTGTCGTCGGCGATCCTGCTCTTCGGCGCCGAACTCGCCTCGCAGATCGGGCGGCCCTATCCTCAGGAGATGGGGACCGTCTGAGCAGCCTGGCGCGCGGCCTCCCCCGCGGCCAGCCAGCGCAGAAAGTCCAGCACCTCGGCCGGATCGCGCAGGGAGTAGGCGGCCGCGGTCGGCCCTTCGGGTGCGACGGCCACGGTGATGCCGCGCCCGGCGAGCGCCCCGAAGGCGTCCTCGTCGGTGCGGTCATCGCCGACGTAGACGGGCAGGACCCGGTCCACCCACTGCGGGCCGAAGCGGTGCTCCAGCCACCACAGCACGGCCCGCCCCTTGTCCCAGGGGAGATTGGGCCGGAGTTCCAAGACTTCTTTCCCCCGCAGCAGGGTGATCCAGGGGCGGTGCTGATCCACGAGGTTGCTCACGACCTGCCGCACCCGCGGCACCTGCGTGGGATCCACCTGCCGGTAGTGCACGCTCGAGGAGAGGTCTTTGTGCTCGACGACCAGGCCCGGCACGTCCCCCAGCCGGGCGCGGATCGCCTCCGAGAGCGCCCGCATCTGGCCGCGCAACCGCTCCGCCGCCGCGCGCACCGGAGGCTGGTCGCCGCTCTGCACCTCCAGGCCGTGGTTGCCCATGTAGACCAGGTCGTCCACGCCGACCAGGGTCTGGATCCTGGAAGCGGCGCGACCGCTGACGATGACCACCTCGTGACCGCCGCTCCGCAGCCGCCGCAGCACGGCCTGCACGTCGAGCGTCGCTACGGCGGCGTCCGGCGTGGGGGCGATGGGTACGAGCGTGCCGTCGAAATCCAGGAAGAGGACGAGTGACCGGTCGCGGCGCGCCACCTCGATCCGCTCCAGGTCCTCGAAGAGGTGCCGCGTCTCCACGCGCCGCGCGATCAGCCGCGAGGCCGCCGCCACCACCTCCTCCATCCACCAGAAGATGTCGTGTGCGGCCAGGTAGGCGCGCATGGCCCGCATCCGGCGGCGGCGCTCCTCCAACGGCAGGGTCAGGGCCTGCGCGATCGCCTCGGCAAAGCCTTCCTCGTCGTAAGGTTCATGCCGTCCTGAAGCGAACTGACGACGGCTACGTCGGCGAGCCGGTACAGCGCGGCCAGTGCCGCCGGGGGGATGGACTCCGGGATGTAGAGGATGGGCCGCCAGCCGTGGCGGCCGTGGCGGGCGTTGATCTCGGCGACCATCCGCTCCACCCGTTCCTGCAGCTGCCGGTAGGCCTTGATGCGCGTCCGGCTGGGGGCCGCCTTCTGCACGAAGACGAACCGCTCCAGGTAGTAGGGGTGCTTCCGGAGAAAGCGGTCGATGGCGCGCAACCGCTCGGGAATCCCCTTGGTGTAATCCAGCCGGTCCACCCCGATGGCCACGCGGCGGTCGCCGATCTCCGGCCGCGCCCGCCAGCGCGCCATCCAGCGCACCGTCTCCCGCGAGCGGACCAGTGTGTCGAAGGCCTCCACGTCGATGCTGATGGGGAAGCTGCGGACGGTCGTGCGGTGGCCATGATAGTCGACGAATCCGTTCTCGACGTCCACCTCCGCGTCCAGCTCGCGGGCGACGCACTCCAGGAATGTCTGACGGAACCGGTCGAGGTGAAATCCCAGCAGATCGCTGCCGAGCAGCCCTTCCAGCAGGGCGCGGCGCTGCGCTTCCGGACACGTGCGGAAGACGTCCCAGACCGGCCAGGGGATGTGCCAGAAATGCACCAGGAGCAGGTCCGGGCGCGCGGCGCGGATCTGCCGCGGCGCGACCGCCAAGTGATAGTCCTGCATCCAGACAAAGGCACCGCTCGCCGCCTCCTCTGCCGTGGCCGCGGCGAAGATCCGGTTCGCCTCGACGTAGCCCTGCCAGTAGGACCGCCGGAACCGCGCCTTGTCCACGGCCATGTGGCAGAGCGGCCAGAGCGCCTGGTTGGCAAAGCCGTAGTAGGAGCGCTCGACGACGTCCGGCGGCAGCCAGACGCGCCGCAGCACATAGCGGGGATCTTCGGGCGGCACCCAGACGTGGTCACGGGCGTCCACGGCCTCGCGGTCGGCGCTGCCGCTGCCCCACGCGATCCACACGCCGCCCACCGCCTGCATCATGGGGTCGAGCGCCGCAACGAGTCCGCCGGGCGGACGCTCCACCACGGTGCCCCGGCGCGTGCGCTTGTGCACGTACGGCTCCCGGTTGCTCACGACCACGTGCTGGCGGTCGGGGAGGCGGGCGATGATGGCGTTGATACTCTGCTCGCGTCGCGTGATCATCGCCGGGTCGGCACCTCCTGCGGGCGGAAACAATAGAGCCCGGAGAAGGTCTCCGGGTTCAGTAGTGTTGACCCCGGCTACCCTCTCTCGTCGCCTGCGAGGTTAGCTGACGGGCTCGGGCCGAGAGACTGCCCTACTCGCCTGCGCGAGATACGCCCCGGAACCTGGTTCCCCCGCTCCCGGCATCACGCCGGGATTCGGCACAGACTCACGGGCAACCGCCCTATCAACAATCAATGATACCACTTGAGGCCAACCGAAAGGGTGCGGCAGTCGAACCCGCGTTAGGAAACCTGCTCCCGCACCGCGGTCTCGCGGAGGTAGCGCGCCGCGTCCTCGGGGGCCACCGGGTTGATGTGAAAGCCGGAGCCCCATTCAAAACCCGCCGCGCGGGTGAGCTGCGGCATGATCTCGACGTGCCAGTGGTAGGCCGGGGAACTTGGAGACCCGTAGGGGGCGGAGTGCACGATGTAGTTGTAGGGCGGATTACCCAAGCAGAGCGCCAGCTTGAGCAGGGTGGTCTTCAGCACGTGGGCCATGGCCGGCACGTCCTCGGCGGAAATGCTGCCGAACGAGGCCATGTGCACCTTGGGCAGGATCCACGTTTCGAAGGGAAAGCGCGCCGCAAACGGCGCGACGGCAATGAAGCACTCGTTCTCGTAGACGACGCGCTCGCGGCCGGCCAGTTCCTGCGCAATCAGGTCGCAGTAGACGCAGGTGCCCTGCCTGGCGAAGTAGTGCTCCGCCGCATCCATCTCCTCGCTGGTCCGTTTCGGCACCATGGGCAGGGCGATCAACTGCGAGTGTGGGTGCGAGAGCGACGCGCCGGCGACCCGACCGTGGTTGCGGAAGAGSAGCAGGTACTCGAAGCGCTCGTCGCGGTCCAGATCCTCGTAGCGCTGGTAGTAGGCGCGGATCACGTCGGCGATGTGGTCTTCGGGGAGCAGAGCCAGGTGCGTGTCGTGCTCGGGGGTCTCCACGATCACCTCGTGCGCGCCCACGCCGTCCATGCGCGTGAACATCCCGACGCCGCTGCGGGCGGTGTCCCCCTCGATGCGCAGGGCCGGATATTTGTTGGACACGACCCGCACGCGCCATCCGGGAGCGTTGGCCTGGCTGCCGTCCCTGCGGACGCTGAAGATCTCCGGCGGGGTCAGCTCCTCGCGGCCCTCGCAGAAGGGGCAGCGGTCCCGATCCGCCATCTCCTCGCCGAACTTGCCGATGAAGTCGGTCGGCCGCGCCGCCCGCTCCGTGGCGATAATCACCCAGCGCCGCGTAATGGGATCTTTGCGCAGTTCGGGCAACTCGGTGACACCCCCAACCCTACTCCGGGGCTATCTGCAGGATCGTTCCGCGCGGCTACGGTGAGCCGGCGGCCAGGCCCCCTACCCTTCTACCCACCGCCTCTCGATACAAGGCCGCGTACCGCTGCGCCGACCGGTCCCAGGAGAAATCGGCCCGCATCCCCGCCAGTTGCATCCGCCGCCAGACGACCGGATCACGGAAAGCGTCCAGCGCGCGGTCGACCGTCGCCAGGAACGCCAGGGGAGAATAGGCGTCGAAGACGAACCCCGTGGCCACGCCGTCCCGCAGCGTTCCCGGCGTCGCCTCGGTCACCGAATCGGCCAGCCCGCCGGTGCGCCGGACCACCGGGACCGTTCCGTAGCGCATGCTGTAGAGCTGGTTCAGGCCGGAGGGCTCGAAGCGGGAGGGCATGAGGAAGATGTCCGCCCCCGCCTCGATGCGGTGCGCCAGCGCCTCGTCGAAACGCAGCGCGATGAACACGTGGCGGGGATGATCGCGCGCCAGGTGAGCAAAGAGCGCGTGGTACCGGGGATCGCCGGTCCCCAGCAGCGCGAACTGCACCCCGCGCTCCACGAGCGCTGGCAGAACCGCGGCCACCAGGTCGCATCCCTTCTGGTCGGTGAGCCGGCTGACCATCGCCAGCAGCGGCGCGTAGGGCAGGACCTCGAGCCCCGCCTCCTTCTGTAGCGCCCGCTTGCACAGCCGCTTACCGTCCAGGTCCTCCGGGTCGTAGCGGGCGGGCAGGTAGGCGTCGACGCGAGGATCCCACTGCGTGTAGTCCACGCCGTTGAGCACGCCATAGAGGTCGCGGTGCCGGGCCACCAGCACGCCTTCCAGTCCGGCGCCGAACTCCGCCGTCTGAATCTCGCGCGCGTACGTCGCGCTCACCGTGTTGATGAGGTCGGCGTAGACCAATCCCGCCTTCATGCAGTTAACCTGGCCCCAGAATTCCAGCCCCTCGGGCGCAAGGTAGTCCCGCGGCAGTCCCAGCAGAGGAAACTGCTCGGCGGGGAAGCTGCCCTGCAGGGCGATGTTGTGCACGGTATAGAGCGCCGGCCACGCCCCTTGCTGTCGCGCGCGCTCCCGCAGCCGCAGGTAGGCCGGCACCAGACCCGTGTGCCAGTCGTTGCAGTGGATCAGGTCCGGCGGAAAGGCCTGCGCGGCGATGGCGACGACGGCCTGGCTGAAGAAGGCGAAGCGCGCCAGGTTGTCCGCGTAGTCGCGCCCGCCCTCCCCGTAGAGTCCCCCCCGGTCGAAGAGGCGCGGGCATTCGATGAAGTAGATCGGGATGCCGGCGGGGGAGCGTCCCTCCAGGACCGCGCCTTCCACCGTCGCGTCGCCGAGGGTGATGCGCAAGGGAAAGAGCGGCGCGAGGCCCTCCGTGGAAATGCTGCGGTAGCGCGGCAGCACCAGCCGTACGTCGTGCCCGAGGTGGGCCAGGGCCGCGGGCAGCGCGCCGGCGACGTCGGCCAGACCACCCGTCTTGACGAAGGGAACGGCCTCAGAGACGCAATAGAGGACCTTCACAGCGAACCCCTTATAGCACGGGTCATCGGGAGCGTCAATTCAGGCGCCCCGCTCCCCAGCCGCGTGCCGCCCTCAGCCCGCGCCATCCCGCGGCCGGTCGACCGGAGCGCGGCCGGGCGCCGGCCCGATGAGCGCCAGCATGAGATCGTTGACGTTCGTAAGGGTCGGGCCTGTGATGAGCAGATCCCCCAGCGCCGCAAAGAAGGGATACGCGTCGTTGCGCGCCAGCGCGTCGAGTGGATCAAGACCCAGGGAGCGTGCCCGCTCGACGGTCGTGCCGTCGGCGACGGCCCCGGCGGCATCGGTCGGCCCATCCGTGCCGTCGGTGCCGGCGGAGAGAATCAGGGTGTTGGGGAGGCCGGCGATCTCCAGGGCAGCGCCCAGTGCTACCTCCTGGTTCCGGCCGCCCTTGCCATGACCGCGCACGGTCACGGTCGTCTCGCCTCCCTGGAGCAGGCACACGGGGAGAGGACCATACCGCCCCTCGTGCGCCTCCTTCGCGCGGCGGCCTAGCGCGGCGCCGACCTCGCGGGCCTCGCCTTCGACCGCCGCCGAAAGAATGACAATGTTGAACCCCCATTCACGCGCCACCTGTTCGGCAGCACCCAAGGCTCGTGTGATATCCCCGATGATGACCGCCCGTGTAAGCGCAAATTCGGAATCGCCAGGCTTGGGCGTCTCGGGAACGCGACCTGCGAGGCCCGCTTCCAGGTACGCCCGCACCGCCGCCGGGACCACGTCGAGGATGCCTCGGCGGCGTAGGATTTCTAGCGCATCCGCAAAGGTGGTAGGGTCGGGCACAGTTGGCCCGGAGGCGATTACGTCCAGGGGATTACCTAAGACATCGGACAGGATGAGCGCGATGGACCGTGCTGGGGCGAAGGCTTGGGCCAGGTGACCGCCTTTGATTCGGGAGAGGTGCTTCCGGACGGTATTGAGCTCGCCTATTGGCGCGCCGGCGTCGAGCAGCCGGCGGGTGACGGCGAGTTTGTCTTCCAGGGTAATCCCGTCTGGGGGCGCGGTCAGCAGCGCGGAGCCGCCTCCGGAGATCAGGACGAAGACCAGATCGCGCTCCCCGGCCCGGCGCGCCATCGCCAGGACCTCTTCCGCCGCGGCGACGCTGGCGGCATCGGGCAGCGGATGCCCCGCTTCGACAACCCGCACGCGCGATGTCGGCGCCGTATGTCCGTACTTGACGCTGACGACGCCGGCGCTGATCCGGTCACCCAGGATCTCCTCCAGCGCCGCCGCCATCGCCGCGCCCGCTTTGCCCCCGCCGACTACGAAGATGGCGCTAAAATGATTCAGGTCGGACGCGTCCCCAAAGACGACGAGCCAGTGGCCGTCCAGCGTCAGGGCGCGGCGCACCGCGGCCCGCGGATCCGCGGCCTGCAGCGCCGCCTCCAGGCATCGCGCGGCGGCCCGGCGAAGCCGGGCGGTGTCGCCGTGCTGGAAGAACGCCTCAGGGAGTGGACGCATCCGCGAGGAGGGCTTCCCACAGCGGACCAGCGGCATTCGACCGGACCGCCTGTACGCGCGCCGTCCTGATGCCCTCCCGCTCCAGCGCCCAGCGCACCACATCCCGGGCCAGCGGCGGCAGGTTGTTCACCTCGCTGAGGTGGAGGAGAAAGATGGTCTGCGCCTTCCCGCCCCGCGCCGCCCAGACTGCAGCCCCTGCCGCGCTCTCGTTGGAGAGATGCCCGGTGGGGCTGAGGATGCGGTTCTTCAGAAACCAGGGATACCCGCTGACGCCGAGCAGCCGCGGGTCGTAGTTGGCCTCGAGCAGGATCACGTCCGCCGCGGGCAAGCGCTCCCGCAGGGCGCCGTCTACATCACCCAGATCGTAGGCCACCACCACCTGCAGGCCGTCCACGCTCAGCGTGAAACCTACCGGTTCGACGGCGTCGTGGGGGATGAGAAACGGCTCGACGGTGAAGGCGCCGACGTTGAACGTAGTCCCGGTGGTGAAGCGCTCTGTGGCGGCGGCGCCGAGGAAGTTCGCCGCCTGTTGCAGCGTGTGTTCGTTGGCCAGGACGGGAATGCCCGCCGCGCGGGCCAAGGCCCCAACGCTGCGCGCGTGGTCGTCGTGTTCGTGGGTCAGCAGGACCGCGGTAAGGTCGGACAACGTCAGATCAAGCGGTGCCAGTTCGCGCGCGATCACGTCCAGCGGAATCCCCGCGTCGATGAGCAGCCGCGTCCGCGCCGCCTCCAGCAGGATGGCGTTCCCGGCGCTGCCGCTGCGCAGGATGCGCACGCGCAGGTTACGTCGCGCCCGCGAGGCGACCGCGTGACCGGAGAGGTCTGTCACAGAGCCTCCATCAGCAGGAGCACGCGCTCGGCGGCCAGGGCCAGCACCTGGCGCAGCCCGGCCACCATCTCGTCCACCGCGCTCCGGAAGGCCGGCACCGGCGCCACGCGCGGCGGACGCACGGTGATCACGTTGATTTCGCGGCCCGCCGGAATCCCGGCCAATTCCCTGGCCCGCTGCACCGCCACGGTGAAGTCTCCCAGTTCGTCCACTAGGCCCAGCGGCACGGCCTGCCGGCCGGTCCAGACCCGGCCGCGCGCAATGGCCTCGATCTCCGCGGCGGGCCGCGACCGTCCCTGGGAGACCCGGCCGATGAACCGTTCGTAGATCTGCTGCATCTCCTGGCGGACGCGCGTCCATCCCGTCTCGTCGTAGCGGACGAAGGGCGAGTCGATGGTTGCCGCCGCACCGCGGCTGAGGATCTCATGGTGCAGCCCGTGCCGTTCGAACAGGTCGGCGAGGACGAGTTTGCCGCTGACCACGCCGATGGATCCGGTGATGGTGCCGGGCTGGGCGATGATCCGGTTCGCGCCGCAGGCGACGTAGTAGCCGCCCGAGCCGGCCACGTCCCCCATGAAGGCGACGACCGGTTTGCGGCGCTTCACCCGTTCCACCTCTCGCCAGATGAGGTCGGAGGCCAGGGCGGACCCGCCGCCCGAATCGACGGAGAACACCACGGCGCGCACCCGCGGCGCGCGTTCGGCGGCGCGGAAGGCCCGGGCGAGCGTGCTCGACCCCGCCGTCTGGCGGCCGAACAGCGGCAGCGGCACGGGGAACTCGCGGCTCTCCCCGGGTACGATGGTGCCGCGCAGCGTGACCACGGCGACGGCGTCCTGTAGCGAGGGCCAGCGGTAGGGCGCCGGGAGGCGCCGCCGCGCCAGGGTCCACGGCTGGAGGACCGCCTCGCGCCCGGGAGCGCCGAACCGCCGGGGCAGCTCGTCCTCGAAGAGAACGCCGTCCACCAGACCCATGGCCAGCGCCTCGGCGGCCGAAAAGGGCGCCCGGTCGATCGCCCCGCGCACGGGCTCGCGGGTCAGGCGGCGAGCCGCGGCGATGTCCTCGATGATCTGATCCAGCTGCGCATCCAGGATGGCGTCCACCATCTCCCGGTGCGCCGGAGACATCTCGCGCCGCAGGAAGCGGTCGGCGGCCGTCTTGTACTCGGCGATGTGGTCGAACTCCGGGGCGATGCCCAGCCGGTCGAGAGCCTCACGTATGAAGGTGACTTCCGTGCGCAGGCCGGTAAAGCCGACCATCGCGCTCTCTGGCAGCAGGATCTCGTCGGCAGCCGCGGCCAGGTAGTATTGCGGCGTGGAGATCGTCGTCAGGTAGGCGACGACGCGCTTTCCGCGCCGGCGCAGCGCCAGCAGCACATCCCGCAGGCTCTGCACTGTGGCCAGGCCCACCGGGAGCTCACCGATGCGCACCACCACGCCCCGCACCTGCGGCGCGTGAGCCACCCGGTCGAGCACCCCGCGCAGGTCCTCGAGACTCTCCTCGGGCGGCGGCTGCAGAAACGGTAGCGCGCCGCGGAAGGGCTGGAAGCGCGGGCGGGGCGCGCGGCGCTCCGGGTAGGAACCGGAGATGTCGACCACCACGTACTCCGGCGGCCGTCCCAAGAAGGTCAGAAGGTTCCGCAGCAGCCGGAAGAGGTTGGCGATGAGGTCGGCGATCAGGGCCACTCAGTCGTACCCCAGTTCGGCGAGGCGGTCCTCGTCGATGCCGAAGTGATGGGCGATCTCGTGGATGACAGTCGTGCGGACCTCCTGGCGGATCTCGTCTTCGGAACTACAGACCTCCTGCAGCGGGCCCTGGAAGATGGTGATCTTGTCCGGCAGGAGTGGATCGACGGTGATGCCCCGCTCGATCAGCGGCGTCCCCTCGTAGAGGCCGAAGAGCCAGTCGTCCGGTTCCAGTCCCGCGGCCTCGAGGTGATCCTCCGTGGGCCAGGTCTCGATCACGATCTCCACGTTGTCCATGCGCTGCCGCAGCGGTTCGGGGATGCTGGCCAGGGCTTCCTCGACCAGCCGCTCAAAGCGGGCGCGGCTCAACCGGATGGGCACGGCGGAATTAGCCTCCCGGCTGTCGGTGTCGGCGGGCGCGTTAGCCTTCCGGCCAGCGCTGCAGGAGGTACTCCCGCCCTCCGGTCTGGACGAGATCGACGATCTCGGTCATCAACTCGCGGTACTCGTCACCCTGCCGGATCTCTTCGAAGGCCGCCTCGTACGCGGCCAGGCTGGGCCACTCCGTCTCCCAGGTGACGGTGAAGAGTTCCCCCGACAAATCCGTGTAGATGCGCGCCCGGCGGGCCGCCTCGAGCGTCGTCGAGATGCCTTTCAGCAGTTCCACCACCGTACTCGCGGCGCCCCACTTCGTCCGGAACCACGTGCGTACGAGGATCATCTCACCCCCCAGGAGTGTACTAGCCGGTGCCGGCCCCTGCGGATTTTTCGTCGGGCTGGTGCCGACTCCCTCCGGCCTGCCGCGACCAAGTAGGCACTCGGAGCGGCACACCTCCAGATGACGTGGTCCCAGCCCTCCCTGTAGGCCTGAAACATCCGCTTCCGGTACTCCACGGGCAGCCGCTCGAATCCGCTGTGCACCACGGTCACCCAGGTCCGTTCGCCCTCGGCGTGCAGGGTAATGGAGATCAGACAGGCGAGCCTGTCAATAGACCGCCGCAGGGGGTATAAGGGCATTGACCCCGAAAAAGCAGAATGATGCTTCCGCGTCGATCCTAGTCTGGGGAGGTGCGTGCGTGAACAGGACGGTGGGACTGCGGCCGGCGTTGCTGGTCCAGGGGGTCTACGCCTGCATTGTGGGACTGCTGCTGCTCTTCCCTTCCCTGGGGTCACAGGTCTTCGCGTATCCGCTGAAGGACCCGGCGGTCGTCTCCGGTTGGGGCAGCAGCCTCCTCGGCGTCGGGATTCTCGCGCTGGTGGCAGCGTCCGATGTGCAGCGCTACGGTGGGATGGCCTGGGCGTTCGTCGTAGGGTTGCTGATCTCGGCGTTTGATCTGCTCTACTTCTTCATCACACGAACTTACACAGCGCGCAACGTGATCGTGCCGATCATCATCAACGCGCTGTTAATCGCCTGGATCTGGTCGGTGCGGCCGAAGCGCTAGGTCAGTCGATAAAGAGCGGGACGAGTTCGGACCGGGTGACGTCGAGCAGACCCCGGTCCGTCAGTTTCAGTACGGGGATTACCGAGAGCGCTAGGAACGAGAGGGTCATAAAGGGATCGTCCAGCGGGCAGCCCATCCGCCGGGCGATGCGCAGCAGCGCGCGCTGCTGTGCGGCCACGACCGGCACCGGTTCGTCGGACATGAGCCCGGCGATGGGCAGCGGCAGCCGGGCCTCCTCTCGCCCCGCCACCGCCACCAGCCCGCCCTGCATCTCCAGGACGAGTTCCACCGCGGCGCGCATCGCGTCATCGCTCGTCCCCACGACGATAATATTGTGCGCGTCGTGCGCCACGGTGGAGGCTAGCGCGCCCAGCTTCAGCCCAAAGCCGCGGACGAAGCCCAAGCCGACGCGGCCGCTGCCGGTATGCCGCTCGATGACCGCCATTTTGAGCAGGTCCTTCTGGGGGTCGGCCACCGCCTCCCCCGCCGCGATCGTCGCCTCCGCCTCCCCCGCCGCGGTGACGATCTGGTTGGGGATGACGTCGATCACGCGGATCCGCCGGCCGCGCGCCGGAATGCGGAAGTGCAAGGTCGCGCGCGGCACGTTCACCGACCCGCGCAGCGCCGGCAGTCTCTCCGGGCGCTCGTAGGGCAGCAGGTCGCCGTCCTTCGCCACGAGGCGGCCCAGTCGGTAGACCAAGCGCGGGCGGGGCGAAAGGATGTCATCGAAGACGATCAGGTCGGCGAGTTTTCCCGGCGCCACCGCGCCCCGGTCGCGCAGGCCGAAGTACTCGGCAGTGTTCAGGCTACCGATCTGCAGCGCCAGAAAGGGATCGAGCCCCAGGTCGATGGCTTGCCGGACCATCGCATCGATGTGCCCCTCTTCCAGCAGGTGGATCGGGCTGCGGTCATCAGTAACGAAGATGAAGCGCCACGCGTTCTGCGGGGTTACTAACGGCAGGAGGTCCTTCAGATTGCGCGCCGGCGTGGCCTCGCGGATCATGATGACCATGCCGCGCTGTAGCTTCTCCCGGGCCTCCTCCACCGTCGTACACTCATGATCTGACCCGACGCCGGCGGCGATGTAGGCGTTGAGGTCCAGGCCGTGCACGCCCGGGGCGTGCCCGTCGACAGGACGGCGGCCGGCGGCCCGCAGTTTCGCCAGCACCTCCTCGTCGGCGGCGAGCAGCCCGGGGTAGTTCATCACCTCCGCCAGCCCGAGCACCCACTTGTCCTGCATCAGCGTCTCTAGGTCGTAGGCGGTGATCTCCGCGCCCGCGCTCTCATGGGGACCGGCGGGGACGCAGGAGGACGCCATCACGAAGACGCTCAGCGGGTTGTATTTGGCCGCCTGCAGCATATAGCGGATGCCGCTCATGCCCAGGACATTGGCCATCTCGTGCGGATCGGCGATAACGGTGGTGGTGCCATGGGGCACGACGGCGCGGGCGAATTCCGGCACGCTGACCATCGCGCTCTCGATGTGCACGTGCCCGTCGATCAACCCCGGAGCCAGGTAGGCGCCCTTCAGGTCGTGCTTCTCTTTAGCCTTATACGCGCCGGGGGTCGTGCCGATGCCGGCGATGCGGTCTTCCACCAGGGCGACGTCGGCTTCCACGATCTCATGGTTGTAGAGGTCGATGACGTGGGCGTTGGCCAGCAGCAGGTCGGCGGGCTGGAGCCCGCGGGCCACCTGAATCACGCGCGGGAGGTCCATGCCTTCACCTTCACTGCCACCGCTGAGCCTTCCTGCGTCGCGGGAGCAGGCGTGACATCCGGCGAGCCAGAACACTGCGAGGGAAGCCCCAGTAGGAGGGAACACCATGTCAGCGCATGAGCAGCCGGCGACGGACATGAGTCCGGAGGAGTTCCGCCGGCAAGGGTACCAGGTTGTGGACTGGATCGCCGACTACCTGGCGCACCCGGAGCGCTATCCCGTGCTGGCCCGCACGGAGCCGGGCGTGTTGCGGCGGGCCTTGCCCGCGGAACCGCCGGCGCAGGGCGAACCGATGGCGGCGATTCTGGCGGACTTCACCCGCCACATCATCCCCGGCATCACCCACTGGAACCACCCGGCCTTCTTTGCCTACTTCGCCATCAGCGGATCGGCGGCGGGGATCTTGGGGGAACTGCTCAGCGCGGCCCTGAACGTCAACGGCATGCTCTGGAAGACCTCCCCCGCGGCGACGGAACTGGAGGAGGTAGCGCTGGACTGGCTGCGGCAGATGGTGGGACTGCCGCCGCAGTTCGGAATCATCATGGACACCGCCTCGGTGGCCAGCCTCTGTGCCATCGCCGCCGCCCGCGAGGCCGCAGGCGACGCCGTCCGCCGCGACGGGATGGCCGGCGGACCGCGCCTCCGCCTCTACACCTCCGAGCAGGCCCACTCTTCCATTGAAAAGGCGGCCATCACCCTGGGGTTGGGCCAGCAGGGCGTGCGCAAGATCCCCGTGGACGCGGAATTCCAAATGGACCCGGCGGCGCTGGCCCAGGCCATCACGGAGGATCGCCGCGCCGGCTGGCGGCCGTTCTGCGTCGTGGCCACCGTGGGCACGACCTCGACCACCAGCGTCGATCCGGTCCCCGCCATTGCCGAGGTCTGCGCCCGCGAAGGGTTGTGGCTGCATGTGGACGGCGCGTACGCGGGCATGGCCGCCGTCGCGTCGGAATTCCGCTGGGCCTTGAACGGGTGCGAGCGGGCCGACTCCGTCGTCATCAACCCGCACAAGTGGCTCTTCACGCCGATCGACTGCAGCGCGTTCTACTGCCGCCACGCCGCCGTCCTGCGCCGCGCCTTCAGCCTGGTGCCGGAATACCTGCGCACGGCCGAAGCGGAGCAGGCGGCGGTGCGGGACTTCATGGACTACGGGATCCAATTGGGCCGCCGGTTCCGCGCCCTTAAGCTCTGGATGGTCATCCGCTACTTCGGCGGGGAGGGGCTGGCCGCGCGCATCCGCGAGCACATCCGCCTGGGCCACCTCTTCGCTTCGTGGGTGGACGCGCATCCCGACTTCGAGCGGCTGGCGCCGACCCCGTTCAGCGTCGTCTGTTTCCGCGCCCGCCCCACCGACCTGCCGGTCGGGCCCGAGGAGGAGCGGGATGCTTATTTCGATGCGCTCAACCAGCGGCTGCTCGACGCCGTCAACGCCACCGGCCGCGCCTATCTCTCCCACACCCGGCTGCGCGGCCGCTTCGCCCTGCGGCTGGCCGTAGGCAACCTGCGCACCACGGAGGCGCACGTGCAGACAGCTTGGGACTTACTGCAGGAGCATGCCGCCAGGCTGCACGCGGCGGGCCGGGGCGGCGCACAGGAAAAGGCAGAAGCGCCCTGGAAGGGATGAGCCGAGGTGATCTATGGCCCACATCCTGCCGTTCCGCGGGCAGCCCACCTACGACCTGGAGGTCGCCGGGACGGTCCGCACCCTGCCGCTGATCCAAGTCGCGCCCGACACCTGGATCGCCTACTACTACAGCCTGGGTGACACCGAGGTCATCGACCGGGCGGCGCGCCTCCTGGCGCCGAAGGTGGCGGACTGCGACATCTTCGTCACCACCGAGACGAAGGGTCTCCCCCTCACCCACGCCATCGCCACCTATCTGGGATTGAAGCCCTACGTCTGCTGCCGCAAAGAGATCCGGCCGTTCATGCTCTCGCCGCTCGTAGTGCGCTACAAGCCCATCACGGCCAAGACCGAGCAGGAACTCTTCATGGACGGCCGTGACGCCATGAAGATCAAGGGCAAACGCGTCGGCATCGTCGATGACATCGTCAGCACCGGCGAAACGCTGCACGCGATGGAGGAACTGGTCAAGCAGGCCGGCGGGAAAGTGGTGGCGAAGGCCGCGATCCTGCTGGAGGGAGAAGAGATTCCCGACATCCACCGCCTGGGCATCTTGCCCGTCTTTAAGTTGATACCGGAGTCGAACCGCTGACGGAACGCCAGCCAACGTAGAGGATTCATTCCCGCCGCCGGCGAACCCGCGGGGAAACCACACAGCCCAATTCCGGTACCCCGGCACACAAGGAGGATCAGCGGATGATCGCCCCGGTCAGACGCATTGCCGTCGTCATGCTCTTCGTCTTCGCGCTGGCGAGTACGATGCCGGTCCGCGCCGCTCCCGCGGGCGGGACCCTGCGCATCGGGATCGATGTCGATGCGGGGACCCTCGACCCGCGCCTGGCCAACGACACCACGGCGCGGCGCGTCATCGAGCAGGTCTACGACGGGCTGGTCGAACTCGACGCCCAGCTGCAGCCGCGTCCCGCGCTGGCGGAATCCTGGACGCAGGTCTCGCCGACGGTGTGGGTCTTCAAGCTGCGCAAGAACGTCCGCTTCCACGACGGCACGCCGCTGACGGCCGACGACGTCGTCTTCACCTACCAGACGATCCTGGACCCGGGTCTGCGGGCCCCCCTGCGCGGCCTGGTCACTCCGATCAGCAAGATCGAGGCCGTGGATCCGGAGACGGTGCGCTTCACCCTGAGCGCACCGTACGCGCCGCTGCTGAAGTATGTCGACGGATCCCAGGCTGGGGGGATTGTCTCTAGGCGGGCCGTGGAACGGCTAGGCGCGGAGTACGCCAGCAATCCCGTCGGCACCGGCGCCTACAAGTTCGTCTCCTGGCAGCGCAACAGCCGCATCCTGCTCGAGGCCAACCCGACCTCCTGGCGGGGCCGGCCGAGCCTGAACCAGATCATCTTCAACATCATCCCGGACAACACCACGCGCGCCGCCGCAGTGGAGTCGGGGGACGTCGATCTGATCCACTCGCCGCTGTCGCCGCAGGACGTGCGCCGCCTGCGCACGGTGTCGCGCGTGAGCGTCACACAGATGACCGGACTGGGGCATACCTACCTGAACATCAACCAGTCCGACCCGATCCTCCGGGACCTGCGCGTGCGGCGGGCCCTGGCGCACCTGATCCCCCAGGCGACGATCGTGCGGCAGATCTACCAGGAGATGGACCGGCCGGCCAACTCCATCCTCCTGCCCGCCTGGAGCGGAATCTACACGGAAGACATCACGCAGCCGGGGCATGACATCGCCCGGGCCAAGGCCCTCCTGGCGGAGGCCGGATGGACCGACAGCAACCGCGACGGCATCCTGGACCGCGGCGGGCAGAACCTCGCCCTGGTGGTGCGCACCCACAGCGAAGACCCCAACCGGATCCAGGTCGTGGAGCTGCTGATCAGCATCCTCCGTTCCTCCGGCATCGACGCCCGGGCGGAGATCACGGAGTTCCCGGCGCTGGTGGGCGCGCTCATTGCCGGCACCCACCAGGTGGCCCTGCTGGGGTGGCTCGGTCTGGTCGACCCCGACCGCGGCATGTACAACCAGTTCCACAGCAAGGGCAGCCAGAACTGGGAGCGGTACACCAACCCCCGCGTCGACGCGCTGCTGGACGAGGGGCGGCAGAAGGCCGACCCGCAGGAGCGAGCCCGGATCTACCGCGAGGTGGCGCGCATCATCACCGCCGACCTCCCCTACTACATCCTGACGTATCAGGGCTACATCGTCGTGGTCAACCGGCGGGTGCAGGGGTTCGTGCCGATCCCCAGCGGGAGTTTCCGCTCCCTGTGGCAAACTAGCGTCCCGTGACGCGGACCGGGCGCCGCGACTGAAACGGACAGGGGCGGCCACGCGGCTGCCCCTGTCGCCTCCCCATGCTCCGCTACCTGGCGCGCCGGCTGCTGCTGCTGGTCCCCGTGATCCTGGGGGCGGCGCTCATCGCCTTCGCCCTCCTCCTGCTGATCCCGGGGGATCCGGCCATCGCGCTGCTCGGCCAGGAGGTGTCGGGACCGGAACTGGCGCGCTTCCGCCACATCCTGGGACTCGACCGGCCGATCCCGGTGCAGTTCGGCCTCTACGTCTGGCGCATCGTCCAGGGCGACTTCGGTCGGTCGATCACCCTACACGCGCCGGTGTTGCGCCTGATCCGTTCCACGCTGCCCGCTACGCTGGAACTGGCCATCGCCTCGCTCCTGCTCTCGATCAGCGTGGGGATCCCGCTCGGTCTCCTCGCCGCGCGGCGCCGCGGCGGCGTCCTCGACACCGGGACGATGCTACTGGCGCAGCTCGGCGTTTCCATGCCGGTCTTCTGGCTGGGGGTGCTCCTGATCTTACTGTTTGCGGTCAAGCTAGACTGGCTGCCCTCCTTCGGCCGCGGGCCAGCGCTGCTGGGCGCAGTCGCCTCAGGTAATCTGGCGAACGTCCTGGACAGCCTCCAGCACCTGATCCTACCCGCCTTCACGCTGGCCGCCTTCAACCTGGCGCTGCTCACGCGCCTGACACGCTGGGCGCTGCTGGAAGTCCTGGAAGAGGACTACGTGCGCACCGCCCGGGCGAAGGGACAGACGGAGCGCGCGGTCATCTACCGCCACGCCCTGCGCAACGCCCTGCTGCCGATCATCACCATCATCGGGCTGCAGTTCGGCAACGCGCTGGGCGGCGCGATCGTCACCGAGACGATCTACGGCTGGCCCGGCATGGGACGCCTGGTGGTGCAGGCGATCGGCCAGCGCGACTTCCCCGTGGTGCAGGGCGCCGTCCTCATCCTGGCGCTGCTCTTCTCGCTGGTAAACGTCGCCGTGGACCTGGCGTATGGACTCGCTGACCCACGCATCCGTTACGAGTAGGCCGGCCAACCGGCCGCGCGCGAAGCGCCGGCGTCTGACATTGTCGGCCCGGGCTGGCGCGTCGCTGCTGGCGGTGATCGTCCTGGCGGCGGTGGCCCCCGTGCTCTTCACCCGGGCCAATCCGGAGCAGGTGGACATCGTCGCCCGCCTGGCCCCGCCCTCGCGCGGGCATCCGCTCGGGACCGATAACATCGGCCGCGACCTGCTGGCCCGGCTGGTCTACGGCTCGCGCGTCTCCCTGCTGGTGGCCCTCATCTCGGTGGGCGGCGCCGTCCTCATCGGCGTGACGCTAGGACTGCTCGCCGGATACTACGGCCGCTGGGCGGAGGCGGGGATCATGCGCGGCGTCGACGTCTTCCTCGCCTTCCCGGCGATCCTCCTGGCGCTGGCCCTGATTGCCGTGCTGGGCGCCGGCGTCCCCAGCGTGATCATCGCCCTCGTCCTGGTCTTCTGGACGCAGTACGCACGGGTGGTGCACGGGGCAACCCTGGCGGAGAGGGAGAAGGACTACGTGGAGGCCGCGCGGGCCATCGGCGCGGGGGACGGCCGCATCCTGGTGCGGCACATCCTGCCCAACATCATCTCGCCGATCATCATTCTGGCGACGCTGGGGATGGGCACGGCGGTGGTGGCCGAATCCACCCTCTCCTTCCTGGGCATGGGCGTACAGCCGCCCACGCCATCGTGGGGGTGGACGCTCGCCTTCGGCACCCGCTATCTGCGGGATGCGCCGCACATCGCCACCTTCTCCGGTCTGGTGATCATGGCCACCGTGCTCGGCTTCAACCTGCTCGGCGACGGCATCCGGGACCTGCTCGATCCGAAGTTCCGCGTTCAGTAATCAAAGGAGGCGCCATGCCCACGCGCACGTACCGGCCCATTCACGTGGCCACACTGGCCAGCGGGATGGAGGTGACTCTCCCCCTCCACGAGATCGTCGGCGACCGCGACGGCCCGACGCTGGGGATCTCCGCCGGTATCCACGGCGAGGAGGCGGTCGGGGTGGAGATCGTCTACAGGTTTCTCACCACCTTTGACCTGAACGGGCTGGGCGGCCGGTTGCTGGTCCTCCCTGTGGCCAACCCCCTTTCCTATGCAACGATCAGCCGGGTTACGCCGATCGACGGAGGGAACCTCAACCGCGTCTTCCCGGGCAACCCCGACGGGCTGCTCACCGAGCAGCTCGCCCACAAGATGACCGAGGGCTTCCTCCGAAAGATCGACTACTACGTGGACATGCACGCGGGGGGCGCCTATCCCACAGTGGACTACGTCTACATCCTGAACGCGGAGGATCTGTCGCGGGCGTTCGGCTCCCGGCTACTCTACCGGGCGAAGGAGACGCTGGCGGGCACGTCCGTCAGCGTCACGCGGGAATTGAACATTCCCTCGGTCGTGGTGGAGCTGGGCGGGGGCGACGTCGATCAGTCGGCGTACGTCAGGCGCGGGATCCCGGGGTTGGCCAACGTGCTGCGGACGCTGAAGATGCTGCCTGGGGATCCCCTGCCGCCGCCGCCGCAGATCGTCCTGCGGGAGATCGCCACGCTTCGCCCGCACCACGGCGGCCTCCTGCTGCCCGAGGTCACGGAGATGGGCGGTGAGGTGCGCGGCGGGCAGGTGCTGGGGCGGATCGTCAGCCCCTACTCGTTCGAAGAACTGGAAGTCGTCCGCTGCCCCTTCGACCGCGGCATCGTCGTCCTAACCCAACTGACGCCCAACGTCGTCGAGCCCGGCATCTTCGGCTTCATGATCGGCAACCTGGCCACGGCCGAGTCCTGACCCGCGGACGAAATGCGAGCGGGGCGCTCGCGTGAGCGCCCCGCCGCCGGATCGTTAAACGACACCCGGATCGATTACGGCTCCTTTGGCCAGGGGCCGACGATGCCCGGCGCCGCCCACTCCATCGTGGTCAACTCCAGCACGGTCATGGTGTGTCCGGCCGGGACGCGCAGGACGCCCTTGCGGTCGCGGATCGGCCCGGTGAACGGGTCGAAGGCGACCGGCGTCTTCGACATCTGGGCCAGCCGGCGCATCACCAGGTCGTACACGGAGAGCGTGCCGAACTCCTTCGTATTCACCTTCGCGGCCTGCAGCTTGGAGACCCAGACGGGGTTGATGGGGACACCAAACTCGCCGCCCACTTCGGCGGCCTTCTCCGCCAGGAGCCACCAGTAGTCCACATTCTGCAGGTTGGTGGCATTGTACTTACCCGCCAGGACCTTGGAAAGGAAGTCGACATAGATCCGCTCCCAGTGCACCAGCTGCCCGGAGACGACTCCCTGTGGAGCGTACCTCTGCATCGGAGAGTAGTGGCTGAAGCTGGGCAGCCCCTTCTTGGCGGCCACCTGCACGACCGTCGGCGAGTCCTCGGTGAAGGCGAAGACGTCTGCCCCCTCGGCGATCAACGCCTCGGTGGCCTCCTTGGCCTTCGCCGGGTCAAACCAGGCAAACAGCCAGCGCACATTGACCGTGGCCTTGGGGTTGACCGCCCGCACGCCGAGGGCAAACGCGCCGAGGTGTCGCTTCACCTCGGGGATCGGGAAGGCGCCCACGTAGGCCACCTTGCCGGTTTTGGTCAGCGCGCCAGCCATCAGACCGTTCAGGTAGTAGATCTGGTAGAAATCGGCCATGTAGGTGAACATGTTCGGGTTGCGCTTGAAGCCGCTGGCGTGCCCGAAGAGGATGTTCGGGTAGCGCTTGGCCATGGCCAGCGTGCCATCCATGAACCCGAAGCTGGTGGTCAGGACGACCTTAGACCCCTGCTGAATGAGCTTGTCGATGAACGGTTCCACCTGCGCCTCGGGAACCGACTCGACGTAGAGGGTCTCGATGGGTAGCGTCTTCTCGGCGATCAGCCGCGCCTGGTTGTGCGCGTGCGTCCAGCCGTAGTCCCCGATCGGCCCCACGTAGATGAACCCGACCTTGAGCTTCGTCTGCGCGAGGCCGGGCCCGGCCGTGGCAAATGCGAGAATCAATGCGACAACAAGCCATGTCTTCATCCAGCGCATCGTTGCCCTCCCCTCAACTCCGCGGACTCAAGACCTTGCCCTGCACGCCGAGACGACTCTCACCCCCCTCCTGTCACCTCTCCCCACGGACGTACGGCAGACCCAGCGCCGCGGGCGCGCCCTGCGCCCGCCCGCCACGCCGTGCCGTCAGCGCCAATACTACTATCGTAAACGCAAAGGGCATCATCTGCAGCGGTTCCGGGGCCACCCAGGTCTGCAGGCGGAACGAGAGGTGGAAGAGCGCGCCGAAGAGGAACGCGCCGGCGACCGCCCGCAGGGGATCCCAGGAGGCAAAAATGGCAATGGCGATGGCGATCCACCCCAGGCCGTTGGTCATCCCCTCGGTCCAGGACGGCCGGTAGGCCACCGAGAGGAAGCCGCCGCCCACCCCCGCCAGCGCGCCGCCGAAGATGACGGCCAAGTAACGTACCAGCGCGACGTTCACGCCCAGGGTGTCCACCGCCGCCGGCGCCTCCCCGGCGGACCGGATGACGATCCCCCACCGCGTGTGGTAGAGAACGAACCACAGCAGCACCGCCAGCAGCAGGCTGAGGTAGGTGAAGGCAGACACCTCGGGCAGCGTGTCCAGTAGCGGCAGCCCCTCCCAGCGCCGTCCCAGCAGCGCCGAAAGCCCCAGGCCCAGCATCGTCAACGCCAGCCCAGAGACGTATTGGTTCGCGCGCAGGGTGATCGTGACGAAGGCGTGGAGCAGCGCCGCCGCCGCGCCCGCACCGGCGGCAATCAGCAGCCCCAGGAGCGGGTTCGCCGTGGTCTGGGCCAGGGCGAAGGCGGAGAAGGCGCCGAGGATCATCATCCCCTCCACGCCCAGGTTGACGACACCGGAACGCTCGGCGTAGATCTCCCCCAGCGCGGCCCAAAGCAGCGGGGTGCCCAGGGCGAGGCCGCGGATAAAGGTGTTGACGACCCACTCTTCCATCTATTGGTCTCCCCCGGAGATGCCCGGCGGGCCCGGATCGGCACCCGCGCCCCCGACGGGCAGCGGTTCCCGCACGGCCCGGCCCGGCGCCCAGCGGACGCGGTAGAAGAGCAGGCGTTCGCTGCCGATCAGCCAGAAGAGGATCAGCCCGTTGAAGACGTCCGTTACCCGGGCCGGCATCTGCAGCGCCACCTTCATCACGTCGCCGCTGGTGAAGATGAAGCCGAGAAACAGCGAGGTGAGGATGGCGGCGACAGGACTGCCGCGGGCCAGCCACGCGACGATGATGGCCGCGTAGCCGAAGCCCAGCGAGATCTGGTTCGGGTCGAGCAGCCGATGGTGGATACCGCCGACCTCACCCACGCCGGCCAAGCCGGCCGCGCCGCCGGCGAAGAGCATCACCAGCAGGGTCGTGCGCATCGGATCGATGCCGGCGTAACGCGCGGCGTCGGAGCTCTCCCCCTGCACGCGGATCTCGAACCCCAACCGCGTGCGTGCCAGGACGAAGGCCACGCCCAGGGCGAGGGCAATCCCCAGGACGAGGGTGATCCAGTGAATCCGCGTGCCGGCGATCAGCGGAATCTGCGCGGCTGGGGGGAAC
Source organism: Candidatus Sysuimicrobiota bacterium CSP1-3 (assembly GCA_001443485.1). Classification (GTDB taxonomy): domain Bacteria; phylum Sysuimicrobiota; class Sysuimicrobiia; order Sysuimicrobiales; family Humicultoraceae; genus Humicultor. The sequence goes on from LDXQ01000034.1 coordinate 23,113, forward strand.
TCGTTCGTAAAGGCGAACCCGCGCATCTCCGGGCCCTTCCACGGACCGTGGACGAGCCACGAGACCAGGTAGAGGGCGATGTAGTTCATCATCAGCGTGGAGATGACGTCATTCACGGCCAGCCGCAGTTTGAGGAGGGCCGGAATGAATCCCCAGAGCGCCCCGCCGACGAAGCCGGCGATGAACATCATGGGCAACTTCAGGGCATCGGGCACCGGTGAGAAAAGCGCCACCCACGTGGCCGCCGTCGCCCCGGCCAGAATCTGCCCCTCCGCGCCGATGTTCCAGAAGAGGGCGCGGAACGCCAGCACGAGCCCCACGCCGGCCAGCAGCATGGGGATGGCGAAGCGGACGACCTCGGGCAGCGCCTTCGCGTTGAACAGGGTGCCGCGGATGATCACGCCGTAGGCGCGCAGCGGATCCACGCCGTAACTCCAGAAGATCACCCCGCTCATGGCCATGGCGGCCAGGATCGCCAGCAGGGAGACGCCCAGGATCCAGGTCAGCGGCGGGTCCGGCCGCCGCTCGATCTCGAAGGGCCCGACGCGCATCATGGTCGCTGCCCCGTCATCATCAGCCCGATCCCCTCGCGGTTCGCCTCGGCGGCGGGGACAATCCCCATGATCTCCCCGCCGAAGATGACGGCGATGCGGTCCGAGAGCGCCAGCACCTCGTCCAGGTCCTCGGAAACCAGCAGCACGCCGGCGCCCTCTTCCCGCCGCTGCAGCAGCAGGGCGTGGATCTGCTCGGTGGCGCTGACGTCGAGGCCCGAGGTGGGGTGGGCGGCGATGATCAGGCCCGGCCCGCCAGAGAATTCGCGGGCGAGAATCAGCCGCTGGATGTTGCCGCCGGAGAGGGAACGCGCCGGGGTCCGCGGCGTAGGGGTGGCGATCTCATATTCGGCGATCAACCGGCGGGCGAAGGCGGAGATCTCCTCCAGGTCGAGCAGTTGCCCCCGACAGAACGGCGGGTAGCGGTAGCGGCGCAGCACCAGGTTCTCGGCCACCGTCATGGCCGGCACGATCCCCATCCGCACGCGTTCCTCCGGAATGTGCGCCACGCCGGCCTCGAAGACCTGGCGCGCGGAGTGGTTCGTCATGTCTCGATTGAGCACGCGCACGCGTCCCCGCTCCGTCCGCCGCAATCCGGTCAGCACCTCCACCTGCTCCCGCTGCCCGTTGCCGGCGACCCCGGCCATGCCGAGAATCTCCCCCCGGCGGACGGTGAACGAGACGCCCCGCAGCGCGGGGAGGCCACGGTCGCTGCGCGCCCAAACATCCTCGACGCTCAGCGCCTCGCCTTCGGGGACGCGGGGGGTCTTCTGCAGACGGACCTCCACGTCGCGCCCGACCATCATGCGCGTCAAAGCCCGCTTGTCGGTGCGCGCCACCGGCACCGTGTCCACCAGACGGCCCTTCCGCAGCACGGTCACCCGATCGGCGACGGCCATCACCTCGTCAAGCTTATGTGTGATGAAGATGACGGCGTGTCCCTCTTGCTTCATCCGCCGCAGCACCGCGAACAGATTCAGCGCCTCCTGCGGCGTGAGCACACTGGTCGGCTCGTCCAGGATGAGAATCTCCGCGCCGCGCAGCAGGGCTTTGAGGATCTCCACCCGCTGCTGCTCGCTGACGGAGAGGCTCCAGATCGGGGCGCGGGGGTCCACGGCCAGACCGTAACGTTCGCCCAGCTCCTCGACGCGCCGCTGGACCTGCCGCGCCGGGAAGAGCGGCGGCGTGCCGGCCAACCCCAGCGCGATGTTCTCCGCCACCGTGTGCCGGCGCACCAGCAGGAAGTGCTGCGGCACCATGCCGATGCCGTGGACGATGGCGTCGCGCGGGGAGCGGATGCGCACCGGCCGGCCGCGCAGCAGGATCTCTCCGGCATCCGGCTGGTAGATCCCGTAGAGGATGCTCATCAGGGTGGTCTTGCCCGCGCCGTTTTCCCCCAGCAGGGCGTGGACCTCCCCGGGCCGGACCTCCAGGGTCACGCGATCGTTGGCGACGACTCCAGGAAATGCCTTAGTGATGTTTCGGAGGGAGAGGAAGGCCTCCACAGGCACAGGGGTTCTCTCTGCCGTGCCGTTCCTTCCTGCAAATGTAAAGAAAGTCGGGCTGCAGGAAGGCAGGAAGGCCGCCGTTGAAACGTTACAGTGAGCCCATGGACGTCTTCCTGCCGCGCACGCTGGACGAAGCCCTCGACATCAAGGCCTCTCGTCCGGAGACCCTACCCATCGCCGGAGGGACGGACATCATGGTCGAGCTCAACTTCGACCGCCGGCGGCCTCCGGCTCTGATGGACATCTCCCGCCTGCCCGAACTGCAGCAATGGCGGCGGGAGGACGGCACCTTCTTCCTGGGCGCGGGGGTGACCTACAGCCGGATCGTGCGGGAACTGGCGCAGTTCCGGCCGCTGGTGGAGGCCGCCCGGACCGTGGGCTCGCCGCAGATCCGCAACCGCGGCACGGTGGGAGGCAACCTGGGAACCGCCTCCCCGGCCGGCGACGCCCTGCCGGTCCTGGCCGCGTACGACGCCGAGGTCGTGCTGGTGCGGGCCGGCGGGAACACCCGGACGCTCCCCTGGCACAAGTTCATGGTCGGGCCGAAGAAGACGGTGATCGAACCCACGGAGTTGATTCTGGGGACGCACTGGCGGATCACCCGCGGGCCGGGATCCTTCTCGAAGGTCGGGCCGCGGAACGCCATGGTCATCGCCGTGGCCAGCCTCTGCCTGGTGCTGGACGAAAACGGCCGGACGGTGCGCGTGGCCCTGGGGTCGGTCGGGCCGACGATCCTGCGGGCCCCGCAGGCGGAGGCCTACGCCGCGAAGGCGTTGAGTGACGCCAGCGTCTGGGACGATCCGCGCGCGCCGCT
>LDXQ01000035.1 GCA_001443485.1 Candidatus Sysuimicrobiota bacterium CSP1-3
GGCATCGGCGGGGCGATCACCTGGGAGGAGCAGACCCGCATCCTGCTGACGCGCGGCCCCGATCGGGTCAGCCCGTTCTTCATCCCCATGATCATCATGAACATGGCCTCGGGGGTCGTCTCGATCATCACCGGGGCGAAGGGGCCGAACAGCAGCGTGGTCACGGCCTGCGCCACCGGCGGCAACGCCATCGGCGACGCCATGCGCATCATCCAGCGCGGCGACGCTGACGCGATGATCGCCGGCGGCACGGAGGCGCCGATCACCAAACTCAGCGTGGCCGGCTTTTGCGCGATGAAGGCCATCTCCACCCGCAACGATGAACCGGAGAAGGCCTCGCGCCCCTTTGACGCCACACGCGACGGTTTTGTCATGGGAGAGGGGGCGGGCATCGTCATCCTGGAGGCGCTGGAGCACGCCGAGCGGCGCGGCGCCCGCATCTACGGCGAACTGGTCGGCTACGGCATGAGCGGGGACGCCTACCACATCACCCAGCCCGACCCCGAGGCCGACGGCGCCGCCCGGAGCATGCGCAACGCCCTGGTCGACGCGCAGATGGCGCCGCAGGAGATCGACTACATCAACGCCCACGGCACCAGCACCCCGTACAACGACCGCACCGAAACGCTGGCCATCAAGAAGGTGTTCGGCGCGCGCGCCCGGCAGGTACCCGTGAGTTCCACGAAGTCCATGATGGGCCACCTGTTCGGCGCGGCCGGGGCGGTGGAGTTCATTGCTTGCGTGCTGGCGATCGACCGTGGTGCCATCCCGCCAACGATCAACTACGAGCATCCCGATCCGGAGTGCGACCTCGACTACGTCCCCAACAAGGCGCGTGAGGCTCACGTCAACACCGCGATGTCCAACGCGTTCGGGTTCGGCGGACACAACGCCATCTTGATCGCCCGCCGATATCCTCATCATGACTGAGTGAGGCTCGCCCGTGCGGTAGCCGCCAGATCGAGGCGGTCCTGCGCCTTCTCTAGCCAGTCGCCTGAGCGCCGGGCATCGTCAGGCCGCCCGTCGTGGTCCCGCCGTCCACGGCGATCGTCTGGCCGGTGATGTAGCCCGCCTCGCGGCTGGCCAGGAACACCACCAGCGCCGCCACCTCTTCCGCGGTACCCATCCGGCCCATCGGCACCACCTCGACGAGCCTTCGGCGGACCTGTTCCGGCATCCCGGCGACAATGCCGGCGTCGATCACGCCCGGGGCCACGGCGTTCACCGTGATGCCGCTGGGGGCTAGCTCCCGGGCCAGGACTTCGGTGAGGCCGATCAGCCCCGCCTTGGCCGCCGAGTAGTTGACCTGGCCGGCGCTGCCGACGATCCCCGCGATCGAGGCGATATTGATGATCCGGCCGGCTTTGCTCGCCAGGAGGTGGGGGAGGGCTTGGCGGCAGCAGCGCACCGCGCCCGTGAGGTTGGTGTCGAGGACGGTCTGCCAGTCCTCCGGCCGCATGCGCAGCAAGAGCGCATCCCGCGTGATGCCGGCGTTGTTCACGAGGATGTCGAGGCCGCCGAACCGGGCGACCACAGCCGCGACAATCCGAGCCACGTCGGCTTCAACGCCGACGTCCCCCTGGAGGGCGACGACCTCTGCGGGCGGGGGAAGTTCCGCCGCCACCGCCTGGGCGCCGGCGGCGTTCGATCGGTAGGTGAAGGCGACCCGAGCTCCGCCCCAGGCCAGCGCGGCGACCATGGCCCGGCCCAGCCCGGATGAGCCTCCGGTGACTAGCGCGATCCTGGATTCAAGCGTCACGCGCGGCGGGCCACGACCTGCAACCAGTTGCGGGGGACATAGGACAGCTTCAACTCGTCGAACGCCTGTCGGACCCCGTACGTCAACGCCTCGGCGCCGACATCCAGGGGCACTCCGGGTAGCGCGCCTTCGATAAACAACGAGAACTGTCCGATATCCTCCAAGCTCTCCCGGCTTAATGCCTTCTCCTGCAACTCGACGAGCGGCTCGGCGAACCCGACGGCGCGCAGCAGGGCCCGGTACTCATCGACGGTGAGCCACTGCATCGCCGTCGCCTTCACCCCCCGGCTGACATCGTACCCCCGCTCGCGGAGCCAGCGCACCGCGCGGAGCACCCACAGTTTGTAGAACCGGCGGGTCTCGCCCGGATACGCTCCATCGAAGAATGTGGTGTTGAAGCCGAGGACCCCACCGCGGCGCAGTGTCTTGAAGACCTGCTCGAACGCGGTGACCTTGTCGGCAACCAGGTGGATCGCATTGGTGAACACCACCACGTCAACCTGGGGGACGAGACTGGCCAGGCGCTCCGCGCTCCCCTGGATAAATCTGACGATGGGTGAATGGACCCGCTTTCTTGCCAGCGCCAGGGCTGACGGGGAGGGGTCGACCGCGTAGACGCAGGTCCCGGGAACGGTCTCGTCCAGTTCCCGGAGAATGAGCTCAGTCACAGCACCGGGGCCACAGGCAAGGTCGACGACCGACGAATTGGAGCAGATGCCGCTGTGCGCGACCAGCCAGGCGTTTGCTTGTTTGAAGAAATGATGCCGCGCAAACTTCTCGAAGGAGAATCGCTCCTCAGTGTTGTCAACTGACTCGTCTGCGGGCATCCGACTCATTCCACAACTTCTCGCTCAATGGATTCGGACTGGAAGCGATGGCGATATGCTAGCAGTGATACTCGACAAAATGGACCGTTCCTCCTGCCGATAGCTTGAGCATACCATCGCCTAAATCGAACAGGCTTTCGGTGCCTTGAAAAGGCGCCTCGACCTGGCCCTGCTCGGCACGCGCCGGCAAAGGTATAGTGAGGTCACGCCCGGAGGCCATGGCCTGCACCTCGCTCTGGCCCGAGAGGTTGCCCGCTCCTGGGGGACGGATAATGTCCGGTCCATCGTCGCTCGACATCACGGAGATCCTCACCATCCTGCCACACCGGTATCCGTTCCTTCTGGTGGACCGGATCACCGAGATGGGGGAAAGGCGGGTCGTGGGCCTGAAAAACGTCACGATCAATGAACCTTTCCTCGTTGGCCACATGCCGGGTCTGCCCGTCATGCCGGGGGTGCTGATTATCGAGGCGATCGCGCAAGTAGGCGGCTGCCTCATCCTCAACCCGCCACACATGCGGGGGCGGCTAGCCCTCCTGGCCGGGATTGACCGCTGCCGTTTCCGCCGCCCGGTTCTCCCGGGGGACACGCTGACCATTGAGGTTGAGTTGCGGGCACAGCGGAAACGGCTCGGCAAAATGCGGGGCGTCGCCCGGGTGGGCGAGGAGGTCGCGGCGGAGGCGGAGATCTCCTTTGTGCTGCTGGAGCCGGGGCAGGGCAGGGATGCCGCCGACACGGATCGATGAGAAAGCGGGCCGCAGGCCGAAACCCCCGTCCCGCTTGAATCTTCGCCTGGAGGGCCGGGAGGGACTCGAACCCCCGACGCCCGGGTTAAAAGCCCGGCGCTCTGCCTGCTGAGCTACCGGCCCTCGCTGTACCCCATGAATTCTATCGGAGGGCCGATGGGCCCGCAAGCGCAGTCCTGCCGGGTGTTTCGGCCACCGAACCGCGGGCAGCCGCAACGCTAGCGCAGGGAGTCGAGAACCTCCAGCACGCCGCGCAGATCGCCGACCTGGTAGGCGGGCGCGTAGCGGGAATCGACCACCGCGTCGGCGGCGCGGTTGACCCAGACGGTCCGGATGCCAAAGGCCGTGGCGCCCATGGCGTCGGGTGCGCCGCCGGCCACGTGGAGCAACTCGTCTCGCTGGACCCGAAGGATCTCCAGAGCCCGTTGATACGCCGACGGGTGGGGTTTGAACCGCCCGCCCTCCGTGGAGATCACCTGATCAAACGGGACCGGCAGGGTGTTCGCCACCAACCCCCGCAGCATGTCCTTGTCCCCGTTAGAAAGGGTCGCGAGCCCGAAACCGCGGCGGCGGACCTCCTCCAGCACTTCGGCCGCCTCGGGCCAGGGCGGGAGGTCCTCCCAGGCGTCGACCAGCGCCCGCAGTTCGTCGGGGGTGACCGGCGGCTCGAGGCCCCGTAGCGTGTATCGCACCGAGGTCTCGATCGCCTTCCGGTTCGACGCGGGTTCGCGGCCGAGCGAATTGGCGATCAGCAGATACTCCCGCTGTTTGTGGCGCCAGGTGCGGGCCACGGCGTGCGGATCGCCCGTGATGCCCCGCCGCTGCAGTACCGGGGTCAGCGCGCGGGCCAGGCCGGCAGGCGTGTCGTACAGTGCCGAGTAGACATCGAAGGTCACGGCGCGGATCGTCATCGCCCTTCCGATTCGGCCGGCACGTACGGCGTCCTTCCTCTCTTGCGCGGTCCGGCCGGCTCTGGTCCTGTGAAACGCACTATCATGTGGCGCGTGATTGACCGGGCGCAACGCCCGCGCGCACACTTTCGACCCGGCCGCGGCGAAGGTGCCGTGGACGATCGCTCGGGCGGCCGGATTCGACCTGGGCGGCGTCGAATACCTGGTCAACGACCGGGATGGGCGGGTCTACTTCTACGACATCAACGCCCTGTCGAATTTCGTCACGGACGCGGTGCGCGTCGTGGGTTTCGACCCCTACGTGGTCCTGGTGGACTACCTGGTCGCCCGGGGCCGGCTGCGCGCGCCGGTACGCGCCCGACGCTGACAAGGACCCGCCCGCCCGCAACGCATCCTGCGCAAAGGAGTGGTGTCACCGTGCTGCTTGAAGGGAAGCGCGCCCTCATCATGGGCGTAGCCAACAAGCGCAGCATCGCCTGGGGCATCGCCGCCGCCTTCCACCGTGAAGGCGCGGAACTCGCGTTCAGCTACCAGAGCGAGCGCCTAAAGGAAAACCTGGACGAACTGCTGGATGGCGTCAGCGGCCGCGACAGGTTCCTCACCTTCCCCTGCGATGTGCAGTCCGACGAACAGGTGACCGCGGCCTTCGGCACGCTGGCCGAGCGGTGGGGCCGGCTGGACGCGTTGGCCCACTGCATCGCCTTCGCCGACCGCGAGGACCTCAGCCGCCCCTTCCACCAAATCTCGCGCGGCGGCTACGCCCTGGCCCTGGACGTCAGCGCCTACTCCCTCGTCGCGGTGGCCCGCCACGCCGCCCCGCTGATGACAAGCGGCGGCAGTATCTTCACCCTGACCTACAACGCCGTGGAGCGCGTCGTCCCCGGCTACAACGTCATGGCGGTGGCGAAGGCGGCGCTGGAGGCGGAGGTGCGCTACCTGGCGTCGGAACTGGGGCCGCAGCAGATCCGCGTCAACGCCATCTCCGCCGGTCCGCTGAAGACGCTGGCGGGCAGCGCCGTGAAAGGCATCTCCAAACTACGCGACCTCACCGAAGAGACTGCCCCGCTGCGGCGCAACATCACGCAGGAGGACGTGGGCGACGTGGCCGTGTTCCTCGCCAGCGACCTCTCGCGCGCCGTCACCGGCAACACGATCTTCGTGGACAGCGGTTTCCACATTATGGGGGTGCCGTCACTCCCGGGCGGAAGCGCCTAGATCTCCCAGCCGTAGAGCCGCGCGAGGATCGAGACGATGTTGTTCACCGCGTGGACGGTGATCGACGGCAGGAGGTTCTTTGTCCGTTCATACAGGAGGGCCAGCGCCAAACCCAGGACGGCGATCGGCAGGAAGTGCACCACCTGCCGGTGCACCACCCCGAAGAAAAGGGTACTGCCGATCAGGCCCCAGCCTAGGCCGTAGCGGTTCCGCAGGCCGCCGTAGACGACGCCACGGAAGTAGACCTCTTCACCGATCGGGACGGCCATCCCGAGGAGGGCGATCAGCCAGGTGGTCGCCGCCGGTCCCTTCGTCGTCGCCAGGATGCGGTTGAGTGGGTCCAACTTGCGTTCCCGTTCGGCCTGCCGTTCCGCCGCCTGCCGCCCTCGGAGTAGAGCGTAGATCTCCACCCCCGCCTGCTCCGTCACCGAGGCCACCGGAATCATCACCGCGCCGGCGATCAAGCCAACCAGGAGCATGGCAGCCCACCTGCGCGTGGTCAGGCCCAGGCGCGCCAACGGCAGGCGGTAGCGGAGGGCGATTCCCAGAAGGCTCAGGAGGACAAAGCCGGCGTTTTGCACCAAGATCACCACGGAGACGACGCGCAGGGTGAGGGCCTCCTCGCGCAGCCCGGCCAGACCCGCCACCAGCGGCATGGTCAGGCCGAAGAAGATGGCGATGCCGATCATCTCCACCGGCCCCCATTGCGCCGACCGGTCGGGGGCGCGGGCGCCCAGCATGTACATCGGCAGGAAGACGGGGAGGGCCAGCGCGGTCCCGATGCTCCAGACGAAGACCTCCCAGGCCGGGCGGTGCGCCAGGCGCGTGCGGCCGTCGACGAGGACCCAGATCGCGGCCAGGGCCGAGCCAGCATAGTAGATCAGCGCAAACGGGGGAAATTCGGGCATGACCCCGTCAGGTTTCTGGCAGGCCGCGCCGCTCTCCTGTCGAATTAAAGACTGATTGACCTTCCCCGAGGTGACCGCGGTGTCCCATATTTCCGTCTACCGTCGCTGGCGTCCCCAGACCTTTGAGGAGGTCATCGGCCAGGAGCGCATCACCCACACGCTGCAGAACGCCATTCGCGCCGGCCGGATCACCCACGCCTACCTCTTCGCCGGTCACCGCGGCACGGGCAAGACGACGGTGGCGCGGATCCTGGCCAAGGCGCTGAACTGCGCGCAGGGGCCCACGCCCAACCCAGACAACACCTGCCCGGTCTGCCAGGGCATCAACCAGGGGAGCAGCCTCGACGTCATCGAGATCGACGGCGCCAGCCACACCCAGGTGGACCACATCAGGGACCTGAAGGAGAAGATCGTCCTGGTACCGGCGGAGGGCCGCTACAAGGTCTACATCATCGACGAGGTCCACATGCTTTCCACCAGCGCCTTCAACGCGCTGCTGAAGACGCTGGAGGAGCCGCCGCCGCACGCCGTCTTCGTCCTGGTCACCACCGAGCCCCACAAGATCCCGGCGACGGTGGCCTCGCGCTGCCAGCGCTTCGACTTCCGCCGCGTGCCGCTGGCCGAGATCGAAACGCGGCTGCACCGCATCGCCGCGGCGGAGGGATTTGCCATCGACGACCGGGCGCTGCGACACATCGCCCGTATCGCCGACGGGTCGGTGCGCGACGCGGAGTCGGTGCTGGACCAGTTGAGCGCCTACAAGGACGAGGGCATCACCACGGATGACATTCTGACGATTCTCGGCGCACCCGCGGAGGAGACGCTCTTCGCCCTGGTGGACGCGCTGCTGCGCCGCGACCCGGTCGAGGTGCTGCGCATTGCCGCGGGCCTCATCGACGAGGGCAAAGAGAGCCGGCAGATCATGCGCACGCTGCTGGAGCACTTCCGGGATCTGCTGATCGCCAAGGTGGCGCAGAATCCGGAAGGCGTGCTCGACTCCACCCCGGAGCGGCTGGCCGCGCTGCAGCGCCAGGCCGGCGGCGCGGAACTCGCCGACATCCTGCGCGCGGTGAAGATCCTCAGTGACGCCGACGTGGAGGCGCGCTCGCACTCGCAGCCGCGGCTGCTGCTGGAGATCTCCCTGATCCGCCTGGCGCGGCCGGAGATGGACCCGACGATCGAGGGACTGCAGGCACGGGTCCAGGCGTTGGAGGGAGGCGGGAAGCCTTCCCGCGCGCCCGCCGCCCCGGCTCCGGCACCCCAGCCAGCGCCGCGGCGCGCACCCATGCCCCCGAGCACGCCGGCCCGCCGCGACACGCCGCCGAAAGCGGCGGAGGACGCCGTGAAACCTTCGGACGGGGAGGCGGCCCCGCGTCCGGCCGTGGAGGCGTCGGCCGAAGCGCTGGCCGTCACGCTGCAGGACGTCCGCAACCGCTGGGCCCGCGTCCTGGAAGAGGTCAAACGCCTGAAGATGTTCTGCCACGCGCTGCTGATTGAGGGGATGCCGCTGGAAGTGCGCGGCCAGACCCTGGTCGTCGGCCTGCGCAGCGGCTATAACTTCCACATGGAGAGCCTGCACCGGCCGGAGAACCGCGCCGTCGTGGAGCAGGCGCTGGAGCGGGTCTTCGGCCGGCGGATGATGCTGCGCTGCCAGATGCAAGAGGGGTCGACGGAACCGCCGCTGCCGCAGGCCGACGCGCCGCCGCGGGCGGCCGCCGCGGACGAGGCCGACCCATTAGTGACGCGGGCGATGGAACTGTTCGGCGGCGAGGTAGTGGCGGTTAAGCGGCTAACCGACATCGCCTAGCCGTGCCCTGACCGCGCCCGCACAACGCCGCGCCCGGAGGACCATCCGTGCTCAACATGAACAAGATGATGAAGCAGATGCAAAAGCTGCAGGCGGAGATGGCCCGCGTGCAGGCGGAACTGGCCGCGGCGCGCGTGGAGGCCACCGCCGGGGGTGGCGCCGTCAGCGCCGTGGCCAACGGGCACGGCGAGTTGCAGTCGCTGACCATCTCGCCCGCCGCCGTCGATCCCAACGACCTCATCCTGCTCCAGGATCTCGTGGTCGCCGCGGTCAACGAAGTGCAGCGCAACGCCCGCGCGTTGGCGGAGGAGCGGATGAAGGCCGTCACGGGAGGGCTACAGATCCCCGGTCTGACCGTCTAGACTCATACCCATGTATGCTCCGCCCCTCGCCCGGCTGATTGAAGCCCTGAGCAAACTGCCCACCATCGGGCCGAAGACCGCGCAGCGGCTCGCCTATCACATCCTGCGCATGGCGCCGCAGGACGCCGAGGCTCTGGCCCAGGCGATCCTCGAAGCGCGGGCGCTGACCCGCTACTGCAGCATCTGCTGGAACCTCACGGACGTGGATCCCTGCAGCATCTGCAGCAACCCGCAGCGCACCTCCAGCGTGATCTGTGTGGTGGAGGACCCACGGGATGTGGTCGCCATGGAGCGCACCCGCGAGGTGAAGGGCAAGTACCACGTGCTGCACGGCGCGATCTCGCCGCTAGACGGCATGGGCCCCGACGACCTCAAGATCGCCGGGTTACTGGAGCGCGTGCGCCGGGATCAGGTGCAGGAAGTGATCATCGCCACCAACCCTCGGGCGGAGGGCGAGGTCACAGCGCTCTACCTGGCCAAGGTGCTCAAACCTCTGGGGGTGCGCGTGACGCGCATCGCTTACGGCGTGCCGGTCGGCGCCGACCTGGAATATGCGGACGAGGTCACCCTGGCGAAGGCCCTGGAAGGCCGGCGCGAGATCTGAGCGCGAATCCCCGCATGCCTGGCAAGGCCTTGCGACGTCCCGCCGTGGAGGTGTATCCCGTCACGCCCGAACGCTGGAGGGATCTCGAAACGCTTTTCGGCGAGCGCGGCGCTTACGGCGGCTGCTGGTGCATGTGGTGGCGCATCTCCCGCGCGGAGTTCAGCAGCAACGGCAACCGTGGGAACCGGCAGGAAATGAAGCGGCTGGTCGACAGCGGCCAGGCGCCGGGGCTGCTCGCGTATGTCCGCGGTGAACCGATCGCCTGGGTGTCGGTGGGGCCCCGGGAAACCTTCTCCGCGCTGGAGCGCTCGCGCACACTGAAGCGCGTCGACGATCGGGCGGTTTGGTCGGTGGTCTGCTTCGTCGTCGCCAAACCTTATCGGGGAACGGGCCTGATGACCCCACTGCTGCGCGCCGCCGTGGACTATGCAAAGCGCCACGGCGCGCGGATTGTAGAGGGCTACCCGATCGAGGTCGGCGGCCGTCTCTCGGGGTACTCTGGCTTTACGGGGGTAGCCTCCACGTTCAGGAAAACCGGTTTCGTGGAAGTCTCCCGTGCCTCGGTGCGGCAGCCTATCATGCGGTACTTCATCCGCGGCTGAACGGCAACCCTCGTTTGACAGCCGCAGCCAATTAGGTAATCATATAATCAGTTGGTGATACGAGATCCGGGACATGTCTTCGGTGCCGGATCTCTGGGGAGGGCCTGACCATGCTGATGACCGCCCAGACCAACGCCGTCGCGCTGAAGGCCAAGTTATTCCGGGGGTTTGCCGATCCCTCGCGCCTCTCCATCGTGGAGGCGTTGCGGGCCGGCCCGCTCACCGTGAGCCAGATTGCCGCCGTAACCGGGCTCAGCCAACCCAACGCCTCCAACCACCTGAGTTGTCTGCGCGACTGCGGACTGGTCGTCTCCGAACAGGAGGGACGCTACGTGCGCTACCAGTTGAGTGACCGGCGGGTGGACGCTCTGCTCCGGCTGACCGATGAACTGCTCGCCGACGTCGCCAAGGGCGTCTACGAGTGCACCCGCTACGACTCCCCGCCACGGAACTGACGGTGGCCGGCCAGCGGACCATTGAGGTCCCCATCCGCGGTATGGACTGTGCCGACTGCGTGGTCCACGTCGAGCGGGCCATCGCTGCCCTCCCCGGCGTGGCGTTGGTGCATGTCTCCCTGACCGCGGAGAAGGCCGTCGTTCAACTCGACCCGCATCGCGTCGACCTGTCGGCGATCGCGAAGGCCGTGGAGGGGGCGGGATACTCGTGCGCGCCGCCTGAGGTCGGCCGGGGCGGAACCACGCCGCTCGGCGGATTTACGCGCCCCGTCCTGACGCTGCTCGGTGTGGTCTTCGGCGCCGTGCTCTTTGTGGTGGTCGTGGGAGAGTGGTTCGGTCTCTTCGAAGCCGTCACCCGGCGCGTCCCGTGGCCCCTCGGCCTGACGGTCGTCCTGGCCGGCGGCTACCCGGTCTTCCGCAATGTCATCCGCGCCGCCATCCGGAAACAGGTTACCGCCCACACCCTGATGACCGTGGGTGCGCTGGCCGCGCTCGTCGTCGGGCAATGGGCGACCGCCGCGGTCGTCGTCTTCTTCATGCGCGTCGGCGACTACGCCGAACGCTTCACCACTGAGCGGGCCCGCCGCGCCGTGAAGGACCTCACCGCCATGGCCCCGCAGACGGCCCGGGTGGAGCGGGACGGCGCCGAGCGGGAGGTGCCGGTCGGGGAGGTGCGGGTCGGCGAAACCGTCGTCGTGCGCCCCGGCGAGAAGATTCCTGTAGACGGCGAGGCCATCGCCGGTCATGCCACCGTGGATCAGGCGACCATCACCGGAGAGTCCATGCCGGTTGAGGCCGGTCCCGGGACGCGGGTCTTTGCGGCCACGATCGCCCGTCTGGGGGGCCTGCGCCTTCGCACTACCCACGTGGGAAAGGACACCACCTTCGGACGCGTGATCAGAATGGTGGAAGACGCGGAGGCGCACCGGGCCAACGTGCAGCGCATCGCCGACAAGTTCTCCGCGTATTACCTGCCGTTGGTTGTGTCCATCGCGACCCTGACCCTGCTGATCCGCCGCGACTCGCTGGCCACAGCCGCGGTGCTGGTGGTGGCCTGCTCCTGTTCCTTCGCCCTCGCCACGCCCATCGCCATGCTGGCTTCCATCGGCGCGGGCGCCCGGCGCGGCCTGTTGATCAAGGGAGGCCGGTATCTGGAGGCGCTTGCGCGTGCCGATGTCGTGCTGATAGACAAAACCGGCACGCTGACGCTGGGGCGCCCGCAGATCACCGATGTGTTGCCGCTGAACGGCGCATCAGGGGAAGACGTCCTGGTGCTGGCGGCCTCCGCGGAGCGCTACTCCGAGCACCCGCTGGCCGAGGCGGTGCGTGCCGCGGCCAGGGAGCGCGGCCTGCCGCTCTACGAGCCGGAGCAGTTTGAAGCCATTCCGGGGATCGGCGTCCGGGCACGCGTGGACGGCATCACGGTCACCGTCGGCAGCCGGCGGATGGTGCCGGACGGTTCACCACCGCGCGTTGTCGCCGACCTGGAGGCGCAGGGCAAAACACTTCTGTTTGTCGCCCGTGACGGCGCCATCACCGGAGTCCTCGCCGCCAGTGACACGCTGCGGCCAGAGGTCCCGGCCGCGCTCGCCGCCATCCGGGCGCTCGGCATCCGGCAGATCGAACTGCTCACCGGAGACAACGAACGGACTGCCGCGGCGATGGCGCAGCGACTGGACGTGGTGTATCGCGCCGGTCTCCTGCCCGAGGACAAGATCGGTGTGGTGCAACAGTACCAGGCGCAGGGGCGTACGGTCGTCATGATCGGCGACGGCGTGAACGATGCGCCCGCGCTGGCGCAGGCCGACGTCGGCATCGCCATGGGCGCGGCCGGATCCGACGTCGCCGTGGAGGCCGCGCACATCGCGCTGCTGCGCGATGATTGGGCCCTCATCCCGGAGGTCTGGCAGATCGCCCGCCGCACCATGCGGGTCGTGAAGTTGAACATCGGTTTCACCGCCGCGTACAACCTCACCGGGTTGACCCTGGCCGCCCTGGGCATTCTGCCGCTGGTCTTCGCCGCCGCCGCGCAGTCATTGCCCGACCTGGGGATCCTCGGCAACTCCGCGCGCCTGCTGCGTCCCATGCGTGCACGGACCGCCGGTTAATTGCGGCCGGCGGAATGCCACGATATACTGGGCTTTGAGCGGATGCAGATGGATTTCTTCAGCCCGACGCACGGAAAACTGAGCTTCGACGAGATGTTCCGACGGCTGGTCGGCTACATCGAGGAGGAGCCGGACCAGCAATACCACCTGATCATCGGCACCGACTCGCTGCTGGCGGAGGAAACCACCTTCGTCACCGCGATCGTCGTGCACCGCGTCGGGCACGGCGGCCGCTACTTCTACCGGAAGATGCGCAACCGCAAGATGGAGAGCCTGCGCCAGCGGATCCTCTTCGAGACCTCACTCAGCCTGGAGACGGCCAGCAGGATCGCCGGTGAACTGTCCCGCAACGGTCATTCCGAGCTGCCGGTGGAGATCCACCTGGACGTGGGCGAGCGCGGCGAGACCCGCACCATCATCCGCGAGGTCATCGGCATGGTCACCGGCTCCGGATTCGCCGCCGTGACCAAGCCCGACGCCTACGGCGCCAGCAAGGTCGCCGACAAACACAGCAAGTAAGGAACTAGACTTCGCTGCGCGCCCGCAGGACCTCCCGCCCGCCCATGTACGGCACCAGGACCTCCGGAATACGCACGCTCCCGTCCTGCTGCTGGTAGTTCTCCAGCACCGCGATGAGCGCGCGGCTGGTGGCGATGGCCGTGCCGTTCAGGGTGTGCACGAGCTCGGTGCCGCCGCCGCGCCCCGCGCGGAAGCGCACGCGCAGCCGCCGCGCCTGAAAGTCGGTGGTGTTGCTGCAGGAGGTCACCTCGCCGTACTCGCCGCGCCCCGGCATCCACGCCTCGATGTCGTAGGTCTTGGCCGAAGCCAGGCCCAGGTCGCCCGTGCAGAGGACAACCACGCGATACGGGATCCCCAGCGACTGCAGGATCGCCTCTTCGATGGACAGCAGGAACTCGTGCTCCTCCCCCGAGCGGTCCGGGTGGCAGTATGAGAACATTTCCACCTTGTCGAACTGGTGCACGCGGTAGAGCCCGCGGATCTCCCGGCCGTAGGAACCCGCTTCGCGGCGGAAGCACCAGGACAGGCCGGCCAGGCGAATGGGCAGGCGGTCCCCCTCCAGGATTTCGTCCATGTAGTAGGCGGCCAGGCTGTGCTCCGAGGTGCCGATGAGCGCCAGGTCGTCCTCCGGGATGTAGTAGGTCTGCAGTGGGTCGAGGCGTGGCCCGCCCCACGCGCCCATAATGACCTCCGGCTTCACCAGCACCGGCGTGATCATCGGGAGGAAGCCCCGCGCCAGGACGGAGTCCAGCGCGTAGCGGATCAGGGCCATCTCCAGCAGCGCGCCGTCGCCGACCAGATAGTAGAAGCGCGAGCCCGACACCTTGGCGCCGCGCTCCAGGTCGAGCATGCCCAGGCGCGCGCCGATATCCACGTGGTCCCGCGGCGGGAAACCCAGGGCCGTGGGCGCGCCCCAGGTGCGCACGGTGACGTTAGCCGAGGGGTCCCGGCCCACCGGCACGCTGGCGTGTGGCAGATTCGGCAGCGCGCGCAGCAGCGGGCCCAGTTCCTCCTCCACCGCACGCAGGACGGCCTCCTGCACCCGCAGCCGGTCGGAGAGGTCGCGCGCGGCGGCAATCCGGCTCTCCTGCTCCGCGCCCTGCCGGCGGGCGATCTCCGCGGAGGCGCGCTTCTGTTCCGCGCGCAGCGCCTCGATGTGCTGCAGCAACTCGCGGCGGCGCTTATCCACCTCGAGGATGTGGTCGACCAGCGACACATCGGCGCCCCGCACGCGCAGGGCGTCGCGCACCACGTCCGGCTGCTGTCGGATCAGCTTGATGTCCAGCATCGTCTCCTCCTCAAAACGCAGAATCCCGCCTCTGTGCAGAGACGGGATTCACCCGCGGTGCCACTCTGGTTCCGTCCCGGGTCTTGGGCTCGGGACGGCCCTTTTAGCGCGATCTCGGGCGCACCCGGGGAGCTCCGCCGCACTTGAATCGCTCCCGGCTCGGGAGGGGATTGTCCTCCGGCCCCGTCGCATCACGCTGAGGGCTCGCTGTGCGGAGGATCGATGCTCCGTCCTCGCCGTTGCCGCTATCGTATCCGCGGCGAATACCAAAATCAAGCAATCGGTCTGCGGCTAGATGTCGAAAATTACACGCGCCGACCACCCGCCATCCTGACTGATCTGGACCAGGTGATAGGTGGCGGCCTTGACATCCATCCGGAAGCGGTGGCGCTCGGAATCGACGGGCTCGCCCGCAAGGACGGCGCGCAGGCGCGTCGGCGTGACCTCCTCGACGACGAAGGCCGCCGGGATGAAGCCGTCGCCGTTGAGGACGACGAGCAGGTCGTTCAGCCAGGCCACGAGCAGACCTTCCAGGTCGTCGGCCTCTACGGTGCGCGTCCGGCGCTCACGCTCCTGCACCGCGGAGGGATCGATGATGAAGTGAAACATGCCGCGGGCGGCGTTGGCGAAGAGTTCGGCAAGATCGCGGCCGTAAGCGATGATGCCGACATCGGCGGTATGGTCAAAGACCTCGAAGGGGACCGTGGGCGCAGGCATGAGCGGGGTGCCGGCGCCATCATAGCAAGGGCGGCGAGGGCGGTGCTAGAATGAGCCCCGCTACGCCGGCACGGGAGTTGCGGCGAGAAGGGAGGTCGCGGATGGACGACCAGCGTGAGCGCATCCGGCTCACCTCCATGGTCGCCTGCGCGGGTTGAGCGTCGAAACTCAGCCCCGCCGACCTGGCGCAGGTCCTGCGCTATCTGCCACAACCTAGCGACCCCAACCTGCTCGTGGGGATCTCCACGCGCGACGACGCCGCGGTCTATCGCCTGAGCGACGACCTGGCCCTCGTCCAGACGGTGGACGTCTTCACACCCGTGGTGGACGACCCGTTCCAGTACGGGGCCATTTCCGTGGCCAACGCCCTCTCCGACATCTACGCCATGGGCGCGCGCCCGCTGCTGGCGCTGAACATCGTGGGGTTCCCCCGGGGGAAACTGCCGCTGGACGTCCTGGGCGAGATCCTCCGCGGTGGGGCGGCGAAGGCGGAGGAAGCCGGCGTGCTCATCGTCGGCGGGCACAGCATCGATGACCCTGAGCCCAAGTACGGACTGGCCGTGACCGGCACCGTCCACCCCCAGAAGATCGTCACCAACGCCGGCGGTCGTCCCGGCGACGTTCTGGTGCTGACCAAGCCTCTGGGGCTCGGGGTGATCACCACGGGAATCAAGCAGGGGAAGACGCCGCCCGCCGTGGCCGACGCGGCGATCCGCGTGATGGGCATCCTGAATCGCGCCGCCTCCGAGGCCATGGTGGAGGTCGGCGTGCACGCCTGCACCGACATCACCGGCTTCGGGCTGCTGGGACACCTGCATCAACTGGCTGCCGCCAGCGGCGTCGCCGCCTACATCAGGGTTAGCCCGATTCCCTTCCTGCCAGAGGCACATGCTCTGGCCCGGCAGGGCGCCATCGCCGGGGGCACGGCCCGCAACTTTGAGTTCCTGCAGGACAAGGTCTCCTACGACGAGGGCATCGACGAGGAGACCCGCCTCCTCCTGGCCGACGCCCAGACCTCCGGCGGCCTGCTCATCGCCGTCCCCCCGGACCGCGCCGCCGCACTCGACGCGGCCTTACAGCGGCGCGGCGTCTCCCCCGTCGCCCACGTCGGTGAGTTGACCGCAGGACCCGCCGGCCGGATCACGGTCGCCCCGTGAGGCCCCATCTAAGTGTCAGGCTCGGCGGGAATAATTGCCCCTCATTTCGCATTCATGTTAGGCGTAAGGACACCTGATCTCAGGAGGGAAGAGACGGATGCATATGCACTGGCAGTGTAGCTGTGGCCACGTGGCTCACGGGGATTCCGAGGACGAGATCGTCCGCAAGGCACAGGAGCACATGCGGAAGGACCACGGGAAGGAAGTTTCCCGCGAAGAGGTGCTGCAGGCCGCGAAGGCGGCGAGCCACTAGGCCGCCGGCGTCACCATCAAGACACCGTCGCGGCGGCTGCGAGCAGATAGCGCAGGCTGCTGACGAGGTTCAGCGCAAGATGGGTCATGGTCGAGGCACCGGTACCCCACCGGTGCCTCACCAGTCCCAGGACGAGAGAGCCGACGATTAAGGTGGATGCGCGGCCGATGGACACGTCGACAATCATGTGCTTCGCCGCGAAGCACGCCGCCGTGACCAGGATGCCGGCACCCGCCCCCCACCCCGCCACCAGCCGGCTCTGGATGTAGCCTCGCCAGGCAAACTCCTCGACGATCGGCGTGAGGATGCCGTTGGCGGGAATCAGGACAAGCCCCAGCGCCACCACCGCTTGGCCGGCGATCCGCAGTTCCTCTTCCTCGGTGGGTTGCAGCGCCCGGAGGAGATCCCACCTCGAGAAGACGAGCTCATCGATACCGTGTGTGCCCTCGAGCAGCCCCATCAGCACAACACCGCCAACCACACCGGCCAGGAGGGCCCGCCAGGTGAACTCGTAGCCGAGATCGACGGCCCTCGCCCCCTCTTTCACACTTCGTCGGTAGAAGACCGTTCCGACAAGCACCATCGCCGCGCCAGCGGCGGCAGCGTTGAGGATGAGGCCGAGAGGGCCGCGGAGGTCGGCTGCCAGCACCCCGCCGGTCGCCAACAAGAAACCGCCACTCCCGAGCAGGAGGGTGTAGCGTGTCGTGAATTCGAGGACGAGCCATAGCGCGGCTCCACCGAGGCCCGCCCGCACGGCGACGCCTGGCAACGCAGATCCTCCGGCGGCAGGGGTCACTTCATAAGTCCCTCCGCCATAATGCAGTGCCCGGCGCAGTTTCCCGGAGCCAGGACGAGCCGGCGATCGGCCATTGCGTCGTAGAACTTCTGGCCCCCCAGGAGCCGCCCCAGCGCCAAGACCGGCACTATAGGCCAGAGCAGGACCGAGCGGCTGGCGATCTGGATGACCGTGTCGATGCCCTCAGCGATGTGCCCGGAGCGCCCGATGCTCAGAATTCGCCGCTCCGCGCGGCCCGGGTCGGCCCGATACCGCTCTATGACGCCGGGGTCTCGGAACGACACAAACTGCGCCAGCGAGAAGAGGTCCAGCCGCTTCAGCCAGCGGACGCTGCGGGTACACGTGGGGCACCACCCATCGTACAGAACGGTCAACTGCAGCGCCGCGCGCAGCCCCCGAGCCGCACCCATGTATTCTCGGTCGGTGAACAGCAGCGGGTAGACGCTCAGCATGCTCCAACTGAAGGTAGCCAGCCCCATGAACACGGCGATCCCCAGATGGAAGGCGACGCCGGTGGCAACCACGGCATATCTCGTCCAGCGGTTGAGCAGCAGCGACGCAAACATCAGTTCAAAGAGGACGGTGCCGTACGTCCCCAGGACGACCAGATACGGATTACGGTAGATGATCTCCGCGCCGCCCGGCCAGGAGAACTCTCCCACCCGCAGGATGTAGTAAAGGGCCGTCCCGTTCTGCCAGACCGTCCCCATCGTCTTATAGAGACCCGTGCTCGCATAGAGCAGGCAGAGCTGGACGACGGTGAGGAGCACGCCGAAGTTGTGCGCGACGGCGAGTGCTGGCCGGGACCATTGCTGTCCCGCCCGGCGGCGCAGCGCGTCCAGGGAGAAGTAGGCGCCGCAGTTCACCAGGATGAGGAACAACAAGACCAGCCGCATGAGGTTGTCTCCACCGTCGGTGATGAGGAAGTTCCGCTCCTGCAGCGAGAGGATCATTACCCAGTGGAGCAGGCTCATCACCCGTGTGTGCCATCCCAGGGTGAAGAGCAGGGCCACCACGATGCCGGTCAGGTACACCGCGTCGAAGAACAGGGGAGCGGCGCTGAACTGGAATACGGAGAAGAGCGTCCGCGAGGCCAGGTAGCGTTCGAAGGGCCACAGCCCCTGGGGACCCCAGAGCAAATGGCGGACAGGAAAGTGCAGTAGATAGTAGTAGAGCGCCCAGATCCCGAGGCTGATGCGCACCAGGCTGGCCCCAATCAGCCAGTGCTCCTGCGTCAGGAACGTGTAAAGTCGCTGTCGCGCGCTCACGATCACCCACCAACCTGTTGGTACGGCAGCCAGGGAAGGATAACGTAGCGGGTGGATCCGGCTTCCGGTGGCTGCGCCCGCCGGGAAAACGGCGGCGGTGTGTGGATGAGCAGCGCCAGTTGGACGCGGCTCGCCCGCCCCCGTCCGATCAGATGGTCGCAGGCCGCGGAAGCGACCCGCGCCAGAACGTAGAGACCGGTCTCCTGCATCCGTCGGGTGATGGGATCCTCGCCACGGCAGAGCGGATTCCCTGGTTGAACGCGGCAGACGGCGCGCCGCCAGTCCTCATCTCCGGTCCGTCCCATCCATACCCGCACCGCGTTCTGTTGCACCCGCAGCACGCGCGCCATGGGTGACGTGCGGGCGCTTTGGTGACGCGCCAGCAAGGGCGCGGTAATGTCCTGCCAGGCGGAGACTTCATCCTTCGTGCGGCAGCGGACCGTCAACACGAAATCCGACTTGACGGGGTCCGGGGCAAAGAGATGCCAGTTCTGTGCAAAGAGGGGGTTCTGGATGGCCCTGATGACCGGCAGGAGCTGCGCCGTCACCGGGTTCGGCGGTGCCAGGTAGAGGGTGGTATTCCCCACGTAGACAAGCATCGCCGCGCCGAGAACAAGCGTCACGGTCACCGTGACGATGCCTTCAAGCTTTATCCGCACCCGGCCTCACCTCCGGGCGGGAGGGAGACACCCCTCCCGCCCTCATCCCTGAGAAGACGACGATGAGCTTGACCAGCTCCTACTGGGGCACGTCGAAGATCTCCCAGTCCACGGGTCGGACGTCCGTCGCGACGCTTCCGGAGTAGTGCGAAGCCCACCACTCGGCTGCTGCGCGCGCCACGGCCAGCGCGACCCGGACGCCCAGATCCCACCAGTGCTTGTCGCCGTCATCCCCGCCGTCCGCCGCAAAGCCGCCGTCATAGTCTCTGCCGCCGTCGTCCAGCGCGGCGCGCTCCGGACTGACGATCGGCCGGCACGGCTGCGGCATCTGCTCACCTAACTGACAGAGGCGAAACGCCACGCTCGTTACCGGCAGCGGCTGTGCCCGCGACCCGTTGACCGCAAGACCCGCCACCAACACGACCACCATCACGAGAACTGCAATGCTTTTCACCGCCATCCCCTCCTCGGGCGAAGCCCGTTGATTGCCTTTCGCTTAGAGAGATCGTGCGGCGGTGAGAGTTTTCAGGCGGGGGTGAGTCTCAGGACGCCCGTGCGGGCGGCGAGGAAGAGGTGCTGGTTGGCATAGCCGGCCAGCGGACCGAAGCGGTCGCGGGCCCACTCGCGGATCACTCGGGGCGTGGCACGGCGGCCCCGCAGGTAGAGGGTCTGCACCGTCCGCCGAATCCACACGTCCACGGGAAAGGCCTCACCATGCTCCAGGGCAAACAGCAGGACGCACTCCGCCACCTTCTCCCCGACGCCGGGGAGTGCCAGCAAAGCCTCCCGGGCCTCTTCGTACGGCAGGCCGCGCAGACGCTCCAGCTCGAGCGCGCCCGTCGCGACCGCGCGCGCCACCTCGCGCACGTAAGGTGCCCGGTAGCCAAGGATGCACGCGCGCAGCGTGGAGCGCCGAGCCTCCGCCAACCGTTCCGGGGAGGGAAAAGTGAACTGTCCATCACCTAACGGCACCCCGAATCGGCGGGAAAGGCAGTCTACCGTCAGCCGGATCTTCGGGATGTTGTTGAAGGCGGAGATCACGTAGGAGATCAGGCACTCCCATGGGTCCTGGCGCATGATGGCGATGCCGCTTGTGCGCAGGAGAACGCGCCGGAGCACGCGGTCCGCGGCCAGGTCGTCTTCGATGCGGCGCAGCGGCGCATCCAGGGCCAGGTGGCGGCGCAGGGCATCAAAGGCTGCGGGTGGGCCATCCCCCGCGATGCGGAGCGACCGCGCCTCCTGCTGCACCATCCAGACCCGGTGGCGAAACACGCCAACTGCTGCGCCATCCTGGACGGTCCACCGGAATACCTGTCCGCACTCTAACGTGCGACGAAGATTGTACCGGGGGTCAACGGTGACGGTGACACCGTGCGCTGCGGAGACTGCGGCGTCAGAGCGCAAACGGATCGGCAGCATCGAGGATGCGCTGGGACCAGCTCTCCATCTGGGGGTGGGCCTCCCGCACCTCGGCGGCCGTGGCCAGGCGGCCGCTCAGACGATCCACCTCCCGCACCCGCACCGCGGGGTCTTCGGTCTCTACCACGTACACGACACCGAAGTGCACCCGGCTGACCGGGGTGTCGTCCTCGTTCAGCACGCCGACCGGCCGCGCCCGCCACCCGTTCGCGATCACCAGTTCCTCGTGCAGTTCGCGCTCCAGCCCGACCGCCAGCAGATCCTGTGCGCCGTTGGTATCCTCGCGGGCGATGTGCCCGCCGACGCCGATGGAGTAGAGCCCATGCAGCCGCTCCTCCCCGCCCCGGGTGGATCGCTGGAAGAGAAAGATCCGATCGCGGTGGCGGATGATCAGGTATGGGATGATCTGCTTCAGCGAAGGATCCTCCTCGACGTCGGCGCGCCGGCGGAACTCACCGTGGCGGCGGATGCGCTCCACGTAGGCGTCCACGCCGCCCGCGAAAAAGCCGTCGAGACCTCCAGGCGGAAGGAGCCGGCCGCGCGGCACCACCAGGATGAGTTCATCCAGTCCCATGCCCGATCCTCAATGTGGGTCGTCCGGGTCGGCAAATGCCGCTTCGATGGCCGCCTCCTCGGAGGGAGGAGCGGCCGGGAAGACCGCCCGCAGCAGCGGCGGGGTAATCACCGTAGTGGCCAACACCATGATCACCATGATGGCGAAGCCACGCTCGCCCAGTAGTCCGGTCTGCAGACCAATCGCGGCGATAATCAACCCGACCTCGCCGCGGCTGATCATGCCCACGCCGATGCGCAGCGCCTCCGGTCCCGTGAAGCCGGCCAGCCGCGCTCCTGCGCCACACCCCACCACCTTCCCGGCCACCGCGGCCAGGATGATCAGGAGCGCCAGCGGGATGTCCTGCGCCGCCAGCGTGCGGGCGTTGGCCTGCAGGCCGACGCTGACAAAGAAGATGGGGACGAGCAGCGCGTAGGTGAACGCTTTCAGGCGGTGCTCCACCTCCTGGCGGTACCCGGCCCGGGCCACGAGGACTCCGGCAAGATAGGCTCCGGTGATCGCGGCCACACCGCCCAGGGCCTCCGCGCTCCAAGCATACGCGAGCACGGCGATCAGCGTCGCCGCGAGCAATCCTTCGCTCACCGGGGCCCGCTTCGCGCGGCTCAGCGAAGGCCGGAAGAGACGCCCCAGCAGGATCGCCCCGATGAAGAAGGCGGCCATGCGCATCAGTACCACACCCACGTCGGCCAGCCCGCTCCCGCCCGCCAGGCTCACCGCGACGAATACGGACAGGACCACGAGGGCGATCACGTCGTCCACCACCGCAGCGCCGAGCAGCGTCGTCCCTTCCTTGGAATCGAGTTGGCGGAGTTCGATCAGCGTCTGCACGGTGATGCTGACGCTTGTCGCG
Source organism: Candidatus Sysuimicrobiota bacterium CSP1-3 (assembly GCA_001443485.1). GTDB lineage: Bacteria > Sysuimicrobiota > Sysuimicrobiia > Sysuimicrobiales > Humicultoraceae > Humicultor. Next base: position 21,805 of record LDXQ01000035.1, read on the forward strand.
GTGAGGACGATGCCCATGAACGCGCTCTTCTGAACGCCAAAACCGAAAAGCAGTGCGACGGCCAGCCCCAACAGCAGCGGAACTACCACCCCCGCCACGCCGGCGGCCACGGCCACGCGCCCCACGCGTCGCATCTGCTCGAGGTCGGTCTCCAGCCCGGCGATGAACATCAGCAGGACGACGCCCACGTTGGCCAGCAGAAAGACGCCCGCGGCCATCCCCTCTCCCACGAAGGGGCTCAGGTGCAGAAGGTCGAGCAGCGAAGGCCCCAGGACCACGCCGGCCAGCAGTTCTCCCAGGACCGCCGGCTGGCCCAGGCGGAGGCTCAACCACCCCGCCCCCTTCGCCGCGGCGACGATTAGGGCGAGCAACAGCAGGAAATTTAGGATCTCGTGATGGTCGGGCATTTGAGATTAGGGTTTGCTCCGGGGATTCGCGAAACCTTCGCGGTCATCTTGCCTCGCCGGCCGGGGTCGTGTACACTCCGCCCGAAGGGGAGTAGCCACGGAGTCCTGCTCCGTGTCCGGGCCGTCAGCACGGTCGCGCAGACCCGGCCCGGCTCTCGCAGTCTTGCGGGGGCGAGACCTTCGCAGCCTGACATCACGGCGGCGGAGGCTCGCCTGTGTGTTTTCTGGGCGGCCTTCCCGCAAGGAGGTTGGTCGATGCCGGCAAGCGTAGGCACTCCCCTGTTGTGGGGTGCGTTTACCCTCTTCGTGCTGGGACTGCTCGCCCTCGACCTGGGCGTCTTCCACCGGAAGGCGCACGCCGTCGGGCCCCGCGAGGCGCTGGGCTGGAGTCTCTTCTGGATCGCGCTGGCGTTGCTTTTCAACGCCGGAGTGGTCTGGTGGTTCGGCGCGCAGCGCGGGCTGGAGTTCCTCACCGGCTACCTGATCGAGAAGGCCCTCAGCGTCGACAACATCTTCGTCTTCCTGGTGATCTTCTCATACTTCTCGGTTCCGGCAGCGTATCAGCACCGCGTCCTTTTCTGGGGCATCCTGGGCGCGATCATCTTCCGGGTCATCTTCATCCTGGCCGGCGCCGCGCTGCTGGCCGCGTTCCACTGGGTGATCTATGTGTTCGGTGGGCTGCTCATCCTTACAGCGGTGCGCATCGTCCGCGCGCGGGACG
>LDXQ01000036.1 GCA_001443485.1 Candidatus Sysuimicrobiota bacterium CSP1-3
AGTCGATGAGGGCCGGCGCCACGAGGACGCTGTGCAGGATGGCCGTTGCCCGGTGGGGCGCGTTGACTCCCTGCCCCAGCGCCGCCGCGGGCAGGGCCAGCAGGACGGCCAGCGCGGCCGCGAGCGCCGGGCGCCTCACCGTTCCACCGCCTCACGCCGCGCGCCGACGATCCGGAGGTTGGCGTCGGTGACGAGCAGTCCGAGATAGGCGCTGTCCACCAGCGGATCCGCCGCCGCGGTGATAGCGTGCTCGCGGACGAACAGGTCGAGACCGTACTCGGCGGCGCGCAGCCGGTCGATCTGGCCGCGGATCAGCGGCACGAGCAGCAGCAGAACCACCACGGCGGCCGCGGCCAGCGCCATCGCCGGACGGGTGCGCCACGCGCTGAACCAGGGCACGGGCGCGGGAGCGACGCGACGGTGCAGTTCCCGGCGGAGATCAGGCCAGAAGGTCTCAGGCAGCGGACGCGCGGGCAGCCCCGCCAGCACGCTCTTCAGGTGCTGCAGGCGCGCCAACTCCTCGCGGCAGGGGGCGCACTCCTCCAGGTGCCGGCGGACCGCCGCCTCCTCGTCCGGCGTTAGCTCTCGGTCGAGGTAGGCCGAAAGCTGCCGCTCCACGCGGTGATGCATCGCGTTACCTGGCCTCCTCTTCGCCGGCGGGGGCGTCGCCGGATGGCGCGCCCGGTGCGGCGCCCCGCCCCGGGGACCGCTCGGCGACGAGTGGTCCCAGCCGCTCCTGGAGGATCTTCCGCGCGCGGTGCAGCCGCGACTTCACCGTGCCCAGCGGCACCTCTAGCATGCGGGCGATTTCCTCATAGGCAAACCCTTCGATGTCGCTGAGGACCACCACCATGCGCAGGTCCGCGGGCAGCGCCAGCAGCGCCTGCTGCACCGTCGCGTCCATCTGCGCGTCGATCGTGGCCTCCGGGGAATCCACCTCCGGCGCCGGCCACTCCCGCTGCATCTCGCTGCCCTGAGGCGTCGTGATCGGCGCGGAGATCGATTCCACCCGCCCCTTCGGGTGCTTGCGCAGCAGGTCGATGTAGAGGTTCGTCACGATCCGGTAGAGCCAGGCCTCCAGTGCGGCGGCCGGGTCGATGCGGCGGAAGGCCCGGAAGACGCGAAGAAAGGCCTCCTGCGCCAGATCCTTGGCGTCCGCGTCGCTGCCGCTCATCCGGTGGGCGATGTTGTACACGTAGGACCCGTACTTCTGCACGAGCGCCTCGTAGGCGGCGAGTTCCTCCGCCGTCAAGGATCGGGCGTCCCCCACCGGGTCTGGGCGGCGCCTCTCCTGGTCGTCCCGCTTCTGAATACGCAACGGCGAACGAAAGTGTTCGGGCGGTTATGCCGGGCGGGCAACGGGTCAGCGCACCCGCAGCAGCGGCCGCAGCCGCTCCAGCAACCGGGGGCCCACCCCTTCGACCTCCAGCAAATCCTCCAGGCCTTCGAACCGCCCGTGCGTGCGGCGGTGTTCCACGATCCGTCCGGCCAGCACGGGGCCGATCCCGGGGAGGGCTTCCAGGTCGGCCGCGGTGGCGGTGTTCACGTCCAGCGCCGCCCGCGGTAGCGCCGGTCGCCGCCCGGATCCAGCCGGAGCCTCATTCTCTTCCGCCCCTGATGATAAGACCGGCTCGGGTTGTCGCGGGATGAAAACCCGATCTCCGTCCCGCAGGGTCTGGGCCAAGTTGACCGCGTTCAGGTCGGCCAGAAAGGTGGGCCCCCGGGCCGCCCGCACCGCGTCGGACCAGCGCGCCCCGGCCGGGAGGCGGTACACGCCGGGCACCAGCACCTCCCCCGCCACGTGCACGAGGAACGCCTGCGGCGTCGGCGAGACAAGGAGCAGAGGAATCTCGCCCGAAGGACGCCGTAGCGCCAGCCTTCCTGCGACCAGCAGCGCCACGCCGGCCACGACGGCCAGGGCCACCTGCTCGCGCCGGCCCGGGCGCGGCCCACTGGTCTCCACTAATTCTACCTCCCCGCAGTCGCGTGCCGCCTCTCGGATTCATCGACTGCGGGGAGGGAGTTTTCGTGGAATCAGCGCACGACGACGTTGACCAGGCGTCCGGGAACGACGATCACTTCCGCCACCGGGCGGCCGTCCAGGAATTTCCCGACCTTCTCGCTTTCCAGCGCCAGGCGCTTCGCGTCCGCCTCGGAGATATCCGCCCGCACCTGCACCCGGTCGCGCACCTTGCCGTTCACCTGGATCACCAACGTGACCATCTCCGCCCGCGCCAGGCCGGCATCGTACTTCGGCCAGGCCTGTTGATGGATGGAGTAGGGGCGGCCGGTCTGCGTCCACAGTTCCTCGGCGATGTGCGGGACAAGCGGCGCCAGCATCAACAACAGCGCCTGGACGGCCTCATCCCAGACCTTGCCGCTTGCCGCCGGCGTGCCCTTGACCTCCTGCCCGGCCATGGCCTTAACCCCTTGCCCGCCTGTGGCCTTGACCCCTTGGAGAAAGTTTGTGAACTCCATCAAGGCGGCGATCGCCGTGTTGAAGCGGAACTGCTCGAGATCCTCGGTGACGCGCTTGATCGTCGCGTGCGCGCGGTGGCGGACCTCCCGCTCCGTCGCGGCCTCGCCCGCAGCCCGACCGGCCGCCGGCGCCGGTTCGGTCACCACAGTCCAGACGCGGTGCAGCCAGCGGTGCACGCCCTCGATGCCCTTGGGGTCCCACGGGCCGCCCTCGTCCCACGGGCGCATGAACATCAGGTAGCCGCGCACGGTGTCGGTGCCGTACTGCCGCACCTGCTCGTCGGGGTCCACGACGTTGCCGCGCGACTTGCTCATCCGCTGCCCGTCCGGGCCTAGCACGATCCCTTGATTGTACAGACGGACCATGGGCTCGGCGAAGTCCACCAGGCCTAGGTCGCGCATGACCTTGGTCCAGAAGCGCGTGTACAGCAGGTGCATCACGGCGTGCTCGATGCCGCCCGTGTACTGGTCCACCGGCAGCCAGTACCGGCCCGCCTGCGGGTCGAAGGGACGCTCCCCGTCGTGCGGGCTCAGGTAGCGGTACTGGTACCAGGACGAGTCGATGAAGGTGTCCATCGTGTCCGTCTCCCGCTCGGCGTCCTCCCCGCCGCACTGCGGGCAACGCACCTTGCGGAACCCGTCGTGGTACCGGAGCGGTGACTCGCCGGTCGGGCGGAACTCGGCGTCCATCGGCAGCAGCACCGGCAGGTCCGCATGCGGGACCGGCACCGTGCCGCAGGTCTTGCAGTAAACGATCGGGATCGGCGTGCCCCAGTAACGCTGCCGGCTGATCAACCAGTCGTGCAGGCGGTAGTTCACCTTTTGCCGGCCAAAGCCGCGCCGTTCCATCTCGTCGGCGATGCGCTGCCAGCCCTGGGGACTAGGCAGTCCGTCGGAGGGTCCGGAGTTGACCATCGTGCCCTCTGCCAAATAGGCCTGGGTCAGTTCCTCGCCCCGCCACCCCGGCGGCGCGACGACGACGCGGATGGGCAGCCCGTACTTCCTGGCGAACTCGAAGTCCCGCTGGTCGTGCGCCGGGACGCCCTGGATCGCGCCCGTGCCGTAGGTCAGCAGCACGTAGTCGGCGACGAAGATGGGCACCGGCTCGTCGTTCAGCGGGTTGACCGCGTACGCCCCGATGAAGACGCCGTCGCGGTCCTTCTCTGTGGACAGCCGCTCGATGTCCGAGGCCCGTGCCGCTTTGTACTTGTAGGCCTCCACCTCGTGCTGGCGGTCGGGCGCGGTCAGCTCGTCCACCAGCGGGTGCTCCGGCGCCAGCACGGCAAAGGTCATGCCGTAGGCGGTGTCCGGCCGCGTGGTGAAGACGGCGAAGGACTTGCCCGCGTGGCCCTTCACCGGCAGGGCGAACTCCACGCCGACGCTCTTACCGATCCAGTTCGCCTGCAGGACCTGGACCCGCTCCGGCCAGTCGATCCGACTGAAGTCCAGCAGTTCGTCGGCGTAGGCGGTGATCTTCAGGAACCACTGCTTCAGGTTCTTCTTGATGACCGGCGTGCCGCAGCGCTCGCAGACCCGGTTCTCCCCGACCACCTGCTCGCGGGCCAGGGTCGTGTTGTCCTGAGGGCACCAGTCCACGGGCGCCAGCGCCCGGTAGGCCAGCCCGCGCTCGTACATCTTCAGGAAGAACCACTGGTTCCACGTGTAGTAGTCGGGATCGCAGGTCACGACCTCGCGCTCCCAGTCCCACATCGCGCCCATCGAGCGCAGCTGCCGCCGCATCCCCTCGATGTTGTCCATCGTCCAGGTGTAGGGGTGGATGCCGTGCTGGATGGCCGCGTTCTCCGCCGGCAGGCCGAAGGCGTCGAAGCCGATGGGGAACATGACGTTGTACCCCTGCATTCGCCGGAAGCGGGCGGCGGCGTCGCTGGGGGACATGGCGTACCAGTGCCCGATGTGCAGGTCCCCCGATGGATACGGATACATCGTCAGGAAGTAGAACTTCGGCTGTGGGTCGAAGTCCGGCGCATGGTACAGCCGGTCCGCCTCCCAGCGGGCCTGCCACTTCTGCTCGATGCCCTGCGGGTCGTACCGTTGCGCCATCTCGCCTCCTCCTACGACGAGGCCGTGCGGACGGCGGCCGCCCGGATCGGGGTCAGCCACCCATGCCGGTCCGGCCGCTGCCCTTCGGCGATACCAAAGAACTCCTCCAGAATCTGGGTCGTGATCGGCCCGCGCCGCCCCGCGCCCACCGGGATCCGATCCACCGAACGCACGGGCGTGATCTCCGCGGCGGTGCCGGAAAAGAAGATCTCGTCGGCGACGTAGAGCATCTCCCGGGGCATTTGCGCCTCGCGCACCGGGATCCCCAGATCGGCGCACAGTGTCATCACTACTTTGCGCGTCACGCCCGGCAGGATCGAACTGGCCAGCGGCGGCGTGTAGACGGTCCCGTCGCGCACCAGGAAGATGTTCTCCCCGGAGCCCTCGCTGACATAGCCCTGGGTGTCCAGGGCGATGCCCTCGGCGAAGCCGTTGTCGGCCGCCTCCATGGCCACGAAGGACGAGTTGACGTAGTTGCCGCCGATCTTCGCCATCCCCGGGTGGGTGTCGGGCGCCATGCGCCGCCAGGACGAGACCATCACGTCCACGCCTTGCTCCAGCGCCTCCTCCCCCAGGTAGCGGCCCCACTCGATCGTGGCGACCGCGACTTCGATCGGGGACTTCCGCGGGTCCACGTTCAACGAGCCCATCCCGCGGAACACCACGGGTCGGATGTAGCAGGACTGGTGCCCGTTTCGCGCCACGACGGTCAGGATGGCGTCGCGCAGTAGCTCCGGCGCATATGGGGGCGTCATCCGGGTGATCCGGCAGGAGTCGTAGAGGCGGCGCAGGTGGTCGTCGAGGCAGAAGACCGCCGGCCCCGGCGGCGTGGCGTAGGTGCGGATGCCCTCGAAGACGCTACTCCCATAGTGGAGCGCATGCGCCAGCACGTGCACGCGGGCCGCCTCCCACGGCACGATCTCTCCGTTGAACCAGATCACCTCGGACGCTTTCACCGTCATCCCCTCCCGAGAAAAACTCCAGCCGCCCTCGTCCCAGGGACGAAGGCGGCCTCCGCGGTACCACCCTGTTTGACGGCGGGTCACCAGACTTGCGGACCCGCTGTCCGCTTTCCCCCGTCACGTGGGGAAACGACGCCGACTGGACTGCTACCGAGGCCTTAGGCCCGTCTCATCGGCACGGCTTCCGGACGAGTTCGGTGTCCCCCGCCACCGGTTCGCACCCTTCCCACCGGCTCTCTCGGGCGGCGGAAACCACCTACTACTTCCGGTCATCGCCCACTTCAAACCCTCATTTTAGGGAGCAATTGGCCTAAGTCAAGCCTCACGCCTTCTCCAAGCGCAACACTAAAGAACGATCGGTGACCATCTCCCGCCTCCCCTGTGTGAGTCTCCCTGCAAAATCTGGAGGATCTGCCGATCCATCTTGTAGATGCAACCTGTGACCCTCCAGGACTTTGCCAGCCGGTGGATCCGCTACCGGGAGGGTGAAGGTCGCCTCCAGAAGACGACATTGGAGCGGGACTGGAGCCTCCTCCGAGGTCAGATCCTGCCCGCTTTCGGCCAAAAGGCCCTGGTGCAATTGACTGCGGAGGACGTCCGCAACTTCTACGCGAGCCTTTGTCAAGAACTCAACCGACGCACGGGCATCCCCCAACTCCATACGGCCCGCCGTGCCGGGGCGGTGCTCCACAAGATGCTTGAAGACGCTGTGAATCTCGGGCTGTTGAGTAACAACCCCGCCCGCCGCGTCCCGCTGGTGAAGCCCGCTGAAACGTCAGCGCGACCGTACAGCCTTGAGGAAATCACGACGCTGATCCGTAGCACCCGCGACGACTTCAAGCCGTTTGTCCTCGTGAGCATCCTGACGGGCGCCAGGTTCGGCGAGGCCCGAGAACTTCGTTGGCATGACGTCGACCTTGAGCGCGGATTCGTGTATGTTCGCCGGCAGCGCCCGACCCATGAGCCAACAGTCGTCCGTGCCCCCAAGCGCGGCATCGTGCGGGCAGTCGAAATGATGGACCCAGTGCGCACGGTCTTGACCAGTCTCCCCGGCGGAAGCCCTGATGACCTCATCTTCCCCGCTGCGGGGGGAGGGCCCATCGACCCGTCCTACTTTCGCCGGTACGTCTGGACCCCGGCTCTCGCACGCTCAGGGCTGCGGCTTAAGCCGCATGAGATGCGGGACATCTTTGTTTCGCTCTTGATTGCCTTTGGCGAGGACATCATGCGGATTGCCAGGCAGACTGGTCACCGGAACCTGGCTGTGTTCTTCTCCCACTACGCCCATGAGATTCGGCGAACGTCTGGGACACTCTCGCGAACAGAAACCTATGATCGCCTCATGGCCGCGTACCACACATCCGTAGAACCAGCCAACCTAGGATACGTTAGCGTTAGTCAGGCCGCCAAGCTTTTGGGCGTCTCGTGGGGGTGGTTGTTCGAGCTCATACGTCGAGGTCGACTGCCAGCGGTCAGACAGGGAAGGGTGCTCTTGATCCCGCGGGATCGACTCAAAGAGGTCGGTCTCCCGCGAGCATTCAGAAAGCACGCGGCAGGGAAAGGTTCAAACGAGATTCCCGTGAGATAACACCGAAGGCGGGGAACTACCCCGCCTCACAATCTTTGGTGGACCGGAGGGGATTCGAACCCCCGACTTCTTGCATGCCATGCAAGCGCGCTCCCAGACTGCGCCACCGGCCCAACCTGTATCGTGCAGCAACTGCGTGGAATCTCGCTGGTGTTTTATTATATGAACGGCCGGCCGACAGCGTCAACACAGAGACGGACAGACCGAACTCGACGGACACCTCAAATTGGATCTCCTGCGCCGCTGATGCTACGGTGTGTGCGGCGTGCCCCACGCAGGGGGCGTCTCCGCGAGTAGGTCGAGCGCATGCGGCAGCACCGGGAGGAGCACCTCCAGCCACTCCCGCACTCCCTTGGGACTCCCCGGCAGGTTGACCATCAACGTCCGTCCGCGGATCCCGGCGACAGCGCGAGAGAGCGCGGCCAGCGGCGTCGCCGTCAGGGTGCGCGACCGAGCGGCCTCCGGTAGTCCGGGGACTAGCCGCTCGACCACATCCAGCGTCGCCTCCGGCGTCACATCCCGCGGCGCCACCCCGCTGCCGCCGCTGGTCAGGACGAGATCCACGTGCAGTTCGTCGGCGTACGCGCGCAGGCGCGCGGCGATAGCGCTGCGGTCATCGGGCAGCACATCACGCGATGAGATCACTGCCTGCTGCGCCGTGAGCATCTCCGCGATGACAGCCCCGCTCGCATCGGGCTGCCGGCCGGCGGAGACGCTGTCGCTGATGGTGAGGACGGCCACGCGCCGCCCGGCCAGCGCGGCCACGGGCTAGGTCGCTTCCCCTTCCCGGCGGAATTCGCCGCTCCGGCCGCCGCGCTTGGCCACCAGGCGCACGCGCTCGACGCTCATCTCCCGGTCGGTGGCCTTGCACATGTCGTAGATCGTCAGCGCGGCCACGGCTACGGCGACCAGCGCCTCCATCTCCACACCGGTGCGTCCCACCGTGCGGGCTACCGCTTCGATCGTCACGCGATCCGGTGGCTTAGGCCGGCAGGTCACCTGCACGTCCGTCAACGGGATCGCGTGGCAGAGGGGAATCAACTCGTGCGTGCGTTTGGCCGCCATCACGCCGGCGACCTGGGCGAGGGTGAGCACGTCCCCCTTCGCCACCTGATTCGCCTGGATCAGTCGCAGGGTCTGCGGCCGCATGATGACTTCGCCGCGGGCCACGGCCTCGCGCGCGGTCTCCGGCTTTTGGCCCACGTCGACCATGCGCGCCCGGCCGGAGGCATCGACATGCGTAAGGCGGCGCTTAGCCCTCAAGGAGATCCACCTCCACGGTCTCGCCCTCGGCGATCCGGCCGCCCGGCGGGACGACCACGATGCCGTCTGCCCGCACCATTGACGTGAGCAGGCCGGATTTGGCGGGCAGTGGGTGCGCCCACAGGTCGCCGTCCCGTGCTTCCAGCGCGACGCGCACGTGATCCTCCCGTTCTGTGGGAGCGGCGATGGCGCGACCGGCGCGAGCGCGCACCCGAGTCCCGGGAGGGCGCTCTTCGGTGCTGCCGCGCAGCGCCGCCAGCACCGGGCGAACGAAGACGTCGAAGATGACCATCGCGGAAACCGGATTCCCCGGCAGCCCGACGATTGGTCGGTTGCCGGCCACCGCCAGGACGGTGGGTTTCCCCGGCCGGATGGCAACCCCGTGGACGACGATGCCCGGCGGCCCCAGCGCCCGAATCGCGTCCACGACTACATCGTGCTCGCCCACCGAACTGCCGCCCGAGATGAGCACAATGTCGTGCGCCTCAACGGCGCGGCGCAGCGCGCCATGCACCGTCGCGAGATCGTCCGGAAGGATGGGGAACGGGACGGGGATCCCGCCGGCGTGACGCACCAGACCGCCGAGCGAAAACGTGTTCATGTCCCTGATCTGGCCGGGCCCGGCCGGGCGGTCCGGCGGCACGATCTCGTCGCCGCTGCTGATAATAGCCACGGTCGGCCGCAGCCGCACCGCGACGCGCGCGTGGCCGAGCCCCGCCAGAATGCCGAGGTCCTGGGGGCGCAGCCGGCGGCCGGCACGCAGCACCGTGTCGCCCGCGCGCACGTCCTCGCCGCGCGAGATCATGTTCTCTCCGGGGCGCACCGGACGGTGAACCTCGACGGTCTCGTCGAGCACGCGCGACCGTTCCTGTATCACTACGGCGTCCGCGCCGGGAGGGAGCATTCCACCGGTTGGTACCCGAACGGTCTCCCCCGCGCCCAGCCGGAGCGCCGTCGCTTCGCCCATGCGGACCTCGCCGACCAGCCGCAGCCGCGCCGGGGCGGATTCGCCACCCTGTTCAACATCGGCGGCGCGCACGGCAAAGCCGTCGACGGTAGACCGGTCAAACGGCGGCAGGTCTTCTCCCGCCACCAAGTCTGCGGTCAGGACGCGGTCGAGCGCCTGATCCAAGGGTACCGTCTCCGCGCCGAGCGGCGCGGGCGACAGGGCGGCCAGATAGCGGGCGCGGGCTTCCGCAGGGCTGAGGAGCGTCGTGAAGACGCGCATGTCGGCGTCAGTATAGCATGGGGCTTTACACGGCTCGGGCGGTCCCTACCCGACCAGGAGTTTGAGTCCCGCGATGATGAGAACCAGGCCCAGAAGGCGGCGCAGTGCCGCCACCCCCAGGCGGCGGCTGCCCAGGTCCGACCCGATCAGGCCTCCCGCAATCGCGGCGATCCCCCAGAGGTAGACGGGAGCGGGCAGCGTCGGCATCTTCGTGAGCACGCCGGCCAGGCCGGCGGCGGAGTTCGCCAGGATGAACGCCGCCGAGATGCCCGCCTGCTCGCGAATCGTGGCCCATCCCGTGAAGACCAGCAGGGGGCTGAGGAAGATCCCCCCACCCACGCCGGTCAGGCCGGCGAGCAGCCCGATCCCGGCGCCGAGCGGCAGGGCCACCCAGATCGGCGGGCGCCGCACGGCTGTGTCCATCCGTCCATCGCCGGGGCGGATGAGGCGGTAGGCACCGACAAGGAGCACCGCGCCCACGATCCGCTCGTAGAGGACGCCGGGCAAGAGCAGCGTGCCGCCGAGAAAGGCAAGCGGGATGGAGGTCACGGCAAACGGAGCGAACGTCCGCCAGGAGAAATACCCGGCCCGCGCGTAGCGGACGGTGCCGATGCCGGCCACCAGGATGTTGAGGGCCAGCGCCGCGGGCCGCATCACGGTGGGCTCGACGCCCGCCAGCGCCATCATCGCCAGGTATGCCGACGCGCCGCCGTGTCCCACCGACGAGTAGAGCAGCGCGGCGGCGAAGATCAGCGGGGCGAGCCACACTAGATCAGGCGCAGGTCCTCTCCCGCTCGTTTGAAGGCGTCCAGCGCGCGCTCCAGGTGCTCCCGCGTGTGCCCGGCCGTGACGATGGTGCGCACCCGCGCCTTCCCCCGCGGGACCGTGGGGAAGGCGATCCCCAGGGCGAACACGCCGAAGTCGAACAGCCTGTCGGAGAGCTGCATCGCCTTGGCCTCGTCGCCGACGATGACCGGCGTGATCGGCGTCTCGCTGATGCCCGTGTCGAAGCCCAGCCGTTTCAGCCCTTCCTTAAAGAAGCGGGTGTTCTCCCAGAGGCGGACGATCAGCCCGTCGTCCTCCTGCACCAGCCGCACCGCCGCCAGCGCCGAGGCCGCCACGGAGGGCGGGTGCGACGTGGAGAAGAGCAGCGGGCGGGCGCGGTGGATCAGGTAATCCACCAGCGTCCCGCTGCCGGCCACGTACCCGCCCAGCCCGGCGAACGCCTTCGACAGCGTCCCGACCTGGATGTGCACGCGGCCGTGCAGGTTGAAGTGGTCGATCGTGCCGCGGCCCTGCCGCCCCACCACTCCGCTGGCGTGGGCGTCGTCCACCATCATGATCGCGCCGAACTCCTCCGCCGCGGCGACCAGGTCGGACAGCGGTGCGATATCTCCGTCCATGCTGAAGACTCCGTCGGTGATCAACAGCGGCCGCCGCGCCCCCGGCGATTCCCGCAGCAGCTGCCGCGCCGCCTCCACGTCCCGGTGCGGGTAGATCTTCTTCGTCGCCCCGGAGAGGCGCGCCCCGTCGATGATGCTGGCGTGGTTGAGCTCGTCGCTGACGATGACGTCCTCTTTGCCCAGCACCGCGGAGACCGTGCCGGCGTTAGCCGTGAACCCCGACTGGAAGAGCAGCGTCGCCTCGGTGCGCTTGAAGCGGGCGAGTTCCGCCTCCAGTTCGCGGTGGATCGCCATGTTCCCGGCGATCGTCCGCACGGCCCCCGGGCCGACCCCCAGGTCGTCGATGGCGCGGCGGGCCGCCTCCTTCAGGCGCGGGTGGTTGGCCAGGTCCAGGTAGTTGTTGGAGCAGAGGTTGATGACCTCGCGGCCGTCGTAGACCGCCACCGGCGCCTGCGGCCCCGTCAGCAGCCGCGGCCAGCGGAAGAGCCCGCGCGCCTTCATCTCCCGCAGTTCATCATCCAGATAGGCCAGGGGATTGATCACGCTTTTCACGACTTCGCCTCCCCTCGCGCCGCCAGCAGGAGGATCACCTTCCCGGCCGAGCCGGCGCGGAGCAGCGCAAAGGCCTCCGCAAAACGTTCCAGGGGCAGCCGGTGCGTGATGATTGGGCGGATATCCAGTCCGCGACGCAGCAGTGAGGTGGCCTGCTCCCACGTCTGCCACATGCGGCGGCCGAAGACCCCCTGCAGGTGCACCATCTTGAAGATGATGTCGTTGGTCAGGTCAATCTCCACCGGGCGCGAGGGCAGCCCCAGCAGCGACATCCACCCGCCGCTGCGCAGCGCGCGCAGCCCGTCCCGGATGCCGGCGGGGTGGCCGGACATCTCCAGGACGACGTCCACACCCTGTCCCCCGGTCGCTTCCCGCAGCCGCGCGGGCACGTCGTCCACCGATCCGTCCAGCACCAGGTCGGCCCCCACCCTCTCCGCGAGGGCGCGCCGCTCCGGCCGCACGTCGGAGGCGGCGACGAAGGCTGCGCCGGAGAGCCGCAGCACCGGAACGGCCATCAGGCCGATGGGGCCGCAGCCGATCACCGCCACCCGCTTCCCCGCAGGATCGGTGGCCAGCGCGGTATGCACGGCGTTCCCCAGAGGGTCCATCACGGCGGCCACCTCCACCGGGACACTGGCCCGGTCGAGCCGCCAGGCGTTGCGCGCCGGCATGGCCACGTAGTCGGCGAAGGCGCCGTCGCGGTCGATGCCGATAATCTCCAGCCGGTCGCAGATGTGCCGGTCGCCCCGCCGGCAGGGCGGACATTCGCCGCAGGCGACGTGCCCCTCCCCGGCGACGAAGTCGCCGACGCGCACCTCCGTGACGTCGGGCGCGACGTCAACCACGGTGCCGCAGAACTCGTGGCCGATGATGCGCGGCGGGTGGATGCGCGAGGCGGCCCACTCGTTCCAGTTGTAGATGTGCAGGTCGGTGCCGCAGATGCCGCCGGCCTGCACCTGGACCAGGATCTCCCCGGCGCGCAGCGCCGGCACCGGCACGGTGGCCAGGAACAGGCCCGGGCCGGGCGCCGGTTTGACCAGGGCGTGCATCTCCGTGGGAACGGCGGGGGTGCGGTCGCGCAGCGGCGCAGGGTGCGGAGCGGGCGGCCGCGCCACCATCAGCGGCGGGTGGCCTTCCCCACCCCGACGAAGTCGCGATAGCTCTCCAGCGTGTGGCGGACCTGCTGCGGGAGGGTGTCCACCACGCGGGCGATCACGCGCATCGTCATCTCCACGGCCGTCTTCTTGTCCTCGATGCCGGAGTCCTCGGTGAGGACTGTGTTCAGGTCGTAGCAGCGGCAGGCCCGGTGCATGATGCGGAAGAGCTCGAACTCCTCCGCCAGCGTCTCCGGCACGTCGCTGCGGGTGGCGAAGGTTTGGGCCAGGGCCTCGACGCTGTACCCCTCACCCTCGCGCGCTTCCGTCTCCCGCTCCAGCGCCACGATGTACGCCTTCTCGCTCTCATCGTCCACGGCGCGGTAGGCATTGTACGCGATCTCCCGCTTGCGCTCGGGAGTCTCACCGATAAGCAGCCGGCCGAGGAAGCGCTGCAGAGAGAGGTGCTCCAACACCGTGGGGTCGCGGCGGTCTCGCTTCAGGAGGATCACCGTGGCCAGATGGGCCGGCTCCATGGGGTTGGCGAAGACCCGCTCCGCCGGCAGCATCTTGGTGATGTCGAGCATCGCCCGGGCGTTGTCGAAGGCGATCATGCGGGCCAGGGCCAGGCGCAACCGCGCCGGTTCCATCGCCCCCAGCGCCGCCGCGTCCCTCCCCGACGCGCTGCGGATCGCCTCCATCAGATCGTCCAGCAGCGGCGCGATCTCCCGCAGGTAACCCGCGGTGACGTCGGGGGCATTCTCCATCTTCGAGCGCAGCATCTCGGCCGCGGAGAGCGGGAAGTTCTCCACCAGGTTGGTGCGCAGGTAGAAGATCTTCTCCGAGGTAAAGGCGGAGGCCTGGATCGGCGCGTCCAGGTCGAGGTCCGCCAGCGCCACGTTCACCTCGCGGTTCTCCAGGTCCAGGCCGTGCACAATCCCCGCCCCGTCCCGGCCGTGCTCCTCCAGCCAGCGAAAGACCCGGTAGCCGCGCACCTCACCGCCCCGCGCGGAGACGCGCAGGGGATGGATCCGCCGCCCGTCCCGCGTGCCGTAGGTGTAGCGTACATAGACCCAGTCGTCGGAGTGGAAGCGCGTGCGCGGATACGTGACCAGCCCATAGGAGGACGTCGACTTGCCCGTCCCGGTGGGCGCGATGTAGAGGACGCCCTTGCCGTCCTTCTCCACGCAGGCCCCGTGGATGGAGTGGATGCCGTACTCCTCCGCCAGGACGCGCCCGACCGCCCCCAGGACCCAGGACTTGAGTTGGCCGTAGTACGCGGTGTTGAAGAAGACGATGGTGTTGCTGCGCCGGCTGTAGTACGCCGCCTCCTCTTGATCGGGGACCTGCCCCATCGCGTAGACGGTGACCTGCGGCTCCACCGGCGGCGTCATCCCCGTGATGGTCTGCCACTCCTCCGGGCTGTACCAGTTGTCCTCCCAGAAGTCGTGCAGGTGCGACGAGTCGGTGGTGGCGCGCACGCGCACGCCATGGATGATCACGTCGTGTGCGAAGACCGGCTGCCGCCCGCGGCGGGCGCGGATGTGCGCCTCGGCCGCGCCCACCAGTTCGTCGCGGCGTCCCGGGATGCGGTCGATGGTCTTGTCGTGGATGGCGGTGCGGGTCTTGGTGCGGGTGATCGTGTTGCCTGCGCCGATCGGACTGCCGGGCCATTCAATGCTATCTGTGGAAGGCGCTGCCGGGAAGGTGTATGACTGGCTCACGCGGGCCTCCTGTGTTACCCTGGCGTTACATCAGCGTGACAGAGGCGAAACGCTCCCGACGGACGATGGCAACGGGTCCAGCGAAAGAACGATCCCTGACGGGCGCCACCTGCACTATGGAGGCTTCGGTGAGGAGTGTCAAGATGCGCGGTCTGCGGGGCCATCTGCTCATCATGGGCATTCCCCTTCTCGCGCTGCTGGTCCCCGGGGCGGCGCGTTGAGACCTCTCAAGTAGGAGGCGGCGATGGTTTTCCTGTACCACCCCCTTATCGTGCACTTCCCGGTCGCGCTCTGGATGACCAGCGCGCTCTTCGAGTTACTTTACGTGGCGCGCCGCGAGAACCTCTACGCCACCGTGGCCCGTTTTCTTATCGGGCTAGGGCTGCTCGGTGCCGCCGTCTCCATCGCTTCTGGGTGGATCGACCTGCTGACTCAGGTGAAGCTGGGCGTCGGCACGGGCATCGTGATCCAGCACCGCATCCACTCGGTGCTGGCGTACGGCGCCACCGCGGCCTACCTGGCCGTCTTCCTGGGGCGCTGGCGGCGGCCCGACGTCCCCGGATGGACGATCGCGCTGTCGCTGATCGGGGCACTGGTCATCGCCGCCGCGGGATTCTACGGTGGCGAACTGCGGCGGGTGATGTAGGATGACAACAAAGGCAGACGAGACCGTCCGGATGGAAGATCGAGGCAGTCCCCGCGTGCTGGTCGTCGACGACGAACCGCACATCGTCGAACTGGTGCGCTACAACCTGCAGCAGGAGGGGTTTGCCGTGTCCGTGGCGACCAGCGGCCGCGAGGCCCTGGCCCGCGTGGCCAGCGACCGGCCCGACCTCGTGGTGCTGGACATCATGCTGCCCGAACTGGACGGGATCGAGGTCTGCCGGCAGATCCGGGCGGAGTCGCGCGTGCCCATCCTGATGCTCACCGCGCGCGACCGGGAGTTGGACCGGGTCGTCGGCCTGGAGATGGGCGCCGACGACTACGTGACCAAGCCCTTCAGCCCGCGGGAACTCGTTGCCCGCATCCGCGCCATCCTACGGCGCACCGGCAGCGGGGCGCCGCTGCCGGAGACGGGCCCCCTGCAAAGCGACGGGCTCGCCCTCCATCCGGAAACCCACGAGGTCTGGCTGCGCGGCCGGCCGGTGGACCTGACGGCGAAGGAGTTCGAACTGCTCAAACTCTTGATGCGCCACCCCAACCGGGTCTTCACGCGCGACTTCCTCCTGGAGCACATCTGGGGCTACGACTACTTCGGCAGCACGCGCACGGTGGACATGCACATCAGCCGGCTGCGCGAGAAGATCGAAGACGACCCCGCCGCCTCCACCTTCATCCAGACCGTCCGCGGGGTGGGCTACAAGTTCAAGGCCGGCACGCGCGGCCGCGGCCGACGGTGATGCGCTCCATCCGCTTCAAGCTGATCGCGACCTACGTGGCGCTCGCCGCCGTGGTCCTCATCGTGGTCACCGCGGTGATGCTGTGGACGCTGCACCAGCGCTACCTGGACACCTACCAGTACGTCGTGGCCACGCAGGCACGGCTCATCGGTACGATGCTCACCGAGTATTCCAAGGAAGGGCACATCACTCGCGGCGAGATGGAGGCGATCGCCCAGCGCTTCCGCTGGCGGCCGGAGACGCGCATCGCCGTCCTGGACGCGCGGGGGACGCACCCGGGCGCCCCCGACGTGCCGCCGCCCCCCGAGGTGGTGGCCGCGCTCTCCGGCACCGACGGCCGCGGCGTGCGCTTCGATCCCGCCACCGGCGAGGATCGGGTCTTCGCCGCCGCACCGGTGGGTGAGAAGGGTGCCTTTACGGAGGTCGTCCACGTCTCCATGCCGGCGATCTGGGCGTGGCGCCAGCTGCAGCGGGTGCTGCCGGCGTTCGGCGGCGCGCTGCTGCTTGGGCTGGTGGCGGCCGGATTCGTCGGTGCGCGGCTGGCGCGCAGCCTCACCGATCCAGTGGAGGAACTGACTCGGGCGGCGGAGCGGTTGCGGGAAGGCCAGCTGGATACCACCGTGCAGATCCGCACGCGCGACGAGATCGGCCGGCTGGGCGAGGCATTCACCGCCATGGCCGGGCGGCTGCGCGAGACGATCCACGGGCTGACGGAGGAACGGCACAAGCTGGAGGCCATCCTCACCAGCATGGTGGACGCGGTCGTGGCCATCGACCGGCAAGGCCGGGTGATCATGGTCAACCTCGCCGCCGAGGACCTCCTGGGGGTGCGCCGCGAGGCGGTCATCGGCCGTCCGGCCGCGGAGGTGCTACCGGCGACGCTCTGCGCGTTGGTCCAGGAGGCGGTCGCCCAGCGGCGCCTGGTCGCGGCCGAGTTGCCGGGTGAAAGCGGCGAGCGCCTGGTGGAGATCCGCTGCGCCCCCATCCAGGGCAACGGCAAGGACGCGGGGACCGTGGCCGTGCTGCGCGACGTGACCGAACTGCGCCGCAGCGAGCGGTTGCGCCGCGAACTCACCGCCAACGTCTCCCACGAGCTGCGCACGCCCCTGACCTCGATCAAGGGGTTCAGCGAGACGCTGCTTGGCGGCGCCATGCGCGACGAGACGACGAGCCGCCGCTTCCTGGAGATCATCAACGCCGAGGCCGACCGGCTGGTCAAGCTCGTGGATGACCTGATGGATCTGAGCCGCCTGGAGGCCAGGGGGGTCGCCCTGGAACTGGCGCCGGTGGACCTGCCGACGCTGATCGAGGAGATGGTCGCCCACCTCCGGCCGCTGGCCGGCGGCCGCCACCTGGACGTGTGCGCCGGCCCCCGAGGCACGATGGTGCTGGGCGACCGCAACCGGTTGGCGCAGGTCCTCACCAACCTGATCGACAACGCCATCAAGTTCACCACGGAGCGGGGGCACGTCGAGATCGCCTGGCAGGATCAGAACGGCAGCGTCCTGGTCACCGTGCGCGACGACGGCCGCGGCATTCCGGCCAGCGACCTGCCGCACATCTTCCAACGGTTCTACAAGGCCGACCGCTCCCGCTCCGGGAACTCCGGCAGCGGGCTGGGGTTGGCCATCACCCGCCACATCGTCGAGGCCCACGGCGGCCGGATCACGGTGCAGAGCCGGGAGGGTGAGGGGACAACCTTCGTTGTGACGCTACCGAAAGTAGATAACGGCAACGGCGAGCGCGGAGGGTAACTACGGCGAAGGGTGGCGAGCCTTCCCCGAACTACTCACGGGGACCCCTTTGCTCGCCACCCTTCGCCGTTGCTAGCCGCCGAGATACGCGCGGCGGACTTCCTCATTCGCCTGGAGCTCAGCAGCTTTACCGCTGAGCGCGATCTCACCCGTCTGCAGCACGTAGCCCCGGGCGGCGATGGTTAGCGCCATGTAGGCGTTCTGCTCTACGAGCAAAATCGTCGTGCCCTGGGTGTTGATGGTCTTGAGCGTTTCGAAGATCTGCTCCACCAGCACCGGCGCCAGCCCCATCGACGGCTCGTCCAGCAGCAGGATCCGCGGCCGCGCCATCAGCGCCCGGCCGATGGCCAGCATCTGCTGCTCTCCGCCGGAGAGCGTGCCTGCCACCTGGGAGATCCGTTCCTTGAGGCGGGGAAACAGGGCAAAGACGCGGTCCAGGTCCTCTTTGATGCCGTGCGGGTCCGCCCGGGCGTACGCCCCCATCATCAGGTTCTCTTCCACGGTCAGGCGGGCGAAGATGCGCCGCCCCTCGGGCGCGTGGCCAACCCCTTTGTGGACGATGACATGAGGCGGCATTGTGTCGATCGACTCGCCGCGCAGGTGGACGCGGCCCTCCCGCGGCCGTAATAGCCCGGAGATCGTCCGCAGGGTCGTCGTCTTGCCTGCGCCGTTGGCGCCCAGCATGGCGACGACCTCCCCCTCCTCCACCTGAATGGAGATCCCCTTCAGCGCGTGGATGTTTCCGTAGTAGACGTGGACGTTTTCCAGTTCCAGCAGGGCCACGCCTACGCCCCCACCCCGGCCACGCCCCGCCGCGTCCCTAGGTAGGCCTCAATCACCCGCGGGTCATTTCGCACCTGGTCGGGCGTGCCCTCGGCGATCTTCTGCCCGAAGTCCAGCACGGTGATGATCTCGGAGATGCCCATGACCACCCGCATGTTGTGCTCGATCAGCAGAATCGTGATCCCCAGCTCGTCGCGCAGGCGCCGGATGAAGGCCATCGTGTCCATCGACTCCCGCGGGTTCATGCCGGCGGTGGGCTCGTCCAGCAGCAGGAGCTTCGGCCGGCTGGCCAGCGCGCGAGCGACCTCCAGACGGCGCTGCTCGCCGTAGGGCAGGTTTCGCGCCAGGTAGTCGCCCTTTCCCCGCTGCCCGACGAACTGGAGCAGCCGAATCGCCTCTTCGTGGGCCTGGGCCTCATCCTGCCGGGTGGCCGGTGTGCGGAGAATGGCGCCCATCCAAGAGGACTTCAGGTGGGGGTGCATCCCCACCAGGATGTTTTCCAGGCAGGTCATGTTGGCGAAGAGCCGGATGTTCTGGTAGGTGCGCGCAATGCCCAGCTGGGTGATCTTGTCCGGCGTCAGCGTGTCGATCGGCTGCCCGTTGAAGAAGGTGCGCCCCTCTTCCGCCCGGTAGAACCCGGTCACGCAGTTGAAGTACGTTGTCTTTCCCGCGCCGTTGGGCCCGATGATGCTGTGGATGGACCGTTCCGCCACGTCCAGATCCAGCTCGCTGAGCGCGATGAGTCCGCCGAACCGCTTGGTCAGTTGCTGCGAGGCGAGAATGCCCATCTACGCCTCCGCCCGCTCGGCTACCGGCCCCTCGGTCACGGCGCCAACCGGCTCCTCCTTGAGCAGTTCTCGCCGCACAGCCGCTGCCGGCCAGAGTCCCGCGGGCTTCACCTGCATCATGATGATGAGAGCGGCGCCGTAGACCAGGAAACGGAAGTCCGAGAACTCCCGCAGCAGCTCGGGCAGGCCGACGAGGAAGAGCGAACCGACGACGACACCGGGCAGGCTGCCCATGCCGCCCACGATAATCAGAGCCAGGACGTTGATGGAAATGAGTAGGTTGAAGCTGTGCGGGAAGATTGAGCCCAGCAGCGCGGCGAAGATGGCGCCGCCCATGCCGGCAAAAGCACCCCCAATGCCATAGGCCAGCAACTTGACGTTGATCAGGTTGATGCCCATGGCTTCGGCGACGTCCTCATCCTCCCGCATCGCCATCCAGGCCCGCCCCAGCCGGGAATCCCGCAGCCGCGCCGCCACGAAGGCGATGAACGCACTACTGACCAGGGTGATGTAGAAGATCTGCATCGGCCCGGAGAACTCAAAGCCCCCGATGTTCGGCTTGGGGACGGCGAGGATGCCCTGCGAACCGCCGAACCACGGCCGCAGCGCGTCGGAGAGGGCCAGCAGCCGGATGATCTCCCCGAACCCCAGGGTAGCGATGGCCAGGTAGTCGCCGCGAATTCGCAGGATGGGCAGTCCGAAGAGAAAGCCGGCGATGAGCGAGACCACCAGGGCCACCGGCACCGCCGCCCAGAAGGACCAGTGGGCGACGCCGTACTGGCCCGTCGAGGTGAGGAGGCCGACGGTGTAGGCGCCGATCGCGAAGAACGCGACAAAGCCTAAGTCGAGCAGGCCGGCGAAGCCCACCTCCAGGTTCAGGCCAAGCCCCATCAGGGTGTACAGGCCGACCAGCACCAGCACCTGGGAGACGAACAACCCACCGGCTGCCGGCAGGACCAGCACCACCGCGACGGCCAGCAGCAGCCCCAGCAGGCGCAGCAAGCGCTGCGTCCGCGGAGGACGCTTCGAGATCCACCCGCGCACCACGGGTCGCCGCGAGCGCCACAACGCGCTCGCGACAAGAACCACCACGAACACCTCCAAAGCCCCGCGCGGCGGCAGTCCCTCCGGCACGAAGATGAGCTGCCGGATGGCGGCACGGACGCCCTCTTCCCCCTGTAGAATGATCTGCAGCAACTCCTGGAAGAGGCCGATGACGATCGTCGCGGTGACACCGGCGCCCAGCGGCCCGCGCACCGTCCCGGGAAGCAGTGTGGCCGCCGCGCCCAGGACACCGACCACCGCGCCCGCTGCAACGACGAGGGGAACACCTGCCGCGCCGCGACCGAACGAGATGATCTCAAAGAGGGCGGGCGAGGCGTTGATGAACATGCCGCGCAGGTTCACCTCGCTTCCCAGGACGAGGAGGGCGGCCAGACCCGCTCCGGTCGCCGCGCCCGCCAGGAGGCCGCGGAGCAGGGCGATCACGACCCCGCCGCCCCCGCGCCGGGCGGCCTGATATCCGGCCCCCAGACCGATGAGCAGCAGGAGGAGACGCCCGAAGTCGATCACCCCGATGACGATGACGCGCACACCGAGGGCCTCCACCATCCCCACCAGCGAGACGAAGACGGCGGCGGCGCCAAAGATCAGCCCCCCGCTGATGACCCGGCCCCAACTTCCGCGGTCGCTGCGCATCCGTCTGCTCCGCCGCCGCTAGGCCTTCTTGGTGGCCAGCCTCTCGCCGAGAATCCCCGACGGCCTGAAGATCAGCACCATCACCAGCATGGTGAAGGCGATGACGTCTTTCAGTTGATAGGGCGCGGGGATTCCTCCGGGATAGATGCCCGGCACGCGCAACCCCTCCAGAATGAGGATCGGGCCCATTGATTCAAAGATCCCCAGGAACACCCCGCCGAGCATGGCCCCGGGGATGTTTCCAATGCCGCCCAGCACCGCCGCGGTGAACGCCTTGATCCCGGGGAAGAACCCCATGAAGAAGTGCACCTGCTTGAAGACCAGCGCGTAGAGGACGCCGGCAGCCCCGGCAGCCGCTCCCCCGATGCCGAAGGTGATCACGATCACCCGGTCCACATCGATGCCCATCAGCGAGGCGACTTCGAGGTCCTCGGAGACTGCCCGCATCGCTGTGCCGGTCTTCGTGCGCATGACGAAACCATAGAGAACAACCATCAGCGCGACCGCGGCCACGATAACCACGGCCTGCGTCCGCAGAATCCCCACACCGGCGATCGCCCATTCCCCCTTGAAGATCTGCCACTCCGGGTATGCCTGGAAGCCGGAGCCGAAGAAACCACGGAAGGCGTACTCGATAAAGAACGAGGCGCCGATGGCCGAGATCAGAGGGATCAGGCGGGGGGCACGGCGGAGAGGCCGGTAAGCTACACGTTCAAGTACCAGCGCAATCGACATCGCGGTGATCATCGCCAGGGCGAGGACTGCGGCCAGGCTGAGCAGTGGGTGCCGGTTGAGAAAGCCTGCGCGGCCAAACGCAGCCGCCAGATAGTATGCGGTGTAGGCGCCGGCCATGAAGACGTCGCCGTGGGCGAAATTGATCATGCGGAGGATGCCGTAGACCATCGTGTACCCAAGGGCAATCAGCGCATAGACGCTCCCCTGGGAGAGACCGTAGACGAGGAGGTCCAGCCAGACGTCTGCGCTGTACCTAGACTTGAAGGCGCAGAGCGTGAAGACGCTGGGACAGCCCGCCTGGAAGGTACCGAAACTCCCCCAAACCACGATGAGGAGCACGCTGATGCGAAAGCCCCACAGATAGAGGCCGACAATGGAAAACCGCTGCAGGAAGCTGCGTTGCATGCACCGCCCCCTAACCTAAGGGGGATGAGCCAAAGCAACCCTGCGGCTCATCCCCCGCTAGGATACAGCCTGCGCGATGCCTGATTACGGGTAGATCTTTTTCGGCTCGACCCCCGGGTTCCACTTCGCCGGGTCGGACGAGTTGCTGATGTACACAGCAATGACCGGATCCGCGCAGTCACCGAACTCGCTGCAGGTTAGGTTGCCGGTCATCCCCTTGAAATTCTTTGTGGCAAACAGGGCGTCGCGCAGCGCATTCCGCCCGATATACAGGTTGCCCTGCGCATCCTTCTTCCCGACCTTCTCGATGGCGGCGAAGATTAACGTCGCCGCGTCGTAGGCATGCGCATGGAACGCCGAGAGGGGCTTCTCCCCGTACTTCTTCTGGTGCTTCTGCAGGAAGGCCTTGTACGTTCCGCCCGCTCGCGCGGCAAGGGCCGCGAGGTCGGGACTGGTGTGGTACATGCCGACAACCGCATCCCCACCGGCCTTGTAGAAGTCGGGCGAGA
>LDXQ01000037.1 GCA_001443485.1 Candidatus Sysuimicrobiota bacterium CSP1-3
TCTTGGATTGTTCTGCGGTCTCGGCCCCGCGGAGTAGATCGTCTACTGGCGCGCCCCGGTGCGCGCCTGATGCGGCCGCGGCCGGTGGGCTGACCGAGGGGGAGGGAGCAGCATGCGCGAGCGAGGGTTCAACACGAAGGCGATTCACGGCCCAGGGACGCGGTTTCCGCTGCAGTCGGTCAGTCCACCGATCTACGAAACGACGACCTTCCGCTACGACACGGTGGAAGAGGGCGCCGCGCTGGGCGTCGACCGCGGGGAGGGCTTCTACTACACCCGCTGGGGCAACCCCACGACGGTGGAACTGGAGGCGCGGGTTGCCCTGCTGGAAGGTGGTGAGATGGCCATCGCTACCGGCTCGGGGATGGGGGCCATCAGCACCGTCATCCTCGGTCTCCTGCAGTCGGGCGACCACCTGGTCGCGCCGCGGGCTGTCTATCAGGCGTCCTATGAACTGTTCGCCCAGATCCTGCCGCGTTACGGCATCACGGCCACGCTGATCGACCGCGTCGACGTGGAGGCCTATGAAGCCGCACTGCGTCCGGAGACCAAGATCGTCTACGTCGAGACGCCCAATAATCCGCTGCTGGACGTCACCGACATCGCCGGCGTGGTACGCACTGCCCACGCGCACGGCGCGCTGGTGGTCGTGGACAACACCTTCGCCTCGCCGTACAACCAAAATCCCCTCGTGCTGGATGCCGACGCGGTCGTGCACAGCATGACCAAGTACCTGGGTGGCCACGCCGATGTCACCGCGGGGATCATCGTCGGCCGGCGCGATCTGCTGCTCCAGCTACGACCGCGCTTCCGCGTCTATGGGCCCGTCCTCGACCCCTTCGCCGCCTGGCTCGTCCTCCGTGGCCTGAAGACGCTGGGGCTGCGCATGGAGCGGCACAATCAGAACGCGCTGGGATTGGCCCGCGTGCTGGCCAAGCATTCCCAGGTGGAACGGGTGCATTATCCCGGCCTGCCCGAGCATCCCGGCCACACCATCGCCCACCGGCAGATGCGGGGCTTCGGCGGCATGATGAGTTTTGAGGTGCGCGGGGGGATCGCCGCCGGCGCCCGCGTCGTGGAGGCGCTGCAGACCGCGGTCATGGCGGTCAGCCTGGGCTCGGTGGAGACTTTGGTGACGCACCCCGCCTCGACGACCAGCGTGGGCATTCCGGCGCCGGATCGGGCGCGGGCCGGCATCCGCGAGGGGTTAATCCGAGTTTCGGTGGGGTTGGAGGATCTGGACGATCTCGTAGACGACTTTACCCGGGCGCTGGAGGCGCCATGAGTCTGTTCACCCTGCTCAAGTTTCTGCACGTCCTGCTGGCCATCACCGCGGTGGGGGCCAACGTCACCTACGGCGTCTGGCTCTCGCGCGGGGCACGCGACCCGCGGCATCTGCCCTTTGCGCTGCGGGGCGTGAAGATGCTGGACGACCGCCTGGCCAACCCGGCCTACGCGCTGCTGCTGGTCACGGGCGTGGCGATGATCTACGCAGGCCGGCTCGCCTGGACCACGCCTTGGCTGCTTGTCTCGCTGTTCCTCTATGGGGTGCTGGTCGTGCTCGGGCTGGCGGGATACACACCGCTGCTGCGGCGGGAGATTGCGGTGCTGGAGGCGGAGGGTCCGGACTCCCCCGCGTACCAGCGCCTCTCCGGCCGCGGCACGCTCCTCGGCGCGCTGATCGCCGTAGTGGTGCTCGTCATCACCTTCCTGATGGTGACGAAACCGGTGCTGTGGGGCTAAGGCGTCTTCAGCGTCCGATCCGGCCGAACCGGCTGTTCCCGAAGTTGGCGTACCAGATGCTGCCGTCCGGCGCCACCGTGAGGGAGCGCACCGCGGCGATCTTGTGCCCGCTGTAGTACGTGGTCCAGACGCGGCCCGGCGAGTCGATGCTCGGCAACTACCTCGCTAGACGCCTGCGGGTGTCCCGCCGGTTTAGCGTGCGGCGTCACGAGACGACGCGCTGTGCATAATAGCATCAAGGAGGAATGCCATTGCATGTCGTCTTCGGGACCGGTCCCCTGGGCCTGGCGGTGATGCGGGCATTGCGGCGCGGGGGAAAACGCGTCCGCGTGGTCAACCGGTCCGGACGGGCGGAGGCGCCGCCCGGCGTGGAAGTTGTGGCCGCGGACGCCACCGATCGCGCCGCCGCCCGCCGGGTCTGCGCCGGAGCCGCGGTCGTCTATCACTGCGCGATGGCGCCCTACGCGCAGTGGCCGGCGAAACTGCCGGCGATTATGGCGGGGATCATGGAAGGCGCCGCCAGTGCCGGCGCCAGGCTCGTTTACGGGGACAACCTCTATGCGTACGGTCAGGTCTCCGGACCACTCACTGAAGACCTGCCCTACCGTCCGGTGTCGCCGAACGGGCGGGTGCGGGCCCTGGTGGCCACGATGCTGATGGAAGCCCACGGCCGCGGCGAGGTGCCGGCGACGATCGGCCGGGCCTCCGATTTCTTCGGACCGCACGTCCGCCTCTCCAAGATGGGCGACCGGGTCTTCATCCCCGTGCTGCGCGGTCGCGCCGCGCAGGTGCTGGGGGATCCTGACGTCCCCCACACCTACACATTCATTGACGACTTTGCCCGGGCGCTGGTTACCCTCGGCGAACGCCCGGAGGCGCTCGGCCAGGTGTGGCACGTTCCCAGTGCGGAGACCCTGACGACCCGCCGGTTCGTGGAGATGGTCTGCGCCGAGGCCGGCGCGCCGATGCGGCTGGCCGCGGCTCCCCGCCTGGGCATTGCCTTTCTGGCGCTCTTCGATCCCACGATGCGGGCGGTGCAAGATCAACTGTATGAATCCGAGCAGCCCTTCCTGGTTGACCACAGCAAGTATGCGCGCGCGTTCGGCGGTGCAGCTACGCCGCACCGGGAAGCGATCCGGGTGACCCTGCAGTGGTACCGGGGGTCCCTGCACACTTCGGGGTGAAAGAGAGCTAGACGGGTGATGGCCCCCATTCAGGTGAGGACCGATCCGGACGGGTATGTCCTGGTGACTATTCCCCTATCGCTGGAGGCCAGCGCCCGCGTCGCCATCGCCGGCCTCTACCAGCCCTTCTTCGTGGAGTGGGCGCAAGGGGGCATCGTGCTCGTCACCCGCGTGGCGGAGTGGCAGCGGGTGGCGGCGCGCTTCCCCGGGGCGATCACGCAGGACGGATTCCGCCTGATCTCGCTGGGGCTGGCGTCGGCCGCGGGGCCGCCCGATCCCGACGGCCCGCCGCCGCTCGCCGCGGCCGACTTGGCCGCGCTGGTGCGCCACCTGGAGCAGCGCGGCATCCGCGGGCGCACGCTACGCTCGTTCTACCGCGACCACCTACTTGTGGCGGAAGAGCATCTGGCGGCGTGCCTGGAGGTCTTGACCGCGTTCCCCGGCGTCAGTCCCGGTCCATCCAGCGGCGGATAATCTCGGCCGCCTCTTTCAGCGACCCGGCGCCGGCATCCGGGACGAATTCTTTGGCGATCCCTACGTTGTGCGGATTGGGATCCATTGTCACCAGGATCGCGCGCATTCCCACCGCGTGGGCGCCGCCGACGTCCGCGTCCAGGGTGTCACCCACCATCACGCACCGCTCCGCCGGCAGCCGCCACCGGTCCACCACGCAGCGGAAGATGCCGGGGTCGGGCTTAATCCGCCCGTAGCCCGCCGACGATACGATCGGGTCAAAGTAAGGCGCCAGCCCGGTGCGCGCCATCACGCCGGCGATCAGGCCGTGGTCGGAGGCGTTGGAGATCAGCCCCAGCCGGAGGCCCATCTCCCGCAAGGCGACAAGGGCGTCGAACGAGTCGGGGTACGCCTCCACCATGCCGACCTCCGGTTGAAAGAAGACCCCGGAGGCCTCGTCGAGGAACGTATCGTCCCGTGGCCAGCCCAACCGCTCCGCCGCGCGCGCCATGGCGTCGCGGTTGAGCAACTGGCGGCCGGTGGCGTTGGTCTCCGCCCATATCCAGCGGCGGGCCTCGCGGACGACCTCCGCCGCCTCCGGAGAGGTGGGCAGGCCGCGCGCGGCCGCCCAGCGGAGGAGGCCCGCGGTGTTGACGTCCTCAAAGGCATCGCTGCTGTTAGGTCCGACCGCGGAGACGTGCAGCCGCTGCGGCCGGATCAGGGTGCCGAAGAGGTCGAAGATCACGCCCTGCAGGAGCGGGGCGGTCTCGGGTCGAATGATCATCGGAGTCGGATTGTCATAGACACGCTATGTCAAAATCGCCGCCCGCGCCGGTGCGCCTCACACTCCCCCGACCTTCCCGGGACGGCCGCGCCGCGCCCGGCGACCAGTTGGCGGCCCAGCTGCGCTACCGCATCCTGACCGGAGACCTGCGCCCGGGGGACCGCCTGCCGCCGGTGCGCCGCCTGGCCGCCTTCCTGCGGGTCAACCGGAACACGGTGGCCCGTGTCTATCGGCGCCTGGAGGCGGAAGGCCATCTGGTCACGCGCGGCCGCCGCGGCACGTTCGTCCGGCGCGCCTCGCCGCTTTCCCCGGAGGTGAACGCCCTGATAGCGCGCCTCCTCCGCGAGGCGGCGCGCCGCCGCCTCAGCCCCGCCGATCTGCAGACGCTGCTGGTGATGCGCGCCCGTCCCCGTACCGCGCGGCTGCGGGTGGGCTTCGTTGAGTGTAACACGGTGGACCTGACCTACTTCCGCCGGCTGCTCGAGCGCGAGGTGGGAGCGCCGATCCGTCCGATTCTGCTGCGCCGGCTGCCCGTGGCGGCGCGGGGATGCGACCTGCTGGTGACGACCTTCTTCCATATTGAAGAGGTGCAGCGCAAGGTGCCCTCGCGGGAGGTGCTGGGTCTGGTGGCGCTGCCCGATTTCCGCACGCTGGAAGAGGTCGCCCGGCTGTCCCGGACGGCGCGTGTGGCGCTGGTCTGCGCGACGGACGAAGGCGTGCGGAGCAAGGCCCGGTCGCTGCGGGCGGTCGGTCTGCGCCGCCCGCGGTTGGTGACGGCGACGCTGGGAGAGCGCACCCGCCTCCGCGCGGCG
Source organism: Candidatus Sysuimicrobiota bacterium CSP1-3 (assembly GCA_001443485.1). Lineage (GTDB taxonomy): Bacteria > Sysuimicrobiota > Sysuimicrobiia > Sysuimicrobiales > Humicultoraceae > Humicultor. The sequence continues at coordinate 4,977 of LDXQ01000037.1, forward strand.
CTGGGGCGCGCCGAAGTATTGCTGGCCTCCCCCAAGGTCCTGGAGCGCCTGCGTGGGACGATCCCGCCGCGCGTCCGCGTGATCCCGTTTGCCAGCGTCCTCAGCGACGGCGCGGTGGCGCTGCTGCGCCGGCGTCTGGCGGAGGCACCCGCATGAGCCGGCTGCGCGTCGCGGTGTTAATGGGTGGGCCCTCGCCGGAGCGGGATGTCTCCCTGCGCACCGGTCAGCAGATCATGTCCGCCCTCGATTCGCAGCGCTACGACGTCCTCCCCGTGGAGGTGCTGCGCGACGGCCACTGGGTGCTGCCGGGACGGTCGGCCGCGACGTTGACCGCCGAGGCCTCTTCACCCACAGGCGGGACCGGCGCGCCCGGCAGTAGCGCAGGGGCCAGCCCCAATGACGGGCGCGCCCTGGTCCCGGCGCGCGCCGATGCCCTGGGGATCGACCGCGTCATGGAGGAGGGTCCCATCGACGTGGTCCTGATCGCGATGCACGGGCCTTATGGCGAGGATGGCACGGTGCAGGGCCTGCTGGAACTTGCGGGCATTCCCTACACCGGGTCGGGCGTGCTGGCCAGCGCCCTGGCCATGGACAAACTGCGCAGCCGGCAGCTCTTCGGTTTCAACGACATTCCCGTCCCCGCGTACCTGGCCGTCACCCGGGAGCGCGCCGCGGACCTGGAGGCGCTGCGCGCCGAGGTCGCCACCACGCTGAGCTATCCCTGCGTCGTCAAACCCAACGCGCTCGGCTCCAGCATCGGCGTGACCATCGTGCGCGACCCCGCCGCTCTGGACGCCGCGCTCGACGTGGCCTTCGCCTACGGCGCCCTGGCGCTCGTGGAGGAATTCATCCGCGGTACGGAGATCACGTGCGGCGTGCTGGAGGACCCCACCACCGGCCGCCCGCACGCCCTCCCCCTTATCGAAATCGTCCCCCAGCGGGAGTTTTTCACCTACGAGGCCAAATACACGCCGGGCGCCAGTGAGGAGATCTGTCCGGCGCGGCTGCCGGAGCAGATTGCCACAAGGGCTGCGGCCCTAGCGGTGCGGGCGCACGAGGTGCTGGGATGCCGGGACATGTCGCGGGTGGACATGTTCGTGCGCGGCGGGCAGGTGATCGTGCTGGAGGTGAACACGATCCCCGGGATGACCGGCGTGAGCCTGCTGCCGCAGGCGGCACGCGCTGCCGGCATCGAGTTTCCCGCCCTCCTGGACCGGCTAATCACCGGCGCCCTGCAGCGGAGGCGGCGGTCGTCCGGCTGATCCAGAGGCGCGTCCCCCGATGACGTGGGCCACGCCCGCCGCCGACGGTCGCTGGGAGCGCATCGTGGATGCGATCGCCAAGGTGCTGGTCCGCGAAGCCGCCGTCGAAGGCGTGTTTCTCTCCGGGTCGCTGGTGGCGGGGCGCGACTGGTTCTCCGACATCGACCTGGGCGTGGCATCCCGGAACAGCGCGGCGGCGTTTCGGAAGGCCTGGTCCCTGCGCGGTCCGATCGGCCAGGCGGTAGGTCCGCCGGTGCGGGTACTGGAGCGCGGGTGGGGACACTGCCGCATGGTCGCCCTCCTCTACGGGAAGTCCCTCTTTCCGCCGATCGGGCTGCAGGTGGACGTCGTGTTCAGCCAGATCAAGCACGTGGGTGAACAGATGCCGTACACGCCCCACAGGGTCGTCTTGGACCGCCGGGGCCGCCTGCGTCGGGCGCTCGGCACTCTGCGGCGGCGCAAACCCCCGGATGAGGTGCGGCAGGAACTGGAGCAGCGGATGCACTGGTTTGCGTTCTTTGTGCACGACGCCCTCAAAGCGTATGGTAGGAGGGACCTCTTCAATTTCCAATCCCTCGTGGAGGGGATGCGCCAGGCCGTCTTCCACGCGGTCGGGGCGCGCGCCGGCCGGTCGATCTACGGGGGGAAGTGGGCCTTTCGCGCCATGACGGCGTCCGAGCGGAGCGTTGTCGAGGCGTCGTACCGAGAGTTCACGCCCCAGATGGTGCGCCGGCTCGCCCGGACCTATCGCGCCTCCCTGGCGCCGGTCGCTGCCCGGTTTGGGGTGGGAGATGAGCTGATTGCGCTCGAGGAGGCGCTAGCCGAAATCCGCTGATGGCAGGAATTCGTCATGGCTGAGACGAGATTGCGGCCGACCGTGGGCGTGACCATCGGCGATCCGGCCGGCATCGGGCCGGAGGTCGTCGTGCGCGCGCTGGCCGAGGACGCCGCGCGCCAGTCCCTGGACGTTGTCGTGATCGGCGACCGCTGGGTGCTGCAGCGGGCGATGGGGGCGACCGGCGTCGGCGTCGAGTTTGTCGCGGAGGGATCGCCGCGCCTGATCGACCTGGCCAACGTGGACCACCGGCTGCAATGGGGCAAGGTGCAGGCCACCGCCGGGGCGGCGGCGGGGCAGTTCATCGAACGGGCCGTCCAGGAAGCCCTCGCCGGTCGGGTGGACGCTCTGGCCACGGCACCGATCAGCAAGGAAGCGCTCTGGCGCGCGGGATATCGGTACCCGGGCCACACCGAGATGCTCGGCGCGCTCACCGGCCGGCCCGATCCCCTGACGATGTTTCAGGTGCGGAATCTGCGCATCTTCTTCCTCACGCGCCACCTCTCGCTGCGCGAGGCGGTCGATCAGGTGACACGGTCGCGCATCGCCGCGATCCTGCCGCGCATCGACGAGGCCCTCCGTTCGATTGGCTTCGTGCGCCCGCGCGTCGCCGTCGCCGCGCTCAACCCGCACGCCGGCGAGGGTGGGGCGCTGGGCCTGGAGGACCAGGAGCAGATTGCGCCCGCGGTGGAGGAGGCGCGGTCCCGCGGCATCGACGTCCACGGTCCTGTCCCGGCGGACGCGGTGTTCGCGCAGGCGATGGAGGGGCGCTATGATGCCGTCCTCTCGCTCTATCACGACCAGGGGCACATTGCCGCGAAGACGGTGGACTTCCACGGCGCGGTCAGCGTGACCCTGGGACTGCCTTTCATCCGGACCTCGGTGGACCACGGCACGGCGTTCGACATCGCGGGGCAAGGCGTGGCCCGCGCCGACTCCATGGCCGCGGCGATCCTGGCCGCCGCGGACCTGACCCGGCGCGTGCGGGCGGCGGCGCGATGAAGGCGCGGCCGCGCAACTGGTTCGTCAAGGGCCACGGCTTGGGGAACGACTATCTGGTCGTCGAGCCGAAGGATCTTTCCTTCAAACTGACGGTGGCGGCGGTGCGGGCCATCTGCGACCGCCACACCGGCGTCGGGTCGGACGGGATCCTGGCCCTTGTCCCGTCACGGCGTGCCGACTTCGGCGTACGCATCTTCAATCCCGACGGCAGCGAGGCGGAAAAGAGCGGCAACGGCCTGCGCATCCTCTCGCGGTTTCTCTACGACCACCGGCATACAAGGAAGCGGAACTTCACGATCGAGACCCGCGGCGGCGTGGCGCGGGCCGCGCTGGCGGTGCGCCGCGGGCGGGTCGCCGGCATCACCGTGGACGTCGGGCGGGCGACATTTCACAGCGATGCGATTCCGGTAGCCGGGCCCTCCCGGGAGGTGCTCGACGAACCGTTGACGGTCGAGGGCGAGACGATCCGGGTGACGGCGGTGTCGGTGGGCAATCCCCACTGCGAGGTGTTCGTCGATGCGCTCGATGTGAGCCAATTGCGCCGCCTCGGTCCCCATCTGGAGACGCACCCGGCGTTCCCCCGGCGCACTAATGTGCAGATGGCGAAGGTGCTCGCGCCGGACCGCCTGGAGATTCTGATCTGGGAGCGCGGCGCCGGGGAGACGCAGGCCTCCGGCACCAGCGCCGGCGCGGTCGCCGCGGCGGCGGCCCGGTTAGGGCGTGCGGGTCGCCGTGTCGCCGTGGCCATGCCAGGTGGGCAGCTCGGGGTGACGATCGACGCGGACTGGACGGTGCATCTGACGGGACCGGCGGAGGAGGTGTGCGCCGGCACCTTCAGCGGCGGGCTGCTCCGGCGGCTGCGCCGTGCCCGCTGATCTCTGGTCCGCAGCGCACGGCGTGTCTGCAGGTGTGGCGGGCGATTCCGTAGCATACCCTGGAGTGGAACATTCCTGGAGCCCCGAATGAAGAAGATCCTCTATGTCATCCTGGACGGGGTGGGCGACCGCCCCATCGCCGCGCTGGGCGGGCAGACGCCGCTGGGCGCCGCCCGGACGCCGAATCTGGACCGGCTGGCGCGCGAAGGGCGTCTCGGGCTCGTGCAGACCGTCGGTCCGGACATCGCGCCCGAATCCGACGTCGCCGTGATGGCGATGCTGGGCTACGATCCTCAGACCTACCACGCCGGCCGGGGGCCGCTGGAGGCGCTGGGCGCGGACCTCGCCTTCGACGACGGCGACCTGGCGCTGCGCGGGAACTTCGCCACGCTGGGAGCGGGCCGGCGCATCGTGGACCGGCGCGTGGGGCGGAACCTCACCTCCGAGGAAGCGCGTCGGCTCGCCGAGGCCGTGAACAGCCAGGTGCGCGTGACTGCGGCGCCCGCGGAGTTTATCGTCCGGGCCACTATCGGCCACCGCTGCACCGTTGTTTTCTACCCAAAAGAAGGACGACTCTCCGCCAACATCACCAACACCGACCCCGCCTACGCCCGCCTGGGCGGCCTGGGCGTGGCTAAGGCGGTGGCCGGCAACGAGGTGGAAGAGTGCCGCGCGCTGGACGACAGCGCGGAGGCGTGGGTGGCGGCGGAACTGGTCAACGAGTTCACGCGCAAGAGCCGCGAGGTTCTGGATGAACATGAGGTGAACGTCCGCCGCCGGGCCGCCGGGCACATGCCGGCAAACGGTATCCTCGTGCGCGATGCCGGCGACCATCTGCCGACGGTCCCACCGTTGGCGCAGCGCTTCGGCGTGCGCCTGGCCTGCGTCGTGGAGATGCCGGTGGAACGCGGCATCGCCCGCTCCCTGGGGATGGACATCGTGGAGATCCCACCCGGCGCCGGCTACCGGGCGTGGGCCGCAAGCGCGCTGGAGGCGAGCGCGGCGTACGATGGTCTCTACCTGCATCTGAAAGGACCGGACGAGCCCGGGCACGACGGCGACTGCGAACGCAAACGCGCGAGCATCGAGCAGATCGACACCGACTTCTTCGGTCCCCTGCTTACCGCCGCGCCGCGGGACTGGCTGTGGGCGGTCACCGCCGACCACGCCACGCCCTGCGAGACCCGCGGGCACAGCGCCGATCCCGTCCCGCTGCTCGTGGCCGGGAGTGGGAGCGACGGGCGCGCCCGCTTCACGGAAGCGGAGGCGGCGAGGGGGACGCTGGGCACCCTGCGGGGAACCGCCGTCCTGCCGCTGCTCGTAGAACTTGCAGGGTCGTAGGTGGAGGGGGACCGGCACGTGCGGCACGTCTTAGGGACAGTGTTCGTCTGCGTCCTCTTGATGCTCCAGGCGGCATCTCCCGCGCAGGGCCAGCAGGCCGTCGCTGCACTGGCGGATGCGGTCGCGTTCGCCCTCGAGCACAACCCGCAGGTGGCGGCCAGCCGGGCGGTCGTGCGGGCAGCCGAGGCCCAGGTGCAGGCAGTGCGCGCCGGTCTGGCCCCCACGGTGAGCCTGAGCGCGGGCGGCAGTCTGGGCAATTCGACCGGGTCATCCACCACGTCTGGCCAGGTGAGCGCGGGGGTCACCTACCTGATCTACGATGGGGGATTGCGAGAGGCCCAGATTCGCCAGGCCGAAGCGCAGGCGGAGTCGGCGCGCCAGGCGCTGGCCGCGGTGATCACCGACGTGGCCATCCAGACGGTGCAGGCCTACATGGGCGTGATCGTGGCCGACCAGGTGATCCTCCTGCGCGAGCAGGCGGTGAGGCAGGCACGGACGCAACTGTCCGCGGCGGAGGCGAACTTCCGGGCGGGCCGGGTGGCGCGCGCGGACGTGATTCGCGCGGAGTCGGTGCTGGCCGCGGCGGATTACGACCTGGTCAATGCCCGTGGGCAGGCAGAGACCAACCGGACGACCCTGCGCACGGCCATGGGGCTGGAGGGCGCCGGACCGCTGACCGTTACCGCCCCGGCAGAGCCACCGCCGCAGGAGATCTCCGAGGCGGACGCGCTTCAACGGGCGTTGCAGCGCCCTGAAGTCCGGCGCGCCGAAGCGGACGTGCGGGCCGCGGAGGCGGGCCTGGCGATGGCGATGATTCAAGGAGGAGTGACCGTGACGCTGGACGGGCGTTACGTCCTCATTGGCACGGGTGGCACCGGCACCAGCGCCTCCGGTACATGGTCGGTCGGTGTCGGGATCACGATTCCGCTCTCTGACGGTGGCCGCCGCGCGGCGCAGGTTGAAGCGGCGCGCGCCAACCTGGATGCCAGCCGCGCGCGGCTGGAAAGCCTGCGGTTCCTGGTCCGGCAGGAGGCGCTGCTGACCCGGCTGCAGGTGGCCACAGCGATCGCGAAACTCGAGGCCGCGCGCCGCTCCGCGCTTGCCGCGCGTGAGGCCTTCAACGTGGCGCAGGGGCGGTACGCGGCGGGCGTGGGGACGATCGTCGAGGTCACGACGGCGCAGACCGATCTGGCCGCGGCGGAGGTGGCTCTTGTGCAGGCGGCGGCGGACCGGTGGACCACAACGGTGGGACTCCGCCGCGCCGTGGCTCTGGCCGTGTTACCCTGACATGGCCTGATCCCGGGGGGACCGGATGCGCAGAGCGGTAGTGATCATCGTCGTCCTCGCCGTGGCCGGGTTGGTGGGCTGGCGCACCACCGAGGTCATCAGGACTCGGCAGGCGCAATCCGCCCCCGCCGGTTCCGCGAGGGCACGGGCTGTTGCCGTCCGCGCCGTGCCCGCGGCGCGGGGGACCATCACGACGCGCGCCTCGTACGCTGGCGAGGTGACGGCCCGCGCCCGCGTGGACGTCGTCTCCCGAATCGGCGGGATTGTGGCCGAGATCCCCGTGCAGGAAGGCGATCTGGTCCAGAAGGGTCAGGTCGTGGCGCGATTGGATCCGAAGGAACTGCGGTTCCAGGTTGAGCAGGCGCGGGCGAGCGCCAACACGCAGCGCCTGCAGGTCGAACAATCCCGCGTCACCTTAGCCACGCAGGAAGCGCGTCTGGCCCAACTGCTCGCCGGAACGCCGCCCGAGCAGATTCGCCAGGCGGAGGAGCAAGTCCGGCAGGCGCGCGCCAACCTGGAGTACAGCCGTCAGCAATTGAAGCGCGCCGAAGAGCTATACGCGCAGGGCTTCGTCTCCGGCCAGGCCGTAGAAGCCGCCCGTCTCGACGTCGTCCTGCAGGAAACGCGCCTGCGCAGTGCGGAAGAGCAGCTCAACCTGCTGCGCGGAGGCCCGCGGCCGGAAGAGATCAACGTGGCCCGAAAGCAGGTCGAGCAGGCGGAGGTGGCTCTGCGTCAGGCCCAGAGCCAGCTCGCGCAGGTCGAGGTCACCCTGCGACAAGCCCAAGCCCTGCTGGCGGAGAGTACCGTTCGCGCGCCGGCCGCGGGTGTCGTCAGCCGCCGCCTTGTGGACCCGGGGGCCACCGTGACCCCGTCGACGGCGCTCTTGCAGATGGTCGATGTCGATCCGGTCGTGATCAGCATTCCCGTGGCCGAGCGGGAGACGGTGTTCCTCCGGCCGGGCATGTCGGCCGCCATCAGCGCCGATGCGCTGCCAGGGCGAACTTTTCAGGGCAACGTGACGACGATCAGTGCGGTACTGGCGGCCGCCACCCGCACCGCCGAGGTGAAGATCGAGGTCCCCAACCCGGAGCGCCGGCTGCGTCCGGGGATGACGGCCCGGGTGGACCTGGTGCTGGCCCACCGCGTGAATGTGGTCACGGTCCCTGTGGACGCTGTGCTGGAGCAGGATGGGATGAAGCGTCTCTTCGTTGTGCAGCAAGCGACGGCGCGCGCCCGCGAGGTTGAGACCGGCGTCAGCGACGGGGAGCGGGTGGAGATCCGGCGCGGCGTGGCTGCAGGGGAGCTCGTGGTGATCGCTGGCCAGCTTACCCTGCGTGATGGCGCCGCCGTCGTGGTGTCGGGAGGGCAGCCATGAATCTTTCCCGACTCGCCGTCGCGCGGCCGATCGGTACGCTGATCATCTTCAGCGCGGTGGTCCTCGTCGGCCTCAGCGCGCTGGCCGGCCTCCCCATCGACCTGCTGCCTGACATCTCATTCGCCCGGCTGACGATCTCCACGAGCTACTCCGGCGCCGGCCCGGAGGAAGTCGAGAATCTGGTTACGCGCGTGGTGGAGGAAGCGGTGAGTACGGTCGCGGGCGTGCGGGACGTGCTGTCCACGTCCAGCGAAGGGAGCTCGCGGGTCACGGTCACCTTCCCCTTCGGCACCGATCTGGACGCGGCGGCGAACGACATCCGGGCGGCCCTCGAGCGCGTCCGCCGGCGGCTGCCCGACGGGGTGGACCCGCCCGTCATCTTCAAGTTCGACCCCTCCCAATCTCCGATCATGCAGCTGGGCCTCGTCGCCCGGGATGCGCAAAACGTGGCGGCGCTCCGCCAGCTCGCGGATGAGCAGATACTCTTCCGGCTAGAGCGCGTTCCCGGGGTGGCCCTGGCGGATGTGCAGGGCGGCGTGCGCGCCCGCATCCTCGTGGAACTGGATCAGGGGCGGATGCGCGGGTTGGCGATCGCGGAACGCGACGTGGTCAACGCGCTGGCGGCCGCCAATCTGGCCTCGCCCGCGGGGCAGGTCGTGGAGGGCACGCGGGAACTCGGGCTGCGGGCGCTGAGTCAGTATCGCAACCTGGATCAGATCCGGCGCACCGTCGTCACCGTCCGCGGACGGGCGCCGATCTTCGTCGGCGACGTGGCCGTGGTCCGGGAGGGCACCGAGGAAGAGCGGGGGCTGGTGCGCATCAACGGCCAGCCGGGCGTCCTGTTACAGATTCAGCGCCAACCCGGCGTCAATACCGTCGCCGTCTCGAACGCGGTCTTGAACGAAGTCCGGCAGCTCAACACGGCCCTGCCGGGTGCGACGGTGCTGGTGATCGGCGACAACGCCCGCTTTATCCGGCGCAGCGTCGCCTCCGTGCAGCAGGCGCTGCTCGTCGGCGGCGGGCTGGTCATCGCCATCCTCTTCCTCTTCCTGCGGGACCCCCGCAGCGTCCTGGTGATCGCCACGGCGATCCCCATCTCGGTGGTGGCCACCTTCGCCGTGATGTTCTTCTTTGGTTACTCCCTCAACCTGATGACGCTCGGCGCGCTGGCGCTGGGCATCGGCATGCTGGTCGACTCCTCCATCGTCGTCCTGGAGAACATCTTCCGCCACCGGGAGATGGGACGGGCCGGCAGGGAGGCCGCGCTGCGCGGGGCCGGAGAGGTGCTGCCCCCGGTCATCGCCTCCACCCTCACCACCGTCGTCGTCTTCCTGCCGATCCTCTTCCTCCGTGGGGAAGTCCTGACCACCCAGCTCTTCTTTCAGTTCTCCGCCGTCGTCATCTTCGCGTTGTTCTGCTCCCTCGCCGTCTCCGCCACCCTCACGCCGGTCCTGGCCTCTTTCCTGCCCGCGCTCACAGGCGGGGGCGACGACCGGCACTGGACCGTGTCGCTGGTCAACGCCTACCGGGGCGTGCTGCGCTGGTCGCTGCACCACCGCCCCGTCGTCTACCTGGTCAGCCTGCTGGTGTTTGCCTTCGGCCTGGGGCTCTATCAGTTCCTCGGCCGAGAGGTCGTGCCGCAGGCGGACGAGGGCGAGATCTTCATCAGCGTGGACCTGCCCGTGGGCACACAGCTGCCGCTGACCGTGGAGAGCCTGACCGCGCTGGAGCGGACGGCCCGGCAAGCCGCGCCGGAGATCCGGGATGTGACTCTCACCGCCGGGTCCGCCAGTTTCGGCGGGCGCACCAGTCGCGGGTTCCTCCGCATCCGCCTCCAGGACAAGCGGGATCGCGCCCGGTCCACGGAAGAGGTCGCCGCTGAGCTCCGCCGGCGCCTGCAGGTCCCCGGTGGGCGCGTCTCTGTGCGCCCCAGCGCGGGGAGCCTCGCCGTGCTGCGCTTCGGCCAGGCCGACCCCATCGCCGTGGAGATCCGCGGGTTCGACCTGACGCAGGGGCTGCGGCTGGCGCAGCAGGTGCGGGAGATCCTGGAGGAGATCCCCGGGGTCACCGACGCGAGCGTTGCCCGGGAGGAACTCGTCCCCGAACTCACCGTGCGCGTCGACATCGAGCGCGCCGCCGCGTTTGGCCTGACGCCCCAGCAGGTCGTCAACGCGCTGCGCGTGGCGGTCGGCGGCGACGTCGCCACCATCTTCCGCCAGGGCGGGCGGGAGCAGGATGTCGTCGTGCGGCTGCGTGAAGTCGACCGGCGGACCCCGCTGGACGTGCTCTCGGTCCCCATCACGACACCGGGTGGGGAGCAGGTCCTCCTCAGCCAGGTAGCCGCGCTGGAGCGGGACGTGGCCCCGGCCTCGATCTTCCGCAAGAGCCGCGAGCGCGTGACGACCGTGACGGCGGGAATCAGCGGGCGGGACTTCGGCAGCGTCATGCGCGACGTGCGGGAGCGGATCGCGCGCCTGGACCTGCCCGAGGGGTTCGCTCTCTCCTACGGCGACGAGTTTGAAGAGCAGCAGCGGGCCAACCGGCAGCTGACCTTTGGATTCCTCGTCGCCGTGGTCCTGGTCTATGCGGTCATGGCCGTGCAGTTTGAAGCGCTGCTGGAGCCGCTGCTGATCATGGGCGCGGTCCCGTTTGCCCTTACCGGCTCGTTCCTGCTGTTGTTCCTGACGAAGACCACGCTGAATATCCAGTCGCTCACAGGCCTGATCGTGCTCGTCGGCGTCGTCGTCAACAACGCCATCGTCCTCCTCACCTTCATCCTGACCCGGCACCGCGAGGAGGGCCTGCCGCTGCACGAGGCCGTCGTCGACGCCGCGGCAACGCGCCTGCGCCCCGTGTTGATGACCACCCTGACCACCGTCCTGGGTCTGCTGCCGGTGGCCATCGGCATCGGCGAGGGGGCGGAACTGCAGGCGCCGCTGGCCCGCAGCGTCCTGGGGGGGCTCGCGGTGTCGACCCTGGTGACCCTCATCTTTATCCCCACCCTGTACGTGACCGTGGAGGTGCTCCGAGAGCGACGGAGGCAGGACCGCGCGCCCCAGGCCGCCGCGCTCCGCCGTCCTCTCCCCGTCTCCGGCGCCGGGACCAGCGGTGACGCAGCAGACGCCGGCGGGTCGGCGCGCGTCGGCGACCCCTGAACCGGGAACTGCTTCTGCGCGTCTAACATAGAGGGCACCGATTCGGGTCTAGAAACGCTACGCTGTAGAAGCCCCCGCCCGGCATCTCTGGCGGAATCGGCGATCTCCTCCTGATGGCTTCGGTGTGGTATCGAAGGGAGCAATGGTGAAACGAGCCGCAGCAGTTGCCGCCGTCCTCGCCGTCCTGGCCGCTCTCATCTGGGTCGTGCGCAGTCGCGGAGTCTCCCAGACCCCGCAGGAGACGCGCCGGACGGCGGTGGTGACGCGGGGGGATCTGCTTGTCAGCGTGTCGGGCACCGGCACGCTGCAGCCGTACGCGCAGGTGGAGGTCCGCTCCAGGGCCACCGGCACCGTCGTCGAGTTGGTCGTGCAGGAAGGCGATCATGTCACCGCGGGACAGCAGCTGGCGGTGATCGACGACGAAGACGCCCAGGCTGGCTACGAAACGGCGCAGGCGCAACTCGCCGCGGCTCGGGCGCGGCTGGACCAATCGCGGAACACGCTGACCGCGACCCGGGCGCAGAACGCGACACGAATCGCCCAGGCCGAGGACGCTCTGGCCACGGTGCGGGCGCGCCTCACTCAAGTGCTGGCCGGTTCGCGCCCCGAGGAGATTGCGCAGGCCCGTGAAGCGCTGCGGCAGACCGAGCTGGCGCTGGACCTGGCCCGGCGGAACCTTGAGCGCACCCAGCAGCTGTTCGACGCCGGACTGATCGCCCGCTCCGAACTCGATCAGGCGCAGAACCAGTTCGCCGTCGCCCAGGCGCAGGTGCGGGCGGCGCAGGCGCGGCTGGCACAACTGCAGGCCGGGAGCCGCCCGGAGGACATCGCCATCGCCCGGGCTCAGGTGCGGGAGGCCGACTCTGCTCTGGCAACCGCCAGAGCGGCGCGGTTGCAGGAGAACGTGCAGGCTGCCGACGTCGCTGCGGCCGAGGCAGCCGTGCGCAACAGCGCCGCCCAGTTGGCGCAGGCCCGGGACCGGCTGGCGGAGGCGCGGATCACCGCGCCGATCTCCGGCATCGTCGCCCGCCTGGCCGTGCAGCGGGGGCAGTCGGTGATCGGTGGGTTGACCGGCGGGGGCACCCTGGTGCTGACCATCGCCGACGTCCGGGTCATCCAGGCAGACATCCCCGTGGACGAGTCGGATGTGGCCCAGGTCAAGCCGGGGATGTCCGTGCGGATCACCACCGATGCCCTGCCCGACCGCACGTTTACCGGCCGGGTAGAGCGCATCGCCCCCCAGTCCACCGTCGTGCAGAATGTCACGCAGTTTGCCGTCATCGTCACACTTGAGCACCCCGACCCCGCGCTGCGCCTCGGCATGTCCGTAGACGGCGAGTTTATCATCACCGAGCGGCGGAACGTCCTGCTCGTGCCGGTTGAGGCGGTGCGCGGCAAGGAAGAGAAGGCCGCCTTCCTGGTGGAGGGAGAGAAGCTCGTCCCTGTGGTCGTGCAGACCGGCGCCACTGACGGCCGGCAGGTGGAAATCCTCAGGGGTCTCACGGAGGGGCAGATCGTCGACCTCGGTCCGGCCGCCGGCGCGCCGGGCGGGGCGACGCGCCCGCAACAACCGGTGAACCCCTTCCAGCCGCAGTTCCCGCGACGGACCCCGCCCGGGCGAGGCTGAAGGCCGCCGATGCCGCTGATCGAACTCGAGAACGTCGAGAAGGTCTACCAGATGGATGGGCTGGAAGTGCCGGCCCTGCGGGGCGTGACGCTGACCATCGACCCCGGGGAGTTCGTGGCCATCATGGGCCCCAGCGGCTCGGGCAAGTCGACCTGTATGAACATCCTGGGGTGCCTGGACCGACCCACCGCCGGGACCTACCGGCTCGAGGGGGTCGATGTCACCACGCTCCATGACACCGCCCTGGCGCGGCTGCGCAACCGCCGCTTCGGCTTCGTCTTCCAGTCGTACAACCTGCTGCCGCGCACACCTGCCGTAGAGAACGTAGAGCTGCCGATGGTCTACGCCGGCGTAACGGATCGCCGCCCCCGGGCCCTGGCGGCGCTGGACGCGGTCGGCCTGCGGGCCCGGGCCCGCCATCTGCCGACCCAGCTCTCCGGTGGGGAGCAGCAGCGTGTCACGTTTGCCCGGGCCATCGTGATGTCCCCGGCGATCGTCCTCGCGGACGAGCCTACAGGCAATCTGGACTCCACCGCGGCGGGAGAGATCATGAGCCTGATGGAGCGTCTCTCGCACCAGGGGATGACCATCGTCCTGGTCACCCACGACGCGGAGATTGCCGCGCATGCGCGCCGGCTCGTCCAGTTCAGGGACGGGCGGATCGTCCGCGACGAACCCCTCCGCCGCCGCCCGGAGCGGGTGGGAGGACCGGCGGGATGAACCTGGCCGTCACCGTCCGCATCGCCTGGCGCGCGATTGTCGCCAACCCGCTGCGCTCCCTGCTGACGATGCTGGGGGTGATCATCGGCGTGGGGGCGGTCGTGGCCATGGTGGCAATCGGGCAGGGGGCCCGCCAGGCGATCACCGAGCAGGTGGAGTCGCTGGGGAGCAATCTGCTTACGGTCTTTGCCGGGACGCAGCAGTTCGGCGGCATTGCCACGACGGGGCAGGTCCGCACGCTGACGCTCGAGGACGCCGAGGCGATTCAGGAGGAGGTCCCCAACGTCACCGGCGTGAGCGCAGAACTCCAGCGCCCGGCACAGGTGGTCTTCCGGGAGCAGAACGTCTACACGCAGGTATCGGCCGTAACCCCCCAGTTTCCCGCCGTCCGCAACTTTCACCCCGCCGCGGGATCGTTCATCAGCGACGCGGACATGCGCCGGCGGGCCAAGGTCGCGGTGCTGGGGCAGACGGTGGCCGGCGAGCTCTTCCCCGACACCGACCCGCTGGGGCAGCAGATCAAGATTCGCGGGGTCACCTTCACCGTCATCGGCGTGATGGAGCCGAAGGGGGCGACGGGGTTCTTCGATCGAGACGACGTCGTGTTTGTCCCGCTGACGACGGCGCAGCGGCGCCTGTTCGGGATCGACTACGTTCGCACGATCTACGTACAGGTGACCTCGCCGGACGCCATGCCGGACGCCCAGACCGGCCTCGGCGACCTGCTGCGCCAGCGCCACCGGCTGGGGCCCACGCGCGACGACGACTTCTCCGTCCGCAGCCAGGCGGACGTGCTGCAGGCATTCACCGGTGTCTCCCGCACGATGACGCTGCTGCTGGGCGGCATCGCCGCGGTCTCGCTGATCGTGGGCGGCATCGGCATCATGAACATCATGCTGGTCTCGGTCACGGAACGCACACGCGAAATCGGCATCCGCAAGGCGGTGGGGGCGCGGATGCGCGACATCTTGGTGCAGTTCCTCATCGAGTCCGTCGCCCTCAGCGTCAGCGGCGGGATCGTCGGCATCCTCCTGGGCGTCGTCGGCTCACGGCTGATCACGCGGCTGGCCGGCTGGGCCACGCTGATCTCGCCTCAGGCCGTGCTGCTGGCGTTCTCCTTTGCCGTCGCTGTCGGCGTCTTTTTTGGCTTGTATCCGGCCCAGCGGGCAGCCCGACTGGACCCGATCGAGGCGCTGCGCCATGAGTAGGCGATGAGACACGCGACGTTGGTGGCGATCGCGCTCCTCTCGCTGGCCGCCTGCGGCCGGGGCGGGACTGCACAGACACAGTCGCAGGGCGGCGATCCGGCGCTGCGCGCGGCGCTGGCGGTGATGGCGCTGGAGCGGAGCGGTGATCAGCAGTTGACCGGCGACCAGACCCGGCAGATTCTCCCTCTGCTGAAGGTGCTGCGGGACAGCTCTCCCGAGGATCGCCAGGTCACGCAGGCGATCGCCGATCAGATCTTCGCGATTTTCACGCCCGCGCAGCGCGCCGCCCTGGATCGCTTGCGGGAGCAGGCGCGCGATCGGCTCCAACGGCGTCGCCCCGGCGCCGGCCCTCCCGCTCCGGGCGTGGGCGGTCCGGGGCCGGGAGGCCTGAACCCCGATCCGGCGCGCCGCGCCGAGGTCCGCCGGCGCACCCTCGAACGGGCCATCCGTATTCTGGAGAGCAGAACCGGCCCGTAGGTACCCCTCCGGATCCGCGCGAACTCCGGCGCTTGACACCCGGCGCTCTTCCGTGCGATTGTAGTTGTCAGACCATCAGGTGGTCTGACCACTCTGGAGCGCCGCGGTAAAGAATTGAACCCAGTCGTTGCTCCTCCGAAGTTTCAGCCCGTTCGTCGGACCCGGGTCTACGAAGCTGTTGCCGCCCAGATTCAGAAGCAGATCGCCGACGGCGTACTCCGCCCCGGCGACCGTCTCCCCGCCGAACGAGAACTGGCCGAAGCGTTCGGCGTGAGCCGCGCCTCCGTGCGCGACGCCATTCGCGTCCTGGAGCTGGCCGGGATGGTCGTGCCGCGGCAGGGCGAGGGAACCGTCGTCCGGGAACTCACCCTCGACACCGTCGTCTCCCCACTCGCCTCCGTCCTGCTGCGGCGCAAAGACCTGCTCGCCGACCTGCTGGACGCGCGGCGGATCATCGAACCGGCGCTGGCCTACCGCGCCGCGCAGAACGCCAGCGACGAGGACATCCAGGCGATGGAGGAGATCCTGCAGCGACAGAGCGCCAAGGTGCGGGAGGAACAACCCGCCATCGATGAAGACACCGCTTTCCACTACCGGCTGGCCACCGCTGCGCGCAACCAGGTCATCCTCAAAGTGATGGACGTCTTGATGGATCTGCTGCGCGAGGGGCGGGCGCGCTCGTTCCAGGTGCAGGGCCGGCCGCAGCGGTCTTTGGAGGGACACCGCCGCATCTTGGCGGCGCTGCGACGCCGCGATCCCCAGGCGGCGATGCACGCGATGGAGCGGCACCTCGAGGAGATCGGGGAGATTCTGCAGCGGATGCCGGCATAGGGAGGCAGCGATGGCGACCCGTTCAGTGGAAGTCGTCTACCGGGGGATCTTCCAGAAGAACCTGGCCAAGAACATCTGCCGCGGCATCGTCCTCGCCGCGGTGAAGCAGGGCAAGACCGGCATCGCCTTCGGTCGCTACGGCGATAGCCCGGAGCGCAACGGCATCCCCGCCAAGAACTTCGCCATCGTCGCCGACAACGAGGAAGAGCTGCAGGCCAGCATGGCGCAGTACGAGCCCAAGAGCGTGGACATCAGCATTGTCGTGGACGACACGTTATGCAAGGGCGTGGAGTCCTGGGCCTGGTACGGGCTCCAGCCGATCAACAAGCTGACCAAGCCCGGCGGCTACGTGCTGGTGACGACGATGCTCCCCTTCGACGACCTGCTGCAGATGGCCCACGCCAAGGAGTATCCGTACCACCTGGCTGTCGTGCGCGGACTGCCCTCCTTCTCCGGCCTCTGGGTCTACAAGGACGACCACACCGACGTCCGTATCCTCGGCGCGATCGCCCGGCTCATGCCCGACCTGATCAGCCTGGAGGCGGTGGAGGCGGCCGTCCGCCAGGAGTGGAAACACGAGCACAAGGTCGCCTCCGCGCGCAAGTCCCACGAGCGCGTGGAGACGATGACCGTCCGACCTGGCACCGGCGACCCGACGAAACCCTTCGAGTTCGAACTGCCGAAGTGGTGGGAGATGAGGGAGGGAGTGACCATCCCCGGCATCGTCGCGGGGGAGGCCTTCCCCGACCCGGCCACGGGGTCGGTCGGCGGGTGGCGGCCGGCGCGCAACCCCTACTTCAAGAAGTTCAGCACGCGCACGATGCGGCCGGTCGTGGACTTCGACACCTGTATCAAATGCACGCTCTGCTGGCTGCAGTGCCCCGACTCCTGCTTCGACGTCACGCCGGACGGGCTCTACGACGTCAACATGGAGGCGTGCTGCGGCTGCGGCGTCTGCGAGGCGGTCTGCCCCGTGGACGACTGCATCACGATGGTGAACGAGTCGGCCTTCACCGACAACGGCAGCCAGTGGGCGATGTGGAAGGCGAACAAGGAGACGTACAAGACCTGGGTGAAGGAGCAGATCCAGCACGTCCCCGACCGCTCCCACGGCT
>LDXQ01000038.1 GCA_001443485.1 Candidatus Sysuimicrobiota bacterium CSP1-3
CTTCGGAAAGGCGATGACGTCGCGGATGGTCTCCTCCCCTGCCACGAGCATGACCAGCCGGTCGAAGCCCAGGGCGATTCCGCCGTGCGGCGGGGCGCCGTAGCGGAGCGCCTCCAGGAGGAAACCGAAGCGTTCTTGAGCCTGCTGTTCGCTGAGGCCAATGAGGGTGAAGACCTGCCGCTGCAGGTCGCGGTCGGCGATGCGGATACTCCCCCCGCCGACCTCCACCCCGTTCAAGACCAGGTCGTAGGCGCGGGCCCGGACCGCCAGCGGGTCGGTGGCCAGGAGAGGCCGGTCGGCCTCCAGCGGCGCGGTAAATGGGTGGTGCACCGCGACCAGGCGGCCCTCCTCTTCGCTCCGCTCCAGCAGCGGGAACTCGGTCACCCAGCAAAAGCGAGTGACGCCGGTGGGAACCAAACCTGCTTCCTGAGCCGCGGTCAACCGCACCCGCCCCAGCGCCGCCGCTACGGTGGGTGCGGGCCCCCAGGCGAGGAGCAGCAGATCGCCGGTCGCCGCGCCCAGACGTTCGGCCAGCCGGGTGCCGAGCGCCGCAGGCACCTGTCGGCCCAGCGTCCCCCCCATGCCGGTAGCAGCCAGGGTCAGCGTGGCCAACCCTCCCGCTCCGGCCTCCTTCGTCACCTCCCCGAGGGCCTCGACCTGGCGACGCGAGTATCCGGCCGCACCCGGCAAGGCTAGGCCGCGGACGACGCCGCCTTCAGCCACAGCCGCCTCAAGGAAAGCCGGACCCCCTCGGGCGAACAAGTCGGAGACGTCGCTGATCGCCAAACCAAAGCGCAGGTCCGGCTTGTCCGTCCCGTACCGGAGCATCGCCTCCGTATAGGTCAGCCGTGGGAAGGGCCGCGCGACGGGGATCCCGGCGGCCTCCGTGATCGCCTCCGCCAGGACGGCCTCGGTGACCTCCCTTACCGCGGCTTCGTCGGCGAAGGACATCTCCACGTCCACCTGGGTGAACTCGGGCTGGCGGTCGGCGCGCAGGTCCTCGTCGCGGAAGCAGCGGACGATCTGGAAGTAGCGGTCCAATCCCGCGATCATGAGGATCTGCTTGAACAACTGCGGCGACTGCGGCAGGACGTAGAAACGACCGGGCTGGAGCCGGCTCGGCACGAGGAAATCGCGCGCCCCCTCCGGCGTGGACTTGATCAGCATGGGGGTCTCCACCTCGACGAATCCCCGCGCGTCCAGGGCGCGGCGGGTGGCCATGGCCACTCGGTGGCGCAGGATCAGGTTGCGCGCCATCACAGGCCGGCGCAGGTCGAGGTAGCGGTAGCGAAGGCGGACGCTCTCGTCCACCGGCTGCTCCTCGTTCAGGGGAAACGGCGGCGTCTCGGCCGGGGCCAGCACTGTCACCGCGTCGGCCCGCACTTCCACCGCGCCGGTGGCCAACCGCGTGTTTTCTGTCCCCGGCGGCCGGGCGAGGACCTCGCCTTCAACGAGCACGACGTACTCGAGGCGAACCCCGTCCGCGGCCCGGTAGGCCTCCTCCGCCTGCGGCTGCACGACCACCTGGACCAGGCCCTCCCGGTCCCGCAGGTCGAGGAAGATCACGCCCCCCAGGTCGCGGCGCCGGTGCACCCACCCCGCCAGGCGCACACGCCGGCCGACGTCCTCGGGGCGCAGGCTGCCGCAGTAGTCGGTGCGCAGCGGATCCGTCACGGCTCCAGCCGGTGCAGGTCGCGCGGGAAGAGGGTCGCCCAGCGGATGTTGGTGGCGCCGACGAGTTGGGCGGTCAGCCGCTCCAGGCCGATGGCGAAACCGCCGTGGGGCGGCATACCGCAGGCGAAGGCCTCGAGATACCCGGTGAAGGAGTCGGGGTTTAGATGGAAGCGCGCCATGTTCTCCCGCAGTTGTGTGTAGTCGTGGATCCGCATGCCACCGGTCGTGACTTCCAGGCCACGGAAGAGCAGGTCGAAGGACAGCGTGACTGCGGGCTCGGCCGGGTCGGGCAGCGCATAAAACGGCCGCGCCGGGACCGGGTAGTGCGTGACGAAGACGAAGTCGTGCCCCGCTTCGGCGAACACCCGCCCCAGCAGGCGCTCCCCCGCGGGATCGAGGTCCTCCTCCGGTTTGTAGGTCAGCCCGTGCGCGGCGAGCCGGTCCTTGGCCTCGCTCAGCCGGATGCGCGGGATGGAGTCGAATGATGGAAGAGTGATTTCCAGCGTTTCCCGCGCCCCGGCCGCCCGTGCCTGCACCGCCTGCAGCATCGCCCGCAGCAGCCCCGTCTCCAGGTCGAGCAGACCGTCCAGGTCGATGAACCCGACTTCCACGTCCAGGCTCGTGTACTCGTTGAGGTGGCGCGCCGTCTCGTGCGGCTCGTTGCGGTAGACCGCCCCGACCTCGAAGACGCGTTCGAAGGCGCCGACGCAGATCTGCTTGTACAACTGCGGGCTCTGGGCCAGGTAGGCGGGCCGCCCGGGATACTCCACGCTGAAGAGACCGGCGCCGCCCTCCGTGGCGGTGGCCACGAGCTTGCTCGTGTGGATCTCGGTGCAGCCCTCCGCGGTCAGATGCTCGCGAAACCCGCCCGCCAGAGCCGCGGCGATGCGAAAGACCGCCGCCACGCGGGGATGACGCAGGCTGAGGGCCCGGTGATCGAGCACGGTCTCCAGGGAAGCGTGCAGGACCGGCTTGCTGATATCGAAAGGCAGGCGCACCGCCGGACGGGCCAGGACCGTAATCCCCGTTGCCTGCACCTCCACCCCGCCGGGCGCGCGTCCGTCCGCCCGGCTGCGGCCGACGACCTCGACCACGGCTTCGCGCGGCAGGTCTACCTCGCCCTCCGTCACCACCTGGATCATCCCGGAGCGATCGCGCAGCACGATGAAGACGAGCCCGCCCAGCGCCCGGACCGTCTGCACGGCGCCCTGCAGGCGCACGTCCTCCCCCGGGCGTACCTCCCGGACTAATGTGCGCGGCAGCGTCGTCACGGCCATCACGGGCGGCCGTCCACGATCGCGGCCACCGCCGAGGTGACCTGAGCCAGCGGCACACGCCGCTCGTCGCCTGTGGCCAGCATTCGCAGCGTCGCCTCGCGGGTTGCCAGTTCGGCATCGCCGAGAATGAGGGCCACGCGGGCGCCCAGCTTGTCGGCGTGCCGCATCTGTGCCCGCACCGCCCGATTGAGGAGATCCCGATCGGCGGCGATCTCCGCCTGCCGTAGTTCATCCACCAACCGGATGGCTTCACGTCGCGCCGCGCCGCCGACCGCAACGACGAAGACCGTCGGCGCCGCCTCCACTGCGGGAATGGGCAGCCCCTCCTGCTCCAGCACGAGAAGCAGGCGTTCCAGTCCCAGGCCGAACCCCACGCCGGGGGTGGGCGGGCCGTCCAGTTGCTCGGCCAGGCCATCGTAGCGGCCGCCGCCGAACATCGCGTTCTGCGCTCCGAGTTTGCCGGAGTAGACCTCCACCGCGGTACGGGTGTAGTAGTCCAGGCCGCGGACGATGAAGGGGTCGAGCACGAAGGGGATGTTCAGCGCCTGAAAGTGCGCCTGCACGCCCTCGAAGTGCTCGCGGCAGGCCGCGTCCAGATAGCCGTAGATCGTCGGCGCCTCGCGGGCGATCCTGTGGCAGCCTTCCTCCTTGCAGTCCAGGATGCGCAGCGGGTTGGTCTGCAGGCGGCGCCGGCAGTCGGCGCAGAGGGCATCCGTGTAGCGGCTGAAGTAGTCTCGCAGCGCCTCCAGGTAGCGCGGACGGCAGACCGGGTCGCCGATGCTGTTCAGGCGCACCTCCACCTGCGCCAGCCCCAGGCTCTGCATCAGCCGGATTGGCAGGCCGATCACTTCGGCGTCGGCCTCCGGCCCCGGCACGCCGACGATCTCCGCGCCGAACTGCGCGTGCTGCCGGTAGCGGCCCAACTGCGGCCGGTCGTAGCGGAACATCGGGGCGATGTAGTAGAGCTTCACGGGTTGTGGCCACGACGAACCGCCATGTTCGATGTAGGCGCGCATCACCGCGGCGGTGCCTTCGGGACGCAGCGTCAGGCTGCGCCCGCCGCGATCGGTGAAGGTGTACATCTCTTTCTGCACAAGGTCGCTCTCCTCGCCGGACGTGCGGGCGAAGACCTCGGTGTGCTCGACCACGGGCGTGCGGAGCTCCCGGAAGCCGAAGCGCTCGGCGAGCGCCCGGATGCGCTGCTCCAGCGCCTGCCAGCGACCGATCTCAACCGGCAAAATATCCCGCATCCCCCGCGGGACCTGGTACGGCATCAGGACCTCCCTACGGATAGCATCACGGGCGTGCTAAACAGACACGCCCCCATCCCTCCAGGGACGGGAGCGTGATCCCGTGGTACCACCCTGCTTCCGCCGCGCGCCTGGCGGCATACGGCGGCGGCGCTCACTCCACCGTAACGGGGTAGAGCTCCGGTGGACGCGCGACCGCGCCCACGGCTCAGGGCTGTCTTCGGAGGCGAGGACCTGGAGACGCTCCCACCACGGCCCGCCGGGCCCGGCGTCTCCTCTCTCAGAGGATCGCCTCCTACTCCTGCCCGTCATTGCACGTGCCCTCATTCTAGGGGCGCCCATTGCGGACGGTCAAGGCAAGCGGCCCGCGGCCCTGCGCCAGGAGAGGCTCCCGCGGGGCGGGAATACCTTCCCGGTATGCAGGCCATCGTCCTCGCCGGCGGCCGGGGAGAGCGGCTGCGGCCGTTCACAGCCGACCGGCCCAAAGCCATGGTGGAAATCCACGGCACGCCCCTGCTGGCCTATCAGCTGCGCTGGCTGCGCGGTCAGGGGGTGACCGCTGTGGTCATCGCCTGCGGCTACCGGCACGAGGTGATCCGCGACCTCTTCGGCGACGGCGGCGGCTGGGATTTGCGGATTTCCTACTCTGTGGAGGAAGAGCCACTGGGCCGCGGCGGCGCCTTGAAGCAGGCGATGCACTCGCTGCCCGCCGATCGCGACCTTTGCCTGGCGACCAACGGCGACATCATCACCGACCTCGCCCTCACTCCAGTGGTGGAACAGCACCGGCGCGACGGCGTGCCCGCCACGGTAGTCGTGACGCCGTTTCGCAGCCCCTATGGCATCGTCGAGGTGGACGCCCGCAATCGCGTGACCGGGTTTCGGGAGAAACCCGAACTCCCCTACTGGATCAACGCCGGGATCTACGTCTTCTCCCGCGAGGTCCTGCCGCTGCTGCCGGACCGCGGCGACCATGAGGATACGACCTTTCCGCAATTGGCCGCGCAGGGCCGCCTCGGAGCCTACCGCTCCCGCGCCTTCTGGCGTGGAGTCGACACCGCGAAGGACCTGATGGAAGTGGCTCGCGCCCTAGAAGAAGGCCCCCTGCGGCCGGCCTGATCTACGCACCCGCGGGGCCTTAGGCGGGCCCCGCGTCAGCGCGCTCCCGCTCCAATAGAATGGTCACCGGGCCGTCGTTGAAGATCTCCACCAACATGACGGCGCCGAATCGCCCGGCGGCCACGGGGACCCCCAGCGCCTGCAGTTCGCGGTTGAAAGCCTCATAGATCGACTCGGCCGGCGCCCCGCCCGCGGCGTCGACAAATGATGGCCGGCGTCCCTTCGACGCGTCGGCATAGAGGGTGAACTGCGGCACGCTCAAGACCGCGCCACCGACCTCCAGAACCGACCGGTTGAGTTTGCCCGCCTCATCGCTGAAGATGCGCAGGTGCGCCACCTTCTCGGCCAGGGCCTGCGCCTCCGCCGGCGTGTCCGTCGTGCGCACGCCCACCAGAATGGCCAGCCCCGGCCCGATCTCGGCGGCCACCTCGCCGCCGACGCGCACCGCCGCCCGCTGCACCCGCTGCACGATCAGGCGCATCCCCTACCGCCTCAATCGCCGCTGCGCGGCTTCGCCGGTTAACTCCCGCAGGGCGTCCGCCGCGATCCACCGGGCGGCCGGACTCTCCAGTCGCTGGATGGCGCGCGCCGCGCGGATCGCCTCCCGGTTCAGCGCGCGGTTCCGCTTGCCGATCTGGCGCAGCGCCCAGTTCACGGCCTTCTTGACATAGTTCCGCTCGTCGGTAGCCGCGCGGGTGATCGCCGGTAGAAACCTGCGCAACCGCGCATCTGTCGCCGCCTTGTCGTGAAAGGCCAGCCAGGCCATCAGGGCGAACCCGGCCCGCCGGACGAACTCCTCACGCCGCCGGCTCCAGGCCAGGGCTTTGCGGTAGGCAAAGGGCGTCTTGTCGAAGAGGTTGCCGCAGACCTGGTCGCAGACGTCCCACGAATCGAAGTCCCGGACCCACGCCTCCGTCTGCGCCTCGGTGACCAAGGCCGGGTCGTCGACCAGGGAAGCCAGGATGCGCGCCTCGTGGACGCCGGAGGCCCACAACCGCCGCGCCAGCGCGTGATCCCTGCCGATCCGGCGGGCCAGCGCGCGCAGCCGGGTGACGGAGATGCCGTACACGGTGCCGCCCGTGATGCCGAAGCGGGCCATGCCCCTGGCCGCGTCGGGATCCGCCAGGGATTTCAACTCCCGGAGCACGCTTGGCGCCGTCCGCCGAACTATCTTCGACTTCCCCTTCATCGGCGCGGACGTCCCACCGCTCTCTACCGAACGCCGCGCCGCTCCAATGCGGCGAATGCGTCCACGGCCCGCTGGTGGTCATCGGGAACGTTGAAGAAAAACGGAGAGACGCGGACGACCCCCGGCCGGTCGTCCACAATCACGCCCTGCTCACGCAACCCGCGCACCACCGCCGGGGGATCCGCGCGGGGGATGGTGACGATCCCGGCGTGCTGTCGCAGGTCACTCGGCACGCGCGGCCGCAACCCGGTCTCGCGCGCCCGCGCCACCAGATCGGACGTCAGTTCCAGCTGCCGGGCGCGCAGACGCTCCACGCCGATCTCCAGCACGATCTGCAGTCCGGCGCTGGCCGCATAGACCGCCGCGACCGACGGCGTTCCGCCTTCGAACCGCCGGGCGTCTGCCGCATATTCGAAGGCTGGGGCGAACGTGAACTGGTCGCGGTGCGCAAACCAGCCGATGACCTCCGGCTGCAGCCGCGGGATCAAATCCCCCCGGACGTACAAGAACGCCAGACCCGAGCCGCCGAGCAGCCACTTCAGGGTCCCGCCGACAAGGAAGTCCACGCCGGTGGCGTGCACGTCCAGCGGCAACTGCCCCAGCGACTGGTAGGCGTCGATGAGGCAGGAGGCGCCGCGGGCGTGGGCCAGCCGCGCCAGGGCGGTGATGTCCTGGACCATCCCGCTGGTAAAGTAGACGTGCGAGCCCACGACCAGCGCCGTCCGATCGTCGACGGCGCGGTCGTATTCCTCCAGCGGCAGGGTCATGCCGTCGGGTGAATTGAGCGTGACCGCTGCGATCCCCGTCTTCGTCTGCCAGAGGTAGCGTGTCGTCGGAAACTCCAACTCGGAGCAGACGACACGCGGGCGGGTGCGGAAGTCCACGGCGGAGGCGGCGGCGACGAGCGCGGCGGTCACATGGGGAAAGAGCGCCACCTCGGATGGGTCGGCGCCGATGACCTGCGCCACGCGACGCCGCAGCGTCGCGATCTCCTCCCACCACGGCCCGTACCAGGCGGAGGCGCCGAACTGCTGCCAGAGGCGCAGGTACTCCCCCACCGCCGCGGCGACGCGGCGGGAGAGCGGCGCCAGCGAGCACGTGTTCAGGTAGGTCGTGCTCTCGAAGATGGGAAACTCGGCGCGGTAGTCGGCCCAGGTGAGCGTGGCGGTCTCGGCGCGGCGCATCCGTCAGACCCGCTGCAGGTGGGTGTCCTTGAGGATCATCCGCCGACCACCTCGCGCACGCGGTGCAACCGTTCCGCGACGCGGGTCAGCGTCTCCTCCCGCTTGGGGAACGCAAACCGGACGTAGGGCCGGCCGAGGGCCGGGGCGTGGTAGAAAGAGCTCCCGGGTACTGTGGCCACGCCCACATCGGTGACCAGCCGGTGGGCGAAGGCGACATCGTCATCCCCACTCAGCCCGCTGAAGTCCGTCATGATGTAATAAGCGCCGCGCGGCGTAAAGGCGCGGAACCCTGCCTTCCCCAGAATCCGCAGCATCAGGTTCCGTTTCTCCTCGTACATCGCCGCCAGGCCGCGGTAGTACGCCGGCGGGAACCGGAGGGCCGTGACACCGGCCTCCTGCAGCGGGGCCGCCGCGCCCACGGTGAGAAAGTCGTGCGCCCGGCGGATGCCCACGGTGACGGCGGGATCCCGCGCGATCGCCCACCCCACCCGCCAGCCGGTGACGCTGTAGGTCTTGGACAGGCTGTTGATCGTCACCGTGCGCTCCGCCATGCCCGGCTGGGCGGCGATACTCGTGTGCCCGATGCCGTCGTAGAGGATGTGCTCGTAGACCTCGTCGGTGACGGCCAGGGCGTCGAACGTACGGCAGAGGTCGGCGATCAGCTCGAGTTCGCCACGGGTGAAGACCTTGCCCGTCGGGTTGTGCGGCGTGTTCAGGATGATCGCCTTGGTCTTCGGGGAGAAGGCGTCGCGCAGTTCGGCGGGGTCAAAGGCGAACCCCGGGTCGTCCAGGTGGAGCTGCACGTAGCGGGGCACGGCGCCGGAGAGGAGCGCGTCCGGCCCGTAGTTCTCGTAGAAGGGCTCGAAGATGACGACCTCGTCCCCCGGATCGACCACCGCCAGGAGCGTCGCCATCATCGCCTCCGTGGCCCCGCAGGTCACGGTGATGTGGCGCTCCGGATCCACCTCCACCCCGTTGTACCAGGCAAACTTCTCGGCAACGACCTGGCGCAGCCGCGGCGAGCCCCAGGTGATGGCGTACTGGTGGTAACCGTCGTTCAGGGCGCGGACCGCCGCCTCGATCAACTCCGCCGGCGGGTCGAAGTCGGGGAAGCCCTGGGCCAGATTGATCCCGTTGTGCAGGTTGTTGAGTCGGGTCATCTCCCGGATGACCGACTCTGTAAACAGCCCGACGCGCGCGGCGGTGAACACTCACCCTCCTCCCAGTAACTGCCGGACCAGGTCCCGCGAGTCGTAGTAGACGCGGTGCCGACGGATCTTGCCTCGTTGGATCTCCAAGAACACGGCGAAGCCGTGGCGGTAGGCCCGCTGCGGCAGCGGCGTGCGGCCGGGGATCCGCAGGTGCAGGGTGCGGTGCCGCCCCTGGGCCGTCCCCTCCGCCGCCACCGTCTGCCCCGCCGCGACCACGCGCCGGAGGACGATCTCCTCGTCCCAGTCTTGGAAGAAGCGGGCGAAGGCTTCGCGGATCGCGGCGCGCCCGCTGACCGCCGGGCTCGCCGGGAACTCCAGCACGGCATCCTCCGCGTACAGCGCCATGAGGCTATCCAGGTCGCGGCTGTTCAGGGCCGCCACCTGCCGCTGGACGATGCCGGCGATGCCGCGGCGCGGACCGGCGACGGCACGCGCGGTCCGGATCCTTGCGCTCTTAGCTCGGGAGGACCCGTTCGACGTTGAAGACATCCGCGACCTGCCCCACCCGCTGCAGCACCCCGCGCAGTTGCTCCACGTTGCCCACGTCCAGCACCAGGTTCACCACCGCAACCTTGTCCTTGCGTACCCGGGCATTCACGGAGACCACATTCGTGCGGGAGTCGGCGATGGCCGCCAGGATGTCCTTCAACAGCCCCACCCGGTCGAAGGCTTCCACCTCCACCTCGACGGGGTAGCTGCCGTCCTGCAACGTCTCCCACTCCACGTCCAGCAGGCGCTCGGGGTGCTGCCGGAGGAAGACCATGTTCGGGCAGTCCTCGCGGTGCACCGCTACTCCCCGGCCGCGCGTCACGTAGCCGACGATGCGGTCGCCCGGCAGCGGCGTGCAGCAGCGGGAGAAGCGCAACAGCGCGTTGTCCACGCCGCGCACCCGCACGCCGCGCCGCGGCCCCAGCGCCGGCGGGACCGCCTCCGCCGGAGGCACGATCTCGGGCGCGGCCTCGGCCTCCTCGCCCCGCAGCGCCTGCACCACCTGGAGGAGAGACATGTCGCCGTTGCCCAGCGCCGCCAGGAGTTCCTCGTCCGACGGGAGACCGAACTCCTTGGCCACCTCGCGCAGCCGCTCGCTCTTCAGGTAGGTGGCCACCGCGCCGGCGCGTCGCAGTTCCTTCTCCAGCAGCTCCCGGCCGCGCTCGATGTTCTCCTCGCGGCGCTCCTTCTTGAACCACTGCTTGATCTTGGTTTTGGCATTGCTGGTGACCACGAAGGCGAGCCAGTCGCGGCTGGGGCCGGCGCTGGTCTTGCTGGTGACGATCTCCACGATGTCGCCGGTGTGCAGCCGGTGCGAGAGCGGGACCAGCCGGCCACCCACTTTGGCACCGGTGGCGTGGTGGCCGACTTCGGTGTGGATGCGGAAGGCGAAGTCGATGGGCGTGGCCCCGGCGGGCAGGTCGATCACGTCACCCTTCGGCGTGAAGACGAAGACCTCGTTCTGGAAGAGGTCGAGCTTGACCGACTGGACGAAGGCGCGCGCATCCTGCACCTCCTGGTGCCACTCTAGGAGCTGGCGCAGCCAGGAGAGCTTGCTCTCGAACTCCCGCTCCTGCGGTTTCCCTTCCTTATACCGCCAGTGGGCGGCGATCCCGTACTCCGCCTCGTGGTGCATCTGGGCGGTACGGATCTGGATCTCCAGCGCCTCCCCTTCGTAGATCACCGCGGTGTGCAGCGACTGGTAGCCGGTGGTTTTGGGGTTGGCGATGTAGTCGTCGAATTCGCCCGGGATGGGACGCCACAGCGCGTGCACGACGCCCAGCGCAGCGTAGCACTCCTGCACCGAGTCCACGATGATGCGCACGCCCAGCCGGTCGTAGATGCGGGCCACGGAGGCCCCGGCGTACTTAGGACGCTGCATTTTCTGCCAGATGCTGTGGATCTGCTTCGGGCGCGCGCTGATATTGTAGCGCTCGACGCGGATGCCGGCGCGGTGCAGTTCGCGGTGCAGGATGTCGATCACCCGGTCCAGCTGGCTGGTCGCGGCCGCCTGCGCCAGCTGCGTGGCG
Organism: Candidatus Sysuimicrobiota bacterium CSP1-3; assembly: GCA_001443485.1. Classification (GTDB taxonomy): domain Bacteria; phylum Sysuimicrobiota; class Sysuimicrobiia; order Sysuimicrobiales; family Humicultoraceae; genus Humicultor. Next base: position 10,923 of record LDXQ01000038.1, read on the forward strand.
ATTTCGTCGTAGGCCTCCGGGTGAAGCTCTTTGAAGGCCAGGTCCTGCAGCTCCGCCTGGATCTGTCCGATGCCCAGCCGCTCCGCCAGCGGCGCGTAGATGTCCAGCGTCTCCTGCGCGGTGCGCCTGCGCTTCCACTCCGGCAGGTACTGCAGGGTGCGCATGTTGTGCAGGCGGTCGGTCAGCTTGATCAGGACGATACGGATGTCGTTGGCCATCGCCAGGAACATCTTGCGCAGACTCTCCGCCTGACGCTCTTCCCGGCTCTGCCACTCGATCTGGCCCAGTTTCGTGACGCCGTCCACGAGAGAGGCGATCTCGACGCCGAAGCGCTCGGACACCTGCGGCAGCGTGACGCCGGTGTCCTCGGCGACGTCGTGCAGCAGCGCGGCGGCGATGGTCACGGGATCGAGGCGCAGGTCGACCAGGATGCTGGAAACGGCGACGGAGTGGCTAATGTAGGGTTCGCCCGAGGCCCGGGTCTGTCCGGTGTGCGCCGTCTCAGCGAAGAGGTAGGCTTCCCGGACGATGTCGAGGTCGGCACGGGGGAGCTGGGCGCGAACCTTCGCGATCAGGTCCTGCGCCTGTTTCGGCAGGTCCTGAAAGGCGCTCTGCTGCCGGCGCTGCTCCAGCCACTTCATGCTTTTCAACTAGGGTATCACGGCCGGGAGCGCGGTGCGACCGGACTGGCCAGCGCGCGCAAGATCGCCGATGCCGGGCCGAAGGCCCAGGGGATGAGGGCCTCCAGGGCGGCCCGCTCGCGCACCCCCTCGGCAAAGCGGGCAGAGGCGGCCAGGTCGCGGCGCTCCAGGCCCGGCGCCAGGTCGATCCGCCAGCGGCCCTCCACGGCCTCTCGGAGGACCACCCCGGCCTCGGCCAGCGTGTCCAGCGCGGCCTCGGTGGCTTGGGGAGACCAGCCCGCCGGGCCCAGGATACGGCCGAGCGTCTCCCCCGGCCAGACCAGCGCGTCCCGCGGCACTTCCCGCAGCAGCCGGAACAGGTCGGCCAGCCGGTTCCGCGGGGGAAAACGCTCGTCGAGGCGGACCCGGGCCCGCGCGACATCCTCTTGGCGGTAAGCCAGCACGACCGATGCGCCTTTCCCGGAGAGGCCGGCAAGAGCCGCCACCTCCCGCAGTTGCGTCTGGCTCTGCGGCAGCCCGGCCAGGATGACCTGCGCGATATTCCCGGGGGCGAACAATTCCGGAAATGAGGCGGTGGTCACCAGGGTCGTGATCTTGCCGTCGAGGAAGAGTTGCTCCAGGACACGGCGCACGCGCACGGGCAGGCCGCCGTGATAGTAGGCCACGGGTGACGGCGCCTTCTCACGGAGGCGCCTGGCCAGTGCTACGGCTTCCGCCCGGTCGGGCGTGAAGATCAGCGTCTTCTCCCCGCCAGCCAGCCACTCTTCGATCAGCCCGTCCCGGTCGGACTCGCGCCGATCGACCAACCGCAGGTTGGCGCGGACGTAGCCGTCGTCTGCTGGTGTCGCCGTCCCCGTACCTGGCTCAGAGAGGCCGAAATCCCAGGTGCAGCGGGCCACCGCCGGCCCCGCTGACATGGCCGCCGGGGTCTCCTGGTGCGGCAGGTCCGGATCGGCGATCAGTACCACCGCCGGAAGCTCGGCCGGCAGTTCACCTCGGCGCAGCCACTCTGCGCTGGCCAGCAGGATATCCGCGCGGCCCTCATCCAGCGCGCGGAGCATCCGTTGCTGCGGTCGCAACGGCAGCGCGCCGTGCGCGCGGTAGACGCGGAACCCGGCCTCTCGCAGCAGCGGGGCGAACGTCTCATACCAGCGGTCCACCTGGCTCGCCAGCGGGAGCACGAGTACCGCCGGGCGGCCGCGCCGCACCGCCAGCCCGGCCGTGGCCATCACGGCGGTGGCTGCGCCGCGGCGGCCGGGACCGAGGGCCGTACGGACGTGCCCCTCTTCTAGGGTGGTCTGGATCACCCGCACCTGCACTGCACGCAGCGGCTGGCCGGGGTGCAAATACAGGCGTAGACGGTCGATGAGTCCTTGAGATGAGAGATTCTGCCACGCGGTCCAGAGCAGTCGGTCCGCGGGGCCCGCCGCCTCCTCCCGCTGGATGAAGACGTTGAGGCCGTAGGAGCGGTCTCCGCCGCCGGTGACCTGCGAGGCCGTGACGGTGTAGCGGGTGCCCGCGTCCACTGAGGGAGCCAGCCGTCCCGCCAGACGGGCGCTCAAATACCCGAGTTGCCGCCCGTCCTCGGTGCAGACCGCGATGGCGTGGGGGTCGTGTGGGTTGGCCGGTTCACGCACCAGGCGCAGCGACTGGCCGGCGCGGATCTGCGGAATCAACTCCTGCCGCCCCTCGAAGGTAACGCCCGCGACCTTCGTGTAGAACGACCAGGCCTCCTCAATACCGCGCAGTTCGCTCCCGAGGTAGTCATCGGCACGGGCGAACAAGCGCTCCAGCAGCAGCCGGCCGTCCGCCAGGACCGCGTCCAGGTCGAGCCCCGGCGTGATCAGGTCGCGCAGCACCAGCGAGACCTTCTCCTGGTCGCCCCAGCGGTCGAGTTCCACGGCGCCGGCGACATCGAGGCGCGCTCCCGTGAAGGCGAGCACCTCCGCCACGTCGCCGCGGGCGAATCCGATCGCCTCGACGAAGCCGTGCCCGTCGGTCAGCCCCAGCCGCAGGTGCCCCTCCCCCACCACCCGCGTGGCCATCGCCCGCACGCCGCGCACGGCGAACACCGGCTCTGGGTTGCCGGGCCCAAACGGCGCCACCTGCTCCAGTTCCCGCGCGAGCGCGGGGGTCAAGTCGGCGAGGCGCAGGTCTGCGTCGATGGCGATCGTGGGGACGAGGTCCTCCGGCCGCAGCCGCCGCCCCGCTTCTTCGAGGAAGCGGGCCCGAAACATCTCAATCTGCTCCGGCGCGATGGTCAATCCGGCGGCCATGGCGTGCCCGCCGTAGCGCAGCAGCAGGTCGGCGCAGGCGGCCAGCGCGTCTACCATGGGCAGCGCCTCGATGCTGCGGGCGGATCCTTTGCCCACCCCGTCGTCCACGGCGATCATCACCACGGGCCGGCTGTAGCGTTCCTTCAGGTGCGAGGCGACGATCCCGATGACGCCGGGATGCCACCCCTCGCCCGACACCACCAGCGCCGGCGCACCGCCCCATCCCGCCTCCTCCACGCGGGCGGCGGCCTCGGTGAGCACGCGCTCGGTCAGCTCCTGCCGGCGGCGGTTTTCCTGATCGAGTTCCTGGGCCAGCACGGTCGCCTCCGCCGCATCTTCGCTCAGCAGCAGGGTGACCGCCATCTTCGCGTCTCCCAGCCGCCCCGCGGCGTTCAACCGGGGTGCCAGACCGAAGGTGACGTCGCGCGGGGTGACCTTGCCGGTGATGTCGGCTTCGCGCAGCAGCGCGACGATGCCCCGCGCGGGCGCCGTGGACAATCGATCGACACCGCGGCGGGCGAAGATGCGGTTGTCATCCACCAGCGGGACGACGTCGGCGAGCGTCCCGATCGCCACGAGGTCGAGCAATTCCTCCGGTTCACCCGTCCGTTCCGCCTGCCGCCAAACGGCGCGGACGGCCTGGTAGGCGAGCCCGCACGCCGCGTAGGGGGTGACCGGGGGTTGGTCGGCGCGCTTGGGGGCGACGACGGCATACGCCGGGGGCAGGGTCTCGCCCGGCTCGTGGTGGTCGAGGACGATCACCTCCAGGCCGCGCGTATTGGCGAAGGCCACTTCCTCGACCGCGGTGATGCCGCAGTCCGCGGTGACGAGCAGGCCGGGCGCGCTCAAGCGGGCGATCGCGTCGATGTGGAGACCGTATCCTTCGACCTGCCGGCGGGGCACGAAGAACTCCACCACCGCCCCCAACGCCCGCAGCCCCCGCACCAGGATGGCGGTCGCCGTCACTCCATCCGCGTCGTAGTCCCCGTAGACGATGATCCGCTCGCCGCGCTGGATCGCCTGGAGGATGCGGGAGGCGGCCCGCGGCAGATCGAGCAGTGTCGCGGGATCGCTGAGGTCGGCGAGGTCGGCGCGCAGGAACCGCTCCGCCGCGGCGGGATCGGCGAGACCGCGGCGCAGCAGCACCTGGGCGGTGGGAAGGCTGAGGCTGAGGACCTGCGCGAGGGAGGCGGCCCGCTCAGGATCCGGCGGCAGCAGGACCCAGCGGGTCGGCGGAAAGGCGGTGGCGGTCAAACAGGTGGTACTCCCTTTTGCCCGCCATTATACCAGCGGCGGGCGATCAGGTGCGCGGCGAAGTTCCCGCCGGCTCACCGCGGGCGGCCCGTTCCCGCTCCCCCTCCCGCAGCCGGGCTTCCGCGGCCCGCAGGCGGGCGCGGAGTCCGCCGTGAGAGAACAGGCTGGCGACATAGACGGCAAAACCGCCCAGCACGGCCGCGCCGATGACGGCCAATGCCAGCGTCGTTGTCAACGACCAGCGCACGAACTTGAGGGTCACGGCCGCCGGGTTCTGCAGGGCGAAGATCGTCGCCGCCGCGAGCAGCAGGACGGCCAGCGAGAAGAGGAACCGCATGCGCGCTCTACCTCCGCCGGCGGCTGCGCCGCCGCCGCGCCGGCAGTGTGTTGCCGCCCACTGCCGCCAGTTCAGGCACGGACGCGGTCTCCGCCACTTCCGTGGGCCGCCGCTGCCGCCGGTCGATCAACCTCTGCCACTCCACCAGCACGGGACTGGCCACGAGGATGGAGGAGTAGGTGCCCGTGATCACGCCAATCCCCAGGCCGAAGACGAAATCGCGCAGCGTGGGACCGCCGAAGAAGTAGAGGACGATCAGGGCGACGATGGCGCCGAACCCGGTGGTCAGCGAGCGCACCAGCACCTCTAACATGGAGCGGTTCACCAGGCGGTCGAACGGCTCGCGCAGCCGCAGGTTGACGTTCTCCCGGATGCGGTCCAGGATCACCACCGTGTCGTTGACGGAGTAACCGACGACGGTCAGCAGCACGGCGACGAACGACGAATCCACTTCCTTGCGCGTCAGGGCGAAGATGCCGATGACCACCAGCAGGTCGTGCACCAGCGCGATGTCTGCGGCAATGGCGAACCGGATGGAGCGGAAGCGGATGGAGATGTAGACGACCTGCAGGAGCAGGCCGAGGATCACCGCCTGGATGGCCTTCTGCCGCAGTTCCCTGCCGATCGTCGGGCCGACGCGCTCGGCGCGCAGGACCTCCGTCCCGCCGTACTGCTGGGCAAACGCCCGTTCCACCGCGGCCACCTGTTCTTCGCTGAGCGGCCGGGTGCGGACGAGGATCTCGCGTGGGCTCTCCGGGGACTTCTGGATCACCGCGTCCTCGTGGCCGAAGGGGCGCAGGGTCGCCCGCGCCTGATCGAGCGACGCCTCCCGCCCCAGCCGCAGATTCAGCAACGTCCCTCCGGTAAAGTCGATGCCGAAGTTGATCCCCCAGACGTACAGGGCCACGACTCCGGGGATGATCACGAACAGGGAGAGCAGGTAGCCCCAGCGCCGGTTGCCGATGATGTCCCAGGTGCGCACGGTCTGCTCCTACACTCCGAAGCGGAGGTAGCGCTCCAGCGGCGGCCGGGACGCAGTGTTGACAAGCACCCGCGTGATGACGATCGCGGTGAACATGCTGATGAGCACGCCGATGAAGAGCGTCGTGGCGAAGCCCTTGATCGGTCCCGTGCCCAGGACGAAGAGGACGGCCGCGCCCACCAGCGTCGTGACGTTGGAGTCGAGGATGGCGCTCCAGGCCCGGTCCCATCCGGACTGGATGCCGGCGCGGAGGGTCTTGCCCGCGCGCAGTTCCTCCTTGATGCGCTCGAAGATCAGGACGTTCGCGTCGATGGCCATGCCCACGGAGATGACGAAGGCGGCGATGCCGGGCAGGGTCATCGTGGCGCGCAGGGTGGCCAGCGCGGCGAAGAGGAAGAGGGCGTAGAGCAGCAGCGCCACATCGGCCAGCACGCCGGGGAACCGGTAGAGAACGATCATAAAGGTAATGATCAACACGACGGCGATGGCGCCGGCGCGCAGGCTCAGGTCCAGGGAGTCGCGGCCCAGCGACGGGCCAATGGTGCGCCGCTCCAGGACCTCCACGGGGACGGGCAGCGCGCCGGCGCGCAACAGGACGGCGAGTTCCCGCGCCTCTTCCAGGGTGAACCGGCCGCTGATCTGGCCCGAGCCGCCCGTGATCCGGCTCTGAATCACCGGCGAGGAGATCACCCGGTTGTCCAGGATGATGGTCAGGTACTGCCCGATGTGGCTGCCGGTGAATTCCTCGAACTTCTTGGCGCCCGGCCCCCTGAACTGGAAGGTGACGATGGGCTGGCCGGTGTTGACCTGGCCGCCCTCGAACCCGGCCCGGGCATCGCCCAGGTCCGCGCCGGTAACGATGACCTCCTTCTTCAGGGGGACCGTCTTCTTCTCGGGACCGGGGAGCGTGACCACCGTCCCCGCTGCATCCCAGGTGGTCCCCTGCGGCAGCGACTGGCTCCCGGTATTGGCGAACTCCAGCAGCGCGGTCTGCCCGATGATCCGCAGCGCCCGCTGGGGATCTTCGATCCCCGGGAGTTCCACAATGATGCGCCGCTCGCCCTCGCGCTGGATCGTCGGCTCAACTACGCCGAGTTGGTCGATGCGGTTGCGGATGACCTCCATCGCCGCATCCACGGCCTCCGCCGTGACCTTTAGCTCTTTCGTGTCCTGTGCCTCCAGGACGATGTGGCTGCCGCCCTGCAGGTCCAGGCCCAGGTTGACCTGCAGGCGGGGCGTCTGGAAGTAGGGGCGCCGGCCGCGGAAGCCGACGGGTGCCGCGGCCAGCTGTACTGCGGCCAGGATCACGAGCACGATGACGACCCGCCAGAAGACGCGGAGCACAATCACCCTCCCCCGGAGCACACAAAAAAAGACGCTTGCGACGTCGGCGCCGTTCGTCTGACCGCACGGCCAACGACCGGTTCATTATACCGGCCGGGGCGGGTGCCGACAAACCCGGCATCCGCCTGGACGCACGTGCGAAGCCATTATACCATTGGAGCCGATATGAGCCTGTTCCCCGACGCCGCCGGCGTGCCTGCGGCGCCGCTGCTCCATAATGACTGCGGAATCTACACGGGAACCTGCTCCTGGGCCGACCCCAGCTTCGTGAGCGAATTCTATCCCGAGGCGGTACGGACCAAGCCCCGTCCCCGCCTACGCTACTACGCCAGCGTCTTCCCCACCGTCGAAGTGGACGCCTCGTACCACGCCCTGCAACCCGCCGACCGGGCAGTGCAGTGGGCGGAGACCGTACCGGCGCCCTTCGTCTTCAACATCAAAGCGTTCGCCTGGCTCACCTGGCACGACAGCATCCCGGCGCGTCTGCCGCGGGAGGTCTTCGTCCTGCTGCCCAAACCGCTGCAGGCGATCAAGAGCCTCTCGCCGATGCGGCTGCCCGAGGAGATCCTCACGGCGGTCTGGGACTACTTCGCCGCGTTCGTCGATGCGCTGCGGCTGCGGGAGCGCCTGGGGTATGTCCTCTTCCAGTTCCCCAAGGGTCAGGGCTACACGCCGGAACTCTTCAACTATCTGGACACCTGGGCACTCCACCTGGAGAACTGGCCGGTGGCGGTCGAGGTGCGCCACCGCGACTGGTTTGATGGCAAGGCGCGCGGTATGCTCCTGGGGTACCTGCGGGAGCACGGCTTTGCCCACGTCATCGCCGACCTGGCCCAGGTGCGCTACCTTCCGTCGCCGGTGGTGGAGACCACCACGGACTGGAGTCTGATCCGCTTCCACGGGCGGAATCCGGCGCTGGCGGAGAAGGGCGTTTCCACGGCGCAGGCCTACGACTATCTCTATACGCCGGAGGAATTGCGGCCGTGGGCGGAAACGACGGAGCGCCTCGCCGGCGACGTGCGCCGCCTCTACCTGATGTTCAACAACCACTTCCGCGGCAAGTCGGCGCAGAACGCGCGCGAAATCCAATTGATGCTGGCCGAACGGCTGCGCCCGGCGGACGGCGAGGCGCGGCCGGCGGTGAATCCCGAGTCGCCGCGTCCGGACGCCGACCTCACCGCCGGCGACTGACCGTCCCGCGGAGGCCCTTCCCGCGAGATCGGCCGTTTCCCCGCAGCGGCTCCCATACTTCCTTCCACAACCGGTCCCGCGCGTAGCCGAAGAGTTCGAGCACTGTCTCCGCAGCGCGCACCAGCAGTTCGGCGTAGCGGTCCTGATCATAGACCCAGTCGCTGCCCAGCAGTGTCAGGGGGCGCACCCGGTCCTCGGGGACCTTGGCGTCCGCGTCCATGACGATGTATTGAATCGCCTCGCCCGGGTGGAGGCGGATACCGCTCCTGGCCAGCATCCGCGCCGCCAGAGCGATGGGATGGTTGTTGCGGTACTCGTGCGGCTCCTGGGAGATGGTCGCGGTGAGGGCCAGGTCCGCCGGATCCACGCTCCCTTCCCGCAGCCGCACCAGCGCCTCTTCGAGAATGGCCAGCACCGCCGGGAGGCGTACTCGCAGCGCCTCGACGGTGGGCGCGGCGAACATCTCCTGCAGCATCCGCGCCTGCATCTCCTCAACCAGCACCGGGACGTCGGAGCGGCGCACCTCGATCCCCCGCACCTTCGTGCTCCCGTCCTCGAAGACGCCCATATAGCGGTTGGGCACGCCCACGCCGGCGTGCGTGCGTGACGGGAGGAAGCCTACCCAGTTGTAGACGCCCTCGACGAAGATCGGCAGCTTCGTCACCGCCGTGATCTCGCGGGCCAACGCATCGTACGCCGCCTGCCCGGCCCCCGGCTTCTGTAGCCACATGGAATCGACGATCGCGTGCAGCATGCGGAAGCCCTGTGATTCCGCCACCTCTTTGGCGCGCAGCAGCATCTCCCGAGAATAGGCGGTGGTGGACTCGTGCGCCTCGATGCGGCCGTAACGGGCGTTACGATACCCGAGGTACCCGAATGAGGTGACTAAGCACCACTTGAGCGCGGTCTGCCGCTGGTCGTAGATCGATCGCTCGCTGCCGGTCGTCTCCCGCTTGCGCCGTTTGTAGTACGCTCGCCGCTCCAGCAGGTGATCGAGTACCTGCGGCACGAGACCGCGGCGGCGCTGGCACACCGTGTGCCCGATCTCGGGCACGACCTCGGCGTCCTGACAGCACAAGCAGTTGATCGTTTCCGGCGAGACGTTGAAGCGGGCCATGATCGTGGGGTACATCGAGGAGAAGTCCAGTTCGCCGACGCCTTCATAGACACCGACCAGCGGCTGGTAGGTGAGGCCGCCCTTATCCGTGAGGAGCAACTCGGCCGCGGTTTTGAACCCCTCCGGCTCGCTCTTGTGCCAGGGGACCAGGATGTTCTGCTGTACGGCGCGGGCCAGCTGCATCGAGGAGATGGCCGTTCCCGTGGAGGTGCGGGCCAGGCGCTGCACCGGCAGGCGGGCCAGCCGGGCGATCTCCAGCAGGCCGGCCATCTCCGACTCGCTGTAGATGAAGGAGTTGCGCAGGTCGAGATGCCAGCGCCCGTGCAGGAGATGGGCGCTCGCTGTGTACATCGTCTTTCCATAGGTAACGTACGACCGCTCCCGGCGGCGGGCGATCCCGGCGCGCGGGTCCCGGTTGAACGCCAGCGGGATCCCCGCCTGCTGGCTCAGCCGCAATAGCCGAGGCAGCAGAAAAGCGTCACCCCACTCCGTCAGCAGGACGTCCGGGTCGTAGCGGGCGAGCATCCGGTTGATGCTGCGGCAGAGATCCTCGGGGCGCTCGCTGCTCAACACCACCTCCTCCCCCTCCACCCCCACCGCCAGTTCGCCGCGCCACCCATGATTCGGATTGACCGGATCGCCGTCGAGCCGCAGGCGCATCACGACAAGCGGCGGCACGGCATATTCCAGGTCCTCCGGACGGGACCGCGGGATGGCCTCCCGCAGCACGCCATCATAGACCACCAGGTCGTACTCGCCGAGGGGGAAGAGTTCGCGTTCGTAGAGGAACAACTGCGCCACGCTGAGGTCACAGGTATAAAGCGTGAGGTCGCGCAGCGTGGCGGCCTGCCGCACGGCCAGAGGGAACTGCAGCGGCCGGTGCACCGCCACCCGAACGACCGGCAGTTCGGCACCGGAGAAGAGCTCCTGCCGGACCGCCGGGGTCAGGTCCGCGGCGATGCGCCGCTCCCGCAGCAGGTGGCCGAGGTGGTCCAGCGTCGCCCGCGGGCCCGCGGCGTAGAAGGCGGGACGATACCCGGTGGACAGCCGGTGGGGGTGGCCGTCCGCGTCGAGAAACCAGAGGACCATCCCCTCCTCAGCAGGGTAGACGTCGAAGAGCCACCCCCGCACCGGCGCACTCATCCGGCGTGAGCGTTACGGCTTGCCAGATGCGGCAGGCAGGGTGCGGGCCGGGGGCGGCTCGGTTAACGCTCCCACATCGGAAGATGGCTCCAGTTCAGCCAGCCGGCGCTGCAGCCCCACCACCGCCTTCCCCAGTTCGAGCAGCATCGCCAGCAGGATCGTCTCGAAGGGCGAGGCGTGCGACTGGTAGGCGGCGGGGGCGGCGTGGTGGCGCGCCGCGGCGAAGAGGCGATCAAGAATCTCCTGGTCCTCCTTGCGCAGGGCGCGGCGGAACTGGCTGAAGTTGGCCGCCTCCTGATCGACGACCTGCGTCATTGTGGCGACGGTCCGTCCCATCGTCTTCCTCCTTCAG
>LDXQ01000039.1 GCA_001443485.1 Candidatus Sysuimicrobiota bacterium CSP1-3
CTGGCGCGCTCGAACACGGTGAGCGTGCGACTGGCGCGGAGAGCGCACATCGTGTTGCTGGCGGCTGAAGGCAAGGAGAACGATGAGATCGGCCGGATGCTGGGGGTTGGCCGGATTCAAGTCGGTCGCTGGCGGGGCCGCTACGCGCAAGGCGGGCGGGCGGCGATCGAATGCGATCGACCCCGTGGAGGGCGCCCCCGTAAAGTGGATGCGGACCGGATCGTTCAACTGACCACGCAGAGCAAACCGGAGGGGGCGACGCATTGGAGTACCCGAACGCTGGCCGCCAAAGTGGGGGTGAGCGACAGCAGCGTCTTGCGGGTGTGGCATCGGCACGGCCTCAAGCCGCACCTGATCGACACCTTCAAGGTCTCGCGCGATCCCCACTTTGTCCAGAAGCTGGAGGACATCGTCGGTTTGTACCTGAATCCTCCCGAGCATGCGATCGTGCTGTGCTGCGACGAGAAGAGTCAGGTGCAGGCGCTGGATCGCACCCAGCCCGGACTGCCGCTGAAGAAGGGGCGCGCGGCCACGATGACCCATGATTACAAACGCCACGGCACCACCACGCTGTTCGCCGCTCTCAATACGTTGGACGGCTCGGTCATTTCCTGTTGCCAGAACCGCCATCGCCATGAGGAGTGGATGCGCTTCCTGCGCCGCGTTGACCGGCAAACGCCCAAGGAAAAGGAACTGCACCTGGTCTGCGACAATTACGGGACGCACAAACATCCCGAGGTCCAGGAATGGTTGGCCAGGCATCCGCGCTTTCATATGCATTTCACGCCGACTTCGGCCTCGTGGTTGAACATGGTCGAGCGCTTCTTTCGCAGTCTCACGACCGATCGGCTGCGCCGGGGGGTCTTCCGTAGCGTCCCCGAATTGACCGCCGCGATCGAGGAGTACGTTCGACTTCACAATGAAAACCCCAAGCCGTTCATCTGGACCGCCAAGGCCGCCGACATCCTGCAGAAAGTCATCCGCGCAAACCGGCGGTTAAGTTCCAAACAGAATGAAGCACTACACTAGATGCTGCCGTCGATACCGCCTATGGTCGAAGGACGTTCGCTGCGGAGGCCGAACGAGTGGCCTTCTTGTTCGATTTGTACCGGAAGATCACTGAACCCCTGGTACCGGCCGTCCGTCCCGCACGAGCGCGCCGAACCCCGCAAGTGCGGGGCACAAGAAAATGGTGATCAAGTGACGAGCGCGTATCCTTGCCCATGCGGGATTGAACCGGATGAAGGGATATGTCATGTCCCATCAGAGGAAGACGGCCTGCCGGTCCGGTGCGTAGGGGGATGGTCCTGCAACAAGCACTTCTATATCGAAAGATACATCGGTATCTTCCACACCGGCATGAGCCGGAAGTGGCCGGATATCAATTATATCGACCTCTTTGCCGGACCGGGTAAGTGCAGGATAAGAAAGACCCGAGAAATCACCGACGGGTCTCCTATGATCGCGTCACAGTTCGGCTTCACTGGCTACCATCTCGTCGATATGAACCCTGATGCTGTCGAGGCACTCCAGAAACGCTTTCCGCACGGGGGAAGAGCCAAATTCTACCCTGTGGATTGCAACGCATGCGCGGACGAGATCGGAAGCCGCTTATCGGCCAGTGCTCTCAGTCTCCTCGTCGCCGACCAGACCGCCGTTCAGCTCAAGTTCGAAACCCTGAGGTTGCTGACGGAAGGGAAACGTGTCGACATGATCATCTACCTGCCGACCGGCGTCTATTTCAACCGCGCTATACCCACGGTCAAGGACGAGGAGAAGATCAAGAGCATCAACGACTTCTTCGGAGACCGCGGAGAAGGCATGGAGATATGGAGAACTTCTCCGCCGACCACGAGAAACAACGCGCTCGTCGCGTACTACAAGGATAGGCTGAAGACGATCGGGTACCAGTTCGATGCAAAGGTCGACCGCGACATTGTGATCGCAAACGAAGAGAATAACGTCGAACTCTATCGGTTGATTCTGGCGTCCAAGCATGTCCTGGGTTCGCAGTTCTGGCGAAAGATCCAGCAAGTCGATCCCAAAGGCCAGAGGGAGCTTCCCTTTTCGTGAAGAACCAGGGAGGAAACCGACTATGAGCATCAACTCGGCCATCGAGTGGACGACATCCACGTGGAACCCGGTTACGGGATGCACGAAGATCAGTGCCGGCTGTCTGAACTGCTACGCTGAGAGGATGGCGCGACGTCTCCAGGCGATGGGACAAATCAATTACCGGAACGGCTTCCGTGTGACCATCCACGAACACGTCCTTCCGCTCCCCTTGAAATGGAGGAAACCCCAGACCGTATTCGTCAATTCCATGAGCGACCTCTTCCACAAGAGCGTCCCCAAGAAGTTTACCCTGCGCGTCTTCAATGTGATGAACCGTGCCGAATGGCATACCTATCAGGTGCTTACGAAGAGATCCGACCGTCTTCTTGAACTGGACCCCGTCCTCCCCTGGGGGAAAAACATCTGGATGGGCGTGACCGTCGAAGACAAGGACAACCTCCATCGGATCGACCACCTCCGGAAGACTGGCGCCCGAACGAAGTTCCTCTCTTTCGAGCCGTTGCTTGGTCCTCTGGGAAAATTGGACCTTCGAGGCATCGACTGGGTCATCGTGGGCGGCGAATCCGGATTCGGTGCCCGCTCGCTGGACCCGTCCTGGGTCATCAGCATCCGCGAGCAATGCGTAAGAAACGACGTCCCGTTCTTCTTCAAGCAGTGGGGGGGAGTAAAAAAGAAGATAGCCGGTCGCGAACTGGAGGGCCAGACGTGGGACGAAATGCCGCAGATTGCCAGAAACCAACAGTCATGAATCGCCAAGAACCTTAGCTGACCTGGAAAACGACGCACCATGAGGAAATACACAATCTTTTATTCGTGGCAGTCCGATCTCCCCAACGCTACCAATCGTGGATTCATCGAGAAGTCCCTCGAAAACTCTGCTAAAGCAATTCGCACTGACGACTCTCTCAAAGTAGAGCCTGTTGTGGACCGCGATATCCAAGGTGTGCCGGGCTCACCCGACATTGGAAGGACCATCCTCGACAAGATCGACCAAGCCCACATTTTCGTCGCCGATATCTCGATCATCAACCGAGGTGAGAAAAGGCTGTCCCCGAATCCAAACGTCCTCATCGAACTCGGATACGCCATGAAAACGCTGGGGCCGGATAAATATCTCCTGGTGATGAATACGGCCTATGGAATCCCCGAGGAACTTCCCTTTGATCTCCGAATTAAATTCGTCATCACTTATGAGATGCCCGAGGAAGCCACAGAACGTGCTCCTGAACGCAAAGTTTTGGTAAGTAAGCTTGAAGGTGCTCTACGCGCCATCATCGCGAAATGCGAGGCAACTCCCGATGTTCCCGAAGGCCCCTCCATTGGCGCCCAACTCCGGTCAGCAATAGAGGGTAACCAGCCAAACCAAACCAACCTTGCCCGAAAGTACATGGAAGATCTGTTGGATCGTATCGCTTCGCTCGCCCCAGATTATTCCACCGAGGAAGAACGCGATGAATTGCTGCTACGGGCAATAGACAGTGCGAAACCGCTGGTCACAGAGTTCTGTAATATTGTCGAGATGATGGCAGCGATGAACGCTGCATCGGCTACACTCGCCGTGTACAAGGGGTTTGGCAAGTTACTGGAGCGATATAACACTCCTGCCGGATTCTCCGGTAGCAGTATGGATAGCGACTTCGATTTCTTCAAGTTCGTCGGGCATGAACTTTTCGTGGATCTTTTCTCGCTACTCATCAAGGAAGATAGGTGGGAAACAATCGCCGATTTGTTGGACAATGACTTACACGTCAGGAACGCTGGCATGAGAAGAGAGGGAACCGTATCGTTCGATTACGCGTCCGAGCACGTGCGATTGCTCGACGATCGGAATAAGCGATTAGACCTGCGGCGAGGATCTCTGCACGCGGATATTCTGAAAACCAGGTACGAGGAAGACGATATCAGCCGACTTGTCTCATTTGAAGATTTTATGGAAGCGGATTATTTCCTGTTTTTACGAGGAATAATCTCAGAGACGGACACATCGGGATGGTTGAGATGGAGGCCTTGGAGTTCATTGTATATGAGCAGAAAACCGCCCAAATATCTCTTGCAAGCTGGTTCTGTGAAAAACGCCGAAAGATTGCTGCGACCTATCGGAGCAAAGAATGTCGATTCATTGAGGCAAGCCTTGATGGAAAAATCTAACTTGCTTGGAAGGATGTATAGCGGGCGAACATTATTCTACGATCACCCGCTGTCGGGGTTCAACGTGTCTACGATAGGAAGTAGGTAGCAGAGTTGATCAGTGGACAGTTTCCCGATTAGATAGGAAATATGGAAGGCGACCCTGAAGGGATACCATTAGAGAATTGAGAAATAACCCGGGCAGACTCGGGAGCTCTCCGCATCCCTTGGGTGGGAATGATTCCATTAGGTAATGACCTATAAGATCAAGTTCAATGGTGCCGAAGGGGGGATTTGCCCGCCTGAGCCTTGCCCCTCGGGCTGTTCGTTGCGGGGTACCCCAGGGAGCGCAATTCATCCGGGAGTGGGGCGGCCCCTCCATGGCTCCGGCCTCTGCGGCGGGGTTCGGGCCTGACGCGCTCCCGTGCGTCGCCCTTTTCCTCCCTGATCGGTCGGCGCCCCAAGCCCGTTCAAATCCCCCACGGGCACCAGATGAAACGAAAAAGGGAGCACCGGTGTGATGCCGGGCTCCCTCTGGTTTCATCTGGTGCCGAAGGGGGGATTTGAACCCCCACGTGGTTGCCCACACCAGACCCTGAATCTGGCGCGTCTGCCAGTTCCGCCACTTCGGCACGTTCTGCGCGGAAGAAGAAGATTATCGCAAAACCGGCCGTCGCGGCAATCCCCAAAAAATTATCCCCCCGCTGTCGGCGGGATGGGAGATGATTTCCACATGGAGGGAAATGCGCGCATGCGCGACCAGGAGTATTGGGAGCGGTGGCTGCGGCAGCGCCCGGAGGCGTTGCGGGAGCGGCGTGGATCCGTGAAGGATTGGTATCGCGAGGCGGGCGTGGAGAAGGGCGAACGCCGAGCCTTCAAGGCCGCGCTGAAGGCGTTGAACCCGGACGGGGTAAAAGGGAAACGGGAGAGGAAGCCCCCCCGGCGGGGGAAAGGGAGGTTTGCCGCCCAGGAGACGCCGTACGGCGCACCGGCGTCCGCCCGCGGGGGAGGCGGCCGAATCGTGGAAGGCCGGCTCCGATTCACCCGGGAGGGACGTCCGCTCGTCATCCCCGAGAATCCCGAGGAGCCGGCGGTGCGCATTCCGGGGAACGCCTTGTCCGGCGCGTGGCCCAAGGATCGTGTGGCGGTGCGGATCGACCGGAGGCGCGGCGGAGCGCCGCCGTACGGCCGGGTCGAGCGGATCCTCGAGCGCGGGATCCGCGCCTTTGTCGGCCGGTACGCTCCGGTGGGTGCCCGTTCCTTCGTCCGTTTCCGCGACCGGGAGTCCGACCTGCTGCTCGAGGCGGAGTTGCCGGACCGGTTCGTCGCGGAACCGGGAGACCTTGTTCTCGCCGAAATCTCGAAATATCCCTCCGGAGGCTCGGAAGGCCGGGCGCGCCTCGTGCGGCGCCTCGGGAAATCGCACACGATGGAAACCCTCTTCCTGGCCGTGACGTCCTCGCTGGATCTCCCCGTCGCCTTCCCGGAAACGGTCGCGGGGGAGGCTGCCCGCGTGTCGCAGGCGGTCCACTTGTCCGTACGGGGCGGGGGGGTGTGCCATGGCGACGAGACGTTGCAGCGGGTCGACCAGCGGGAATTGCCGTTCGTCACGATCGACGGGGAGAATGCCCGTGACTTCGACGACGCGGTCTGTCTGGTCCGCGAGGGGGACCGGTTCCGCCTGTACGTCGCGATCGCCGACGTCGCCCATTACGTCGAGCAGGGATCGGCTCTCGACCGGGAGGCATACCTCCGCGGCACGAGCGTTTACTTCCCCGATCGCTGCATCCCCATGCTGCCGCCGGAACTCTCCGAGGGGGTGTGCAGCCTGAAGCCCGGGGTGAACCGTCTGACGTTGACGGTGGAGATTCCGATACGGCCGGGAGGAATCCCGGGAGCCCCGTCCTTCCACTCCTCGGTCATCCGAAGCCGGGCGCGCCTTACCTACGACGAGGTCCACTCCTTTCTCGCGGCCGGCGGTTCCGGCAGGGAGGATGGAGCGCAAGCCGACGGAAAGATCACTCCGGAGATCGGGCGGATGCTGCGCGACATGGCGACGGCCGCGGGGTGGCTCTCCCTTGCGCGCACGGAACGCGGCGCCCTCGACCTCGACCTGCCCGAAGCGGAAATCGCGGTCGTGGACGGGATGCCCGTCTCCGTGACGCCGTCGGAACGGTTCGAATCCCACCGGCTGATCGAGGAATTCATGCTCCTGGCGAACACGGCGGTGGCCGAATATTTGTCCCGCCGCAACGAAGCGTTCCTCTTCCGGATCCACGAGGAGCCCGCCCGGGAGAAGATCGAGGAGTTCGAGTCGGCTGCCGGCAGGCTTCTGCGTCGTTCCGGTCCCGTCGGCCGGCGCGACACGGCATCCCGCCTGCAGGCCTGGGCGGATCTCGCACGGGGGGGGAAGTACGAGCGGGCGGTCCACAGGATGCTCTTGCGCAGCTTGATGCTTGCGCGCTATGGTCCGGAAACGAAAGGACATTTTGGTCTCGCCCTCTCGCTGTACACCCACTTCACCTCCCCCATCCGCCGTTATCCGGACCTCGTCGTCCACCGCGTGCTCAAAGCGGCGCTCGGGGACCGGGGATCGGCCGATCCCCTTCGAATCCTCCAGGAAAAGGGACCGGAGATCGGGAGCCACCTCTCGGGAAGGGAGAGGTTGGCCATGGAGGCCGAGAGGGCGGTCGAGCAGCGGGCCAAGGCGCTGTTCATGTCGGGCCAGGTGGGCCGCACCTTCGAGGGGACCGTCTCCTCCCTCGTCTCCTCGGGATTCTTCGTGGAACTCCCGGACTGGATGGTCGACGGCATGGTCCACGTCTCCACCCTGCGGGACGATGAATACCGGTTCTCCCCGGACCGCATGGAGTGGGTCGGGCAGTACAGGAAACGCCGGATCGCGCTGGGCGACCGTGTGCGTGTGCGGGTGCGCCGGGCCGACACGGACCGCGGCGAGGTCGACTTCCTGCTGGTTGAAAAGCTGCCGGAATCGCCCTAAAATAAAGGGCAACCGGGGGGTGACCATGCCGAGAAAGCTGATTCTTGCGGAAGACAGCCTGACCATCCGGAAGGTGTTCGAGCTCGCCCTGTCCCGTTCGGACATCGCGATCACCGCGGTGGACAGCGGGGAGGAAGCGGTCCGCCTCGCGGGCGAGATCTCCCCCGACATGGTGGTCGCCGACCTCACGCTGCCCGGGAAGAACGGCTACGACGTCGCCGCGGAACTCGGCGCCATGGAGGATACGGAAAAGATCCCCGTTCTGATCCTCTCCGGGACCCTCGTTCCGCTCGACGAGGAACGGTTCCGTGCCAGCGGCGCGAAAGGCGTCCTTTTCAAACCCTTCGATTCCCGGGAACTGACGGAGAAAGTGGAGCTTCTCCTGCGCGAGAGCGCGGCGGTCGCGGAGCCCCCGCGACCGCAGGAGGCGTCGGCGGAGGACGAACCCTGGGATTTCAGCGACGTTCTCGACGAAGTCGAGGCCGAGGCGGGGAAATCCACGGCGCCCGCGCCGGTTGCCCGGGAAGAGCTGCTCCCCGGCGCGATCCTCCCCGGAGGGTCGAAGGTCCCCACCGCCTTCAACGAGTTCGACGTTTCGCTCGACGAGATCGAAGGCACGTCGATCGATGCCGTCCAGGAAACGCCCGCATCGGAAGAGATGGGGGCTCCGGTCGTCGAGCACATCGAGGGGAGCGTTACGGGCGACGCGCCGCCGCCGGTGACCGACCTTTCCCGGGTGGTGGAGGAAGTCGAAGAAATCGAGGAGATCGAGGAGATCGAGGCCATCGTGGACGTGGAAGCTCCTTCGCCGCTTCCCGATGCCGGTCGGGCGGAAACGCCCGCTTCGCTTCGGATCCTTCCGTCCTCCCCCGAACCTTCGCCTGCCGCGGAGGCACCGATCGCCGAGGGCCCGGCCGAACCCGCCGCCGCGGCCGCCGACCTGTCCCGTCCCGTCGACGCCGAACTGCGGAGGTTGTTCGCCGACCGCGCCGATGAGATCTTCCGCACCGTCGCCTCCGAAGCGGTGGAGAAGGTGATGTGGGAGCTGACGGACCGTCTCTCCGCGGAGTTCTCCGCAAGGCTTCGCGAGTCGGTCGAGGCCGTCGCGTGGGAGGTGATCCCCGCCACCACGGAAGCGCTCATCCGCGAAGAGATCGCACGGATCCGCAACCTGGCAGGAAAGTCCTCCCCCTGAACCGGTAACCTCCCACCCCGGCGGGAGCCGAACGAACGGCCGGGCGCACGCGTCCGGCCGCCCTCGAACCGCATTTCCGTCAATGGAGCATCGTCGCGATGAACGAGAAGGAACCGGAAAAAGAGAAGGCGTACGACCCGAAGGCCGTGGAGGAGCGATGGTACGCGGCCTGGATCGCGGCGGGTTCCTTTCACGCGGACCCGTCCCGTCCGGGGGATCCGTACACGATCGTCATCCCGCCCCCGAACGTCACCGGCTCCCTCCACATGGGCCACGCGCTGAACATCACGCTGCAGGACGTCCTCCTGCGGTACGCGCGGATGAACGGCCGGAACGCGCTCTGGCTTCCGGGCACCGATCACGCCGGGATCGCTACGCAGAACGTGGTGGAGCGGGAGCTGCGGAAGGAGGGGATCTCCCGGGAGGATGCGGGGCGGGATGCCTTCGTCGAGCGGGTCTGGAAGTGGAAGGAGCAGAGCGGCGGCACGATCCTGCGGCAGCTGAAGCGCCTGGGCGCGGCGTGCGACTGGGAACGCGAGCGGTTCACGATGGACGAGGGGCTTTCCCGCGCGGTGCGCGAGGCGTTCGTCCGGCTCTACCGGAAGGGGCTCGTCTACCGCGGCCGGTATATCATCAACTGGTGCCCCCGGTGCCGGACCGCGCTCTCCGACCTCGAGGTCTCCTACGTGGAGAAGAAGGGGACGCTTTGGTACATCCGGTACCCCGGGATGTCGGGGGAGCAGGGCGTCGTCGTGGCGACCACCCGTCCCGAGACGATGCTGGGCGACACCGCCGTCGCGGTCAACCCGAAGGATGAGCGGTACGCCGGGCTGGCGGGGACGACCTTGCGGTTGCCGCTGATGAACCGGCCGATCCCCGTGGTCGCCGACGACATGGTGGACCGCGAGTTCGGGACCGGAGCGGTGAAGATCACGCCGGCGCACGACGCGAACGACTTCGAGGTGGCGAGACGCCACGGGCTTCCCTCCGTCCGGGTGATCGACGAGTCGGGGACGATGACGCCGGACGCGGGAACCTTCGCGGCGATGGACCGGTTCGCATGCCGCGACGCGGTCGTCGCGAAGCTCGCGGAAGTGGGATTGCTCGTCCGGGAGGAGCCGTACCTCCACAACATCGGCCACTGCTACCGGTGCCGGACGGTGGTGGAGCCGTCGGAGAGCCTGCAGTGGTTCGTGAAGACGAAGCCGTTGGCCGCCCCCGCGATTCGCGCGGTGCGGGAGGGGGAGACCCGGATCGTCCCGTCGCATTGGGAGAAGACGTATTACGAGTGGATGGAGAATATCCGCGACTGGTGCATCTCCCGGCAAATCTGGTGGGGGCATCGCATCCCCGCGTTCCACTGCCGGGCGTGCGGAAAAACGATGGTCGGGATCGACCCGCCGCCGCGGTGCGAGTCGTGCGGGGGGACCGACCTCCGGCAGGAGGAGGACGTTCTCGACACCTGGTTCTCGTCGGCTCTCTGGCCCTTCTCGACCCTCGGGTGGCCCGAATCGACGGCGGACTTCAAACGGTACTACCCCACCTCCGTGCTGGTCACCGGCTTCGACATCCTCTTCTTCTGGGTCGCAAGGATGATGATGATGGGGATCGAGTGCACGGGGAAAGCCCCCTTCCGCGACGTGGTGATCCATGCCCTCGTCCGGGACGCGAGGGGCGAGAAGATGAGCAAGACGCGGGGGAACGTCATCGATCCCCTCCACGTGATCGACCGGTTCGGCACGGACGCATTCCGCTTCACCCTCGTGGCCCTCGCGGCGCAGGGACGCGACATCCGGATGTCCGACGACCGGGTCGAGGGATACCGCAATTTCATGAACAAGCTGTTCCAGGCGGGGCGCTTCGTCCGGATGCACGTCGACGAAACGACGCCCCGGGAGCTTCCGGGAGACCTGCAGGTGACGGACCGGTGGATCCTCTCCCGGCTCCAGCGCGTGGTCGACGAGGTCCGCCGCGGGATCGAGGAGTACCGGTTCAACGAGGCGGGCTCCGCCTTCTACCAGTTCGTGTGGCACGAGTTCTGCGACTGGTATCTCGAGATGATCAAGCCCGCGCTTTCTCCCGAAGCGGGCGATGTGGAACGGCAGCGACAGCGGGCCGTTCTTCTTCGGGTATACGAAACGCTCCTTGCGCTCGGCCACCCGTTCGTTCCCTTCATCACCGAGGAGCTGTGGCACTTCCTGCCGGGGGAGAGGGGGCTCCTGTACGACCGGCCGTATCCCAGCGTCGACGTCGGCGCGACCGACGTGAACGTCGAGGATGAGATGGCGCACCTGATGGAGGTAATCCGGGCGGTTCGCAACATCCGCAGCGAGCTGAACGTCCCGCCGGGAAGGAAGGTCGAGGTTCGCCTGAAAGGCCTGGTCGAGGAGCAGGAGTTTCTGCGCGCCCACGAGGAGATCGTGCGGCGCCTCGCCCGGGCCGAGCGGGTATCGTACGTCGACCCCGACTACATCCCCGTGCAGGACGCGACCGCCGTGGTGAACGACATCGAGGTTTGCCTCCCCCTGGCGGGGCTCATCGACTTCGGGCAGGAGGCGAAGCGTCTCCGCAAGGAGGTGGAGAAGGCGAACGCGGAATACGCGCGCGTTGCGGGGCAGTTGGCGAACGCGAGGTTCACCGCGAGCGCTCCCCCTGACATCGTCGATGCCTTGCGCGACCGGGAGGCCGCGCTCGAGCAGAAGATCGCGCGGCTCGGGAAGAACCTCGATCTGGTGAGCCGGTACCTGGCGTGATCTCCCGGCACCTGTACGACGATATCGTCCGCGCGGCCCTCCGCGAGGACGCCCCTTTCGGAGACCCTTTCGGAGAGGCGTTTCAGGGCGGTGCGTCGGGACTCTTCCTTGCGGGGAGCGACGGGGTCCTGTGCGGCGGGCCCGTGGCGGAAGAGGTGTTTCGCCAGGTCGACCCGTCCGTGTCCGTCTCTTTCTCCCCCGACGGGAGCAGGGTGGCGCGCGGCGACCGGGTCGGGGAAGCGTCCGGTCCGGCCGGCTCCCTCCTGCGGGCGGAGCGGGTCGCCCTGAATTTCCTCCAGCGGCTCTCGGGGGTGGCCACCGCCACGTCCCTTTACGCTTCACTTCTCGGCGGGTACGGCACGAGGCTGCTCGACACGCGGAAAACGACGCCCCTGCTCCGGGTCCTCGAGAAGTACGCCGTCCGGGTGGGAGGCGGGGCGAACCACCGGTTCTCCCTTTCGGACGGGATTCTCATCAAGGAGAACGGGATCCGGGCGGCGGGCGGGATCGCCCCGGCGGTCGCCGCGGCGCGCGCGCGTGCGCACCACCTCCTGCGCGTCGAGGTCGAGGCGGAAACGCTTTCGGACGTCGAGGCGGCGGTCGCGGCGGGGGCGGACGCGGTTCTCCTGGACAACATGCCGCCGTCGATGGTCCGGGAGGCCGTCGCGCGCTTCGGCGGGGGTGTCTTCCTCGAGGCGTCGGGGGGGATCCACCTCGGGAACGTCGAGGAGTACGCGCGCACGGGGGTGGCCGCCGTCGCCGTCGGAGCGATCACCCACTCCGCCCCGGCCCTCGACATCTCCTTCGAACTCTCGACGTGAAGCGCGTCGTTCCCATCCTCGCCTTCCTGGCGCTCCTGTATCCCTTCGCGGGGAACGCGGCGGACGGGTACAGGATCTACGAATCCACCGCCGCGTCGGTGAACGGAGAAGTGCTCTTCCTCTCCGACATCGCGCGGGAGGCGTGTTTCTACCGGTGCGCCGCGTTTCCGGGAAGCCAGGAGGAGATCCTGTCCGCCGTTGAAACCCGGGACCGCCTGATCCTCGACACGTTGGCGCTCCAGGAGCAGAAGAAACTCCTCCTCGGGACGGTGGACAACTCGGTGTGGGAGGGACACGCGCGGGAGGCGGACTCCCGGATGACGGCGTGCGCGTCTTCCTGCCGGCGGGAGATCACACGGGAGCAGACCCGGGAATGGATCCACAAGAAACTGCTCATCCGGGATTTCTTCGACCGCCGGGTCGCCGTGTTCGTGGAGGTCAAGGACGACGACGTGCGCAAGGAACTCGAGCGCAGGTCGGCCGCTCCCGGAGCCGGGGAGAAGCCGACCGGGGAACAGGTCCGGGACGAGATGCTCGATGCCCGGATCCGGGAGGAGATCCGAAACTGGCAAATCCGGGCCGCATCGAAATCGAGGCTGATTCTTTCGCCCCAGGAGGAGCGGTGAACGCAGAATTGTATGCCCTGACGGTGCGGACGTCCTTCGCCGCGGCCCATCGCCTGCTGGAGTACGACGGGAATTGCGAACGGCTGCACGGTCACAACTGGCAGGTGGAAGTCACGGTGGAATCCCCGACGCTGGACGAACGGGGGATCGCCCTCGACTTCCGGATCATCAAAGCGTCGCTGAACGGGCTGCTTTCCCGGTTCGATCACCGGTACATGAACGAAGTTCCGCCGTTCGACGGGTTGAATCCGTCGTCGGAGAACCTCGCCCGTCACCTGTACGAGGAAATGGGGAAGTCGGTCCCGCCCCCGGCGCGCGTCTCACGCGTCACCGTGTGGGAATCCGACGATGCCCGGGCCGAGTACTCCCGGCCCGCATGAACGAACCGCCTATCCTTTCACCGCCAGCGACTCGTTCAGGCCCTTCAGCAGCTCCGCAAGGTCGATCCGGTGCACCTTTGCGCCGTGCTCGATGTTTTCGAACTCCGAAAGCTGGCATTGGGCGCAATCGATGCCGAACCGCTCGAACACCGGAATCGTCTGCGGGTATCGCCGGAGCACATCCTCGATCTTCATCCCCTTGTCGATCATCGCGTCTCCTCCCGGTGTGATTCCGCATTTTACCACGGCGCTTCCCCCGCCGATTTCGAGGAAACGGAGCGGGGGCGCCGCGGGGATCCGCCCGATCTTCGCCGCCAGACGGTAGAACAGGGAAAGCCCTTCCGCCTCCTCCTCCAGGTCGTAGGAGAGAGAGCGCCAGTAGGCGTCCCGGAAGCCGGGGGGGATCCAGTCGGGGCCTCCCCACGGGTATTCCCGGCGGCGGATCGACGCCTGCGCGAACCGTTTCGCCGTAAGAAGGGCGGCGGCGAGCCGCGAGAGGGGATCCCGGCGCTCGTCCCACGCGCTCCGGGCGGCGATCCACAGGGCGAAAACGAACGGTTTTCCCGTCTCCCTCCACCACCACTCCCCGAGATCGGTGACGTGCGGCGCCACCCCGTCGACGGCGGCGCGGATCGCCTCGTCCCCGATGACGAGGTGCGCCGGGTAGCGGCGCAGCGCCGCCTTCGGGGGAAGCTCCGTCCGCAGGAGGAGGTTCCCGCGTCCCAGGGATTCGCGGAGAAGGATCTCGAGGAGCGTGATCGAAGTGTCCGAGTTTCCGGTGACGGCGATCGGGTCGGGGGGAAGTTCCCGGAGCGGTACGTTCGACAGGAGCAGGACGCTCATCACGCGGCGACGGGACGAGAGGGAGATGCCGGGGCACAGGAGGTACCGGTCCGGCCGGACGGCGTACTCGATGGATGAGGAGGGGGACAGGTCCAGTTCGCCGTCGCGCAGCTTCCGGTTCAGCTCGGAGGGATGCCCGTCGACGAACGTCACCCCGTCCGGCGCGCCGCCGCCCTCGAGCCCGTGGAAGATGGGGAGGAGGTTGGCGTACGGGATTCGCCCGACGCGCAGGTTGGAGGGGTGCCCGGTCATTCGTACCTCAACGCCTCGATGGGATTGAGAGCCGCCGCCTTCCTCGCGGGGTACA
The DNA here is from genome assembly GCA_001443485.1 of Candidatus Sysuimicrobiota bacterium CSP1-3. Taxonomy (GTDB): domain Bacteria; phylum Sysuimicrobiota; class Sysuimicrobiia; order Sysuimicrobiales; family Humicultoraceae; genus Humicultor. Next base: position 14,130 of record LDXQ01000039.1, read on the forward strand.
CGCCGAAGAATACACCGACGAAGGCGGAGAAGGTGAAGGAGAGGAGGATGGACCATGCCGGGACGGACACCGGGAGCTTCGGGACGAGGAAATGGAGGGTCCCCGCGCCGGCCATCCCGACGAGGATCCCCCCGATTCCGCCGGCGACCGAGAGCGTGGTCGATTCGAGGAGGAACTGGAGGAGGATGTCCCGGTTCCGCGCCCCCACCGCCTTGCGGATGCCGATCTCGTTGGTCCGTTCCTTCACCGTCACCAGCATGATGTTCATGATCCCGATCCCTCCGACCAGGAGCGAGATCGCGGCGATCCCGCCGAGAACGTAGGTGAGCGTGTCGAGGATGGTGTAGAGGGAGGAGAGGATGGCGGCCTGGTTCGTGATGGTGAAGTCCTCGTGGCGGTTGTGGGCGCGCTTGAGCAGGGAGACGGCGAGCTCCTTCCCGCTCTCGATGTCGTTCCTGTTCCGGACCGAGATGAGGATTTCGAAGAGCCCGTCGAGGTCGAAGATCTCCTGGGCGGTCCGGACGGGCAGGAAGACGATGTCGTCGATGTCGATCCCCAGGCTGATCCCCTTCCGCTCCATGATCCCCATCACGCGAAACAGGGTGCCGGCGACCTTCACCGTCTGCCCCAGGGCGTTGGCGTTCCCGAAGAGTTCGCGCTTCACGGTCCGCCCGAGCACGCAGACGCGCCGCCGGGCGTCCACGTCCGCCTCGCCGAGGAACGAGCCGATCTCCACGTGCAGGTTCCGGACATCCTGGAAGGCGGGCGTGACGCCGAGGACGGAGACGTTGCGCGACCGGTTCCGGTACCGCACCTCCGCCGTGCCGAAGACCACCGGCGCGACGCCTCCGAACAGGTATCCCTTCTTCTCCAGGATCCGTGAGTCGTCCAGGGTGAGCTTGTGGCGCGTGGACCCGATGATCGGGGGTCCCCCCTTCGTCTCGATCTTCCCCGGGGTGACGATCAGGATGTTGCTCCCCAGCCCGGCGAACTGTTCCTCCACGTAGTTCTTCGTCCCCTGGCCGAGCGCCACGAGCAGGATGACCGCCGCGACGCCGATGATCACCCCGAGCATCGTGAGGGCGGACCGCAGCCGGTTCGTCCGGAGGGAATCCATCGCCACCTCGACGAAGTCGATCCGCGTCATCCCCTGATCTCCCGGAACCGCTCCGCGGACACGAGTTTCCCGTCGACGATGTACACCGTCCGGTGCGCCCGCCGCGCGATCGCCGGATCGTGCGTGACGAGGACGACGGTGACGCCCGATGCGTTCAGCCCGGAGAGGATCTCCATCAGTTCCTCTCCGGACCGTGTGTCGAGGTTCCCCGTGGGTTCGTCCGCGAGCAGGAGGGACGGCCGGTTCACCAGCGCCCGGGCGATGGCCACGCGCTGCTTCTGCCCGCCGGAGAGTTCGTTGGTGAGGTGCCCCTTGCGGTCTTCGAGCCCCACCGCGCACAGCGATTCCAGGGCGCGCCGGGCGCGCTCTCCTCGTGGGACGCCGGCGTAGATCAGCGGAAGCTCCACGTTCCGGAGCGCCGTGTACCGGGGAAGGAGGTGGAACACCTGGAAGACGAAGCCGATCTCGCGGTTGCGCAGCGTGGAGAGGTCGTCGGAGGAGAGTCCCGCGACGGGCGTCCCCTTGATCTCGTACGTCCCCGCCGTCGGGACGTCGAGGCAGCCGAGGATGTTCATGAGGGTGGATTTCCCCGAACCGGAGGGGCCCATCACGGCGACGAACTCCCCGGCGCCGATCTCGAGGTCCACGTCCGAGAGGCCGACGACGCGCCCCGCGCCGGCCTCGTACAGCTTCGTCACTCCCCGCAGGCGGAGGAGGGGATCACTGGCGGCTTCGAATCCCAACGCGGCTCCCGGGTGCGAGGTCCTTGATCTCCAGCGAGGTGACCACGTCCTCTCCCGCGGACACCCCGGCGAGGACCTCCGTGCGGTCCCAGTTCGAAAGCCCCGCCGACACGTCCCGCCGGACGACGCGTCCCCCCGTGACGACGTAGACGAACTTCTTCCCGTCCCGCTCCATCACTGCGGCGGATGGGACCAGCAGGACATTGTCCTTCCCCCCCGTGAGGACCTCGACGTCGACCGACATTCCAAGGCGGAGCGGCCGGGGGGCGGAGGCGGGAGCGATGGCGATCGTGTTCGCGCGGGAGACCTCCTTGGAGGCCTCCACGGTCGGCCGGACCTCGGAAACCCGTCCGGAGAATACCTCTCCCTGGTACGCCTCGGGGACCAGCCGCACCGTCTGCCCCGTGCGGACCTTGGCGGCGTCCGCCTCGTCGATCTGCGCCTCCACGTAGGTGGACGAAGGGTCCGCGAGGACGAACAGGGCCGCCCCCGGCAGCTTGCTCTCCCCGAGTTCGGCGGTCTTCTTCGTGATCACGCCCGAAAAGGGCGCCGTGATCGTCAGTTTCGACCGTCGGGCCGTCCATGCCGCCGTCCGCGCCCGCGCCGCCCGGTTTCTCCCGCGGAGGACGTCGATCTCCCGGTCCAGGGCCTGCAGCGTCGACGCCCCGGCGGCGGCGATCCTGCCTTCTTCCTCCGCGTTGCCGAAGAGCGTCTCGGCGGCTTCCAGTTCGGAGCGGGAGATGAACCCGTCCAGGAACAATTTCTCCGCCCGCCGGTGGTCCTCCCGGGCCTTCCGGAGGTTGTTCTCCGCCCGCCCCATTTCCCCGCGGACCCGGAGGACCGCCTCTTCCCGCTTCGCCGCCGCCTGGAGAAGTGCGTCCCGCGCCTGCGCCTCCTCGGCCTCCGCCGCTTCCACCTGGCGCGCCAGCTCGGGATCGCCCATCCGGGCGAGGACGTCGCCCCGCCGCACCGTGGAGCCCTCCCGGACATGCACCTCGTCGACCCGTCCCCCCGTTTCCGTCGATAGGACCGCCTCGAGGGAGGATTTCACGGTCCCCGCCGAGACCGCCGCGGCGATCTCTTCGACGCGCCCGGGCCGGACACGGAACACGTCCACCGGGATCGTGCCGGAGAGCAGGGAGTACGCGATCGCCGCCGACAAGGCGACGACCGCCGCCGCGGCGAGGAGGATCCCTCGCCGCTTCATCGGAAAGCGACGACGGCTCTCCGGGAGAGCGAGGCCGGATTCGTTCGGTGGGTGTCCATGGGCATCGGGTCGCCGGGTTCTCGACCTCAGTTTACCATGCCCTTCCCGGGCGGAATCCGTGCGGTCGCCTTGACGAGAGGGTCCGAAATTCCAATAATGGGGAAGCTTATCCGCCAGGAGGGTCCCATGGGCTACGAGGCGCTCAGACGATTCGTCCCGGGAAACGCCGCGAAGGAGATCCCCCCGGGGAATCCGGCGTGCCCGGTGAACGGCCGCGACGTTTACCGCGCCCTTGCGGCCCACGAGACGATCGTGATGGCGTGCAACATCCGGATCCCCCTCGTCGTTCCGGGGATCATGCGGGCGGCGAAGGAACTGGACGCCGTGGTCGCGTTCGAGCTGGCCAAGTCGGAAGGGGACCTCAAGGGCGGCTACACGGGGATGAATCCGGAGATCTTCGTCCGCACCCTCATCGCGGCGGCGAAGAAGGCGGAGTTCGACACCCCGTTCGTCATCCATGGGGACCACATCACCGTGAAGAATACGACGGAGGCCGAGATCGAGGGAGCCCGCGCGCTGATCGCCGCGGAACTTGCCGCCGGGTACACGAGCTTCGCCATCGACGCGTCGTTCAACGAGATCCCCGACAACGCCCGCATCACCGCGGACCTTGCGGGCCCCATCGAGGAGCGCAAGCTCGGGCTCGAGGTGGAGGTGGGCGAAATCAAATCGGCGGGGACCGAGGCGCACCTGTCCACGGTGGAGGAAGCGGTGGAACTCATGGAGCGGCTGGCGGCGGCGGGAGTCCAACCGGACCTGCTGGCGATCAACAACGGCTCCAAGCACGGGAACTACCTGGAAGGAGAGAAGATCTCCATCGACCTCGAACGCACCGGGCAGATCTACCGGGTCCTCCACGACCGTTTCGGAGCGTCCATCGCCCAGCACGGCATCACCGGGACGCCGCTCCACCTGATCGGGAAGTTCGCTTCGTTCGGGATCCGCAAGGGGAACGTCGGCACCCAGTGGCAGAACATCGCCCACGCGGGACTTCCCCCGGAATTGATGGGGAGGATGCGCGACTGGGCCAAGGGAGCCGGCAAGGACATCAAGTTCGCCACCAAGCCGTTCAAGGCCGAGATCGACGCCGTCCCGGCTTCGTACGCTTCGAGGATCGAGAAGGCGGCGTACGAAGAGGCGAAGCTGCTCTTCCAGGCGTTCCGGGCCGCCGGCACGGCCAAGATCGTCGCCGGGGCGCTCTCCGCCCCGGCGTAGCGTTCCCGAAACGCGGCACGAGCGGTGCGGGTCGTCGCTGGAAAGTGGGGGGGGCGGACGATTCGCGCCCCGCGGGGTCTGTCCGTCCGGCCCACCACCGACCGGGTTCGCGAGGCCGTGTTCGCGATCCTCGGAGACGACGTGGAGGGGAGCGTCGTGCTCGACCTCTTCGCCGGGACGGGAGCGTTGGCGATCGAGTCGCTCTCCCGCGGCGCGGCCGAGGCCGTCCTCGTGGAATCTTCGCCGGCGGCGTTCAGGGCGCTGAAGGGGAACCTGGCGGCGCTGGCGGCGGAAGGCGCGGTCTGTCTTCCCCTCGACTACCGGGAGGCGGTCCGGCGTCTCAAGGCGATGGGGAAAGCGTTCACGCTCGTGTTCCTCGATCCCCCGTACGGAAAGGGGCTGGTCGGCCGGGCGGCGGGGGAGCTTTCGCGCGCCGGCATTCTCTCCCCAGGCGCGGTGATCGTGGCGGAGCGGAGCGCCCGGGATCCGGAAGAACCGCTCCCCGCGGAGTGGACGGAGCGCGCCGACCGAAGGTACGGCGATACGCGGATCACCTTGTACGGCATTCCCGGTCCCCTCGGGCAGGCGCCGCGGGGCCGGAAGGAACAGGAGAAACGATGAGAACCGTCGCCGTATACCCCGGGTCGTTCGATCCTCCCACGAACGGGCACCTGGACATCATCGAGCGGTCCTCCCGGGTCTTCTCGCGGGTGATCGTCGCGGTGGCGCTGAACCTTCGGAAAAACGCCTTCTTCACCCCTGCGGAGCGCGTGCGAATGCTGAAGGGCTTGACCTCCAAGATGGGGAACGTCGAGGTCACCTCGTTCCGCGGCCTGCTGGTCGATTTCGCCCGCGTGCAGGAGGCGCACGTCCTTGTGCGGGGGCTGCGAGCGATCTCGGACTTCGAGTACGAGTACCAGATGGCACAGATGAACCGGAAGCTGGACCAGGCGGTCGACACGGTGATCATGATGACCGGGGAGCGCCACTCCGCGATCAGCTCGAAAATCGTCAAGGAGATCGCGATGTTCGGCGGGAAGATCGACGACCTCGTGCCGCCCTTGGTGCGGGACACCCTGTTGAGGAAGCTGAAAGGAGCGAAACGGAAATGAAGCTGGCGAAGAGAGTGGGGAAGATCCAGCCGTCGCCGACGCTGGCGATCACCGGCAAGGCGAAGCAGATGAAGGCGCAGGGGATCGACGTGGTCGGCTTCGGCGCCGGGGAACCGGATTTCGACACGCCGGACCATATCAAGGCCGTCGCCAAGAAGGCGCTGGACGACGGGTACACGAAGTACACCCCCGTTCCCGGCTCGCCGGAGCTGAAGGACGCCATTATCGCCAAGTTCAAGCGGGACAACGGGCTCGAATACAAGCGGGAGAACATCATCGTCTCCCTCGGGGCGAAGCACTCCATCTACAACGTCGCACAGGCGTTCCTCGAGGCGGGGGACGAGGTGATCATCCCCGCTCCCTACTGGGTTTCCTACCCGGACATCACGCTCCTGGCGGATGCCACCCCGGTGATCGTCGAGGCGAAGCAGGCCACGGGATTCAAGATCACCCCGGCGCAGCTGGAAAAGGCGATCACGAAGAAGACGAAGCTCTTCGTCCTGAACAGCCCCTCCAACCCGACGGGGGCGGCGTACTCGAAGGCGGAGCTCGAGGCGTTGGCGCAGGTGATCGTGAAGAAGGACATCACCGTCCTGTCGGACGAGATCTACGAGAAGCTCGTCTACGACGGATTCCAGTTCGTCTCCATCGCCTCCCTCGGGGAGGAGATCCGGAAGCGGACGATCCTCGTGAACGGTCTTTCCAAGTCGCACTCGATGACGGGGTGGCGGATCGGTTACGTGGCGGCGGACAAGGATCTCGTGGCGGCGATGAACAACATCCAGAGCCAGAGCACGAGCAACCCCGTCTCGTTCTGCGACAAGGCGTCCGTCGAGGCCCTGAACGGATCGCAGGACTTCCAGAAGGCGTGGCTCGCCGAGTTCGACCGGCGCCGCCGGTACATCGTCGACCGCCTGAACGGGATGCCGGGCGTGTCGTGCCTGCTGCCGCAGGGGGCGTTCTACGTCTTCCCGAATCTCTCCGGCTGCTACGGGAAGAAAACGCCGTCGGGGAAGGTGATCGACGGTTCTTCCGCCATGTCGGCGTACCTCCTGGACGACTACAAGGTGGCGGCGGTCCCGGGGGTCGCCTTCGGCGACGACGCGTGCCAGCGGCTCTCCTACGCCACCTCCATGAAGAACATCGAGAAGGGGATCGACCGCATCGAGCAGGCCGTCAAGTCCCTCGCCTAACCCGCGTGCCCCCGGTACCAGCCACCAGGGGCATG
>LDXQ01000040.1 GCA_001443485.1 Candidatus Sysuimicrobiota bacterium CSP1-3
CGAGGCGGTCTAGATCCTTCTCTGTCGCAGCGTCCACTTCCGCGGCCAGCGCGATCCGCACGAAGAGGCGGTCGGGGCCATAGGCGTCCGAATCGGCGAGCGGTTCGCCGTCCACCGGCAGGAGGCCGCGTCCCTGCTTGCCCGTGCTTTCGGCGATAAGCTGCTCGATCCAGGCGCCCAGGCCCGCCAGGCCGGGCGATGTGACGAGCGTGAGCTTGTCACGGCCCGCCGCCGTTGCCGCGCCGAGCACGGCGCCGAGCCAGGCGCCAGGGTTGTCCGCCACGTTCGTGCCCCGGCAGGCCCGCACCATCGGCATGGCCCGTTCCATCAGACGCCGCACATCGACGCCGCAGAGAGCGGCCGGTACCAGGCCAAAGAACGAAAGGGCGGAGTACCGTCCGCCGATGTCCCGCGGGTTTATGAAGGCGCGCGCGAAGGGAGGCGTCGCGGCCTGCCGGGCGAGCGGCGTGCCCTCATCCGTCACGGCGACAAATGCCGCACCCGGGAGGGGTGCCGTATGATGCAGAAAATACGCGGCGAGGGTGCGGGTCTCCGTGGTCGTCCCCGACTTGCTGCTGACCACAAAGACCGTGTCCTCGAGCCCAATCTGTTCCACCGCCCGGACCGCTTGCGGTGCCGTGCTGTCGAGGACGATGAGTGGCGGTCCGTTGCGCGGCAGCGCTCCGGCCATCACCTCGGGCGCTAGGCTGCTGCCGCCCATCCCGAGCAGCACGATCTGCCGCGCCGCCGCCACCTCGCGGCGGAATGCCTCCACCGGCGCGAGGAAATCCTCCGCCGCCTCGGGCGTGCCCAACCACCCCAGCCGTTCTTCAATCGACCGGGCGATCTTCGGATCAGTGGTCCAGAGGGTTCCGTCCCGTCGCCACAGCCGGCCGATCGCCTCCGTCTGGGCCAGGCGGTCCAGCGCCGCCTCAATTGCTCCCCGCAGCGGTCCGAGATTACCCGGGAGATCGCTTCGCCTCATGGCCTCGCGTTGCAGTTAGAAAGGATTGGGCACCGTGACCGGATGCGGTGGAATGAGCGGACCGGCGGCGAACGCGGGAAAAGACATGGTGCCGGGGGACGGAGTCGAACCGCCGACGCCGGGCTCTTCAGGCCCGCGCTCTACCAACTGAGCTACCCCGGCCCGTTCCTTAATGTAGTGGCTTTCAGGGGAACTCTGCAAGACAATGTAACCATTTCCACAGCAGACGGCAAGCGCCTCCCACCATCCCGTCGCGCGTGCATCGACGGGTCCACTCATCGACGGTCCGTCGATGCACGGACACGTGCCTGCATGCGCAAGGGGCCTGATATAATGAGCCAAGTTCGGGCGGAGGGTTCACGGATGCACGCACAGATTGACTACGCCGCCGCGGCGTCTGGCCGCACGGAGGTGGTCGATGATGTCAGCGCCGATCCGCGCTATCTGGTCTGCTTCCCGTCCACGCGCTCGGAGATCGTCGTGCCGATCGTCAGGGACGGCCGCGTGATCGGCGAACTCGACATCGACAGTGACCGTTTCGCCGCCTTCGGTCCGGAGGACCAACGGCTTCTGGAAGGTGTGGCCGCCCTCATCGCCGCGGCCTGAGCCCTCATGTCTGCCGCCATCGAGACCCAGGATCTCGTCCGCACCTTCCGCGTCCGCCGCTCGAAGCAGTCTCCCAGCGGCGCCCCGGTCGTCGCCCTGGACGGGGTCACGTTGGAAGTGCAGCGGGGCGAGATCTTCGGTCTGCTGGGTCCGAACGGCGCCGGCAAGACCACCCTGATCAAGATCCTGGTGACCCTGCTCCTGCCGACCGCGGGTCGCGCCGTCGTTGAAGGGTTCGACGTGCGCACGCAGGCGCAGCAGGTGCGCGAGCGCATCAGCATGGTCTCCGGCGGCGAGCATTCCGGCTACGGCCTGCTCACCGTACGCGAGCAACTGTGGATGTTCAGCCAGTTCTACGGCATTCCCACCGGCGAGGCGCTCTCCCGCATCGACCGGCTGCTGCAGGTGGTCGGCCTGTTCGAGGAGCGCCACCGCAAGGTGCAGCAGCTCAGCACGGGGATGCGCCAGAAGATGAACCTGGTGCGCGGCCTCGTCTCGGATCCGCGCGTGCTCTTCTTTGATGAACCCACCGTCGGGCTGGACGTCGGTGCCGCCCGGGACATCCGCGCCTACATCCGCACCTGGATCGCCGACCGGTCCGACCGCACGATTCTGCTGACGACCCACTACATGAGCGAGGCGGAGGAGCTCTGCGACCGCGTCGCCATCATCCACAAAGGGAAGATCATCGCCTGTGATTCCCCGGCGCAGCTCAAGCGGGCCGCCTCCGGGGGAGCGTACTTCGTGCTGAACACGGAGCGGCTGGACGGCGCCGACTTCCTGCGGCGGATTCCGGGTGTCTCCCGCGTGGACAGCGCGGAGCGGGACGGCCACACCGAACTGCGTCTCCAGCTCGCTGAAGACGGGGCGATTGCCGGCGTGGTGACTGCGCTCACCCAGCAGGGCCGCCGGATTCTGCAACTGCAGAAGGTGGAGCCCACCCTGGAAGATGCCTTCGTCACACTGGTCGGGCAGCGCCTGGAAGAGGCGGATCAGGAGGCGGGCGGGGCATGAGGCTGCAACGCGCCTGGTACGCGATCCGCGGACGCGCCTACCCGCGGACGGTGGGCGCCGCGCGCGAGCCCTCCTGGATCTTCTACGACCTGGCCCTGCCGATTCTCGGCGTCTTCGCCTTCGTCTTCGTCTACCGCGCGCTGGACGCGCCCGCCCAATTCACGAGCTACGTGATCATGGGCGGCGCCACCATTGCCTTCTGGATGAACGTCATGTGGAACATGGCGGCGCAGTTCTATTGGGAGAAGCACCAGGGCAACCTGGAACTCTACATGATGGCGCCCTGCGGCCTGGTGCCGATCCTCCTGGGGATGGCCTGGGGCGGCATGCTGGCGACCACGGTGCGCGCCGCGGTGGTCGTCGCCGTGGGCATTCTACTCTTCAAGGCGCCCCTGGCCGTCTCGTCCTGGCCGCTCTTCGTGCTCATCTTCACCCTCGGCCTGATCGCGCTCTATGGGCTCGGCATGTTCTTCAGCAGCCTCTTTCTCCTTTGGGGGCGGGAGGCCTGGCACATGGTGAGCCTGCTGCAGGAGCCGGTGTATCTCGTCTCCGGGTTCTACTTCCCGGTGCGGGCCCTGGGGCTGTGGGTCGGCATGGCGGCCTCGATCATCCCCATCACGCTGGCGCTCGACGGGCTGCGCCAGGTGATGTTCCCGTCCTTCCATCCCGGGCTGCTGCCCGTGCGGTGGGAGGTACTCGGCCTCGCGGCGCTGGCGGTCCTGTTCGTTGTCCTGGCTCTGCGGATGCTCCGCTTCATGGAGCGGCTGGCCCGGCAGGAGGGGAGGCTGAGCTTCCGATGGTAGCGCGCGCCGTCCGCACGGCCCGCGTGGGCTTCTGGGTGGGCTGGCAGGTCCAGTCCAACTGGACCGACCCGTTCCTGTTTTTCGTCTACTCCGTCGCTCGTCCGCTGGGCGGCACGCTGATCCTGGTCTTCATGTTCTTCGTGGTGGCCGGCGGCAGGCACGGGCCGATGCTCGACTTCTTCGTCGTCGGCGCCGCGCTGTGGCCCACGGTCGTGTGGGCAATGCAGGGACTGGCCTGGGGCCTGCTGGAAGACCGGGAGCACTTCAAGACGATCGCCTACATCTACACCGCGCCGATCCCGTTCTGGGCCTACCTGGTGGGGCGGGGCCTGGCCTCCGCGGTGGTCGCTATGCCGGCCACCCTGCTGACGCTCATCGCCGGGATCGCGCTGCTGCGGGTGCCCATCATCCTGCCACTCGACCACATTCCCTATCTCGTCGCCGCCTTCGGTCTGGGCGTCGTTGGCCTGCTGGCCATCGGCATGACGACCGTGGGGCTGCTCTTCCTGATCTCGGGAGAGGCCTGGCGCCTCCCCGAAGCGATGGGACAGGCACTCTATCTGCTCTGCGGCGCGGTCTTTCCCATTACGGTGCTCCCCGGTTGGCTGGAGCCCGCGGCCCGCCTCCTCCCCGTAACCTACTGGCTGGAAGCGATGCGGCGGGTCTTTCTACCGGCGGATGCGGTCCGCTCATTCCCCGGAATGGGAGACGGGCCGCTGCTCGGCACGCTGCTGCTGGTGACCGCGATCTGGGCGGCGATCGCCGCGCTGGCCTACGCCGCCGGCCTCACCCGCGCGCGGCAGAAGGGGATCCTTGACTTCTCGACCGGGTACTAGGCCCTGCGTCTACGCCGGCTCGGGGTGGCGCGGGCGCTCCAGCAGCTCGAACGTGCAGGCGTAACTATTCTGCGCGTCCTGCGGGTGGCGGCCGAGAGTCGTGACGCGCCACTCCGCCAGGTCCACCGGGGGGAAGAAAGCGTCGCCCTCCGGAGTAGCGTGGACGCGCGTGAGGTAGATCCGGCTGGCGCGAGGCAGGGCCTCCGGGTAAACCTCTCCCCCACCGATGACGAAGACCTCGTCTTCTCCCCGGATCTTCTCGAGCGCCTCATCCAGCGAGTGCACCGTCTCACACTCGGGCAGGCGGTAGTCGGCCTGCCTCGTCAGGACTATCGTGCGGCGCTCGGGCAGGGGTCTTCCCAGCCGCCGCATGATCGATTCCTGCGTCTTCCGTCCCACGATCACGGCGTGCCCGATGGTCAACTCCCGAAAACGCCGCAGGTCCGCCCGCAGTTGCCAGGGGAGGTCGTCTCCCCGGCCGATCACCCCGTTTTCGGCCACGGCGACGACCAGCGAGACCCTCACAGCGGGGTGGGGATTCTCAGGCGCGGCAGCCGGGGATAGTAGTCCGCCACCACGAAGTGATGGGGCCGGAAGTCGAAGATGTTGGTGACGGACCGGTCGATGGTCACGGCGGGGAACCGCTGCGGTTCGGTGGCGAGCATCTGTTCCACGTGGGCGAACTGATTATGGTAGATGTGCACGTCGTCGAGATAGTAGACCAGGTCCTTAGGCCGGTAGCCCGTCACGTGGGCGATCATCAGGGTGAGCGCAGCATAGTGGATGAAGTTAAAGACCAGCCCCACGGGGGCATCGGCGCTGCGCTGGCGGTGGCTGAGGGTCAGCTCGCCCGCCCCATTGATGTGCACATGGAACCAGCCGTGGCAGGGGGGAACGGCCGCCCGGCGGTCCGGCCGCAGCAGGTACTGCGGGATCCACGGTGTGACCTCATGGTAGCGGAGGTGCGGCGCCTCCTTGATCTGGGCGATGAGCGCGGCGATCTGGTCAAAGGGCAGTCCTTCGCTTGTGGGAAACCGCCGGAAGGCGGCGCCGTAGGAGGCCGGTCCCAGATCTCCCGGCGGCAGGCCGTGTTTCGCCGCGTTCGTCTCGCTCACCCACTCCGTCCACCAGTGGCAGCCGAAGCCTTCGAGTTCTGCCTGAGTCTGTGCTCCGTTCAGGAACGCGCAGATCTCCCCAAGCGCCTGGCTGAACTGCGATGGTCTGGTGCCGCTGGGGGGCGGACTGACCAGGTCCCGTTCGGTGATGATGGGGAAGCCGTTGGCGAGATGAAAGCGGATGAGGTAGCCCACAATCCGGCGCGCTGGCACCCCGTGGTTGCTGGGGACGTCCTCACCCTCCTCGATGATGCGGCGCAGCAGATCCCTATACTGAGCGTCCGGGGTTCTCTGGTCGAAGGCGAGGTAGGGCATCGGATCATCTTTCGGGAGGGTGGAGGCTGAAGTCGCCGCCGGGGGAGCCGGGTTCCGGGGACCGTCGTGCTGCGGCAGATGGGTCGTTCTCATTCGTCTAATCCCCTTGACATGGATTGTCATGGGCTCTCAAGAGCCCGGCGGCTGCCGGAAAGCAAAGCGACCTCAGGGAGAGGGTCGTGGGATGTTAGTGGGGTCGAGATGCGGTGTCGTCAGGACGATCGAGGAACGGCGAAAGGTACGGTTTAGGCGGCGACCCCCCCTGAGATCACGCGAGGTATTCCACATTTAGTGTAAGGAATCCTGCCGGTGCCCTATATCTTGTAGAGGAATCTTCGGGAAGAGACGGCCTCGACCTTCTCCCTGGCTTACGGCCACGCCAGACGGAAGGGGGACAGCGCGGGCGGCCGGAGAAGGGAGATTTCGCTCCTATGGCGGCGTCAGTCTGGGACGAGATCAGGAGGCAACTGGCCGGCACCGCGGAGGCGCGGCCGGAGGGTCGAGCGCTGCGGCGGGCGGCCGTGCTAGTGCCGCTCTACGAGGCGGATGGCGAGGTGCACCTCCTACTCACGAGGCGGACGGAGACTGTCGAACACCACAAGGGACAGATCTCCTTCCCCGGAGGGGCCGCGGACGCGGACGAGGACCTGCGGCAGACCGCGCTGCGCGAGACCTTTGAAGAGGTCGGCATCCCCGCCGACCGCGTGGAAATCCTGGGGCAACTCCCCGACGTGGAGGTCACCGTCTCCGGGTTCCGGGTGACGCCGTATGTGGGCGTCATCCCCCATCCGTATCCGCTGCGGCCGAGCACCGATGAGATCGAGGAGACCGTGCAGGTTCCGCTGGCGGTGTTCCGCGACCCGTCGAACCTCCGGATCGAGCTGCGGGAACGGGACGGCCGGCCGTATGAGGTGTACCATTTCACTTACGGCGTTTACGATATCTGGGGGGCGACGGCACGGATCATCAAGCACCTGGTTGATCTTGTAGGGCGCGAGTAGCAGATACGAACAAGTGTTCGGGTACCCAGGTGGGGCCGCTCCCTCATGCTAGAATATCCGGCGACACTCTCGAAGGGAGATTTAATGAAGGCCGCGATCCTCTTCGTGGTCACCCGATGCCGATGAGATCCGTGTACCTGGACTACGCCTCCACGACCCCGATGGACCCGCGGGTGCTGGAGGCCATGCAGCCGTTCCACCGGGAGCGGTTCGGCAATCCCAGTAGCGTACACGCTTTCGGGCAGAGCGCCCGGCAGGCGGTGGACGAGGCACGGGAGAGCATCGCCCGGGCGATCGGCGCGCGCGACGCGGAGGAGATCGTCTTCACCAGCGGCGCCACCGAGGCGGACAACTTCGCCCTCATCGGCGCCGCGTACGCGAACGAGGGGCGCGGCCGGCACCTCATCATCAGTCCGGTGGAGCACCACGCCGTACTTGAGCCCGCGCGCTTCCTTGAATCGCGGGGTTTCGAGTTGACGCTCCTCCCGGTCGACGGCACGGGTCGGGTCGACCCCGCCGCGGTGCGGCGGGCCATCCGCTCCGACACCATCCTGGCTTCGGTGATGCACAGCAACAACGAGATCGGCACGCTGCAGCCGGTCGCCGACATCGGACGGATCACCCGCGAGGCCGGGGTGATCTTCCACTGCGACGCGGCGCAGGGCCTGGGGATCGTACCCATCGACGTCCAGGCGCTCGGCGTTGACCTGCTCTCGATGTCCGCCCACAAGCGCTATGGACCCAAGGGGGTCGGAGCGCTCTACATCCGCAAGGGGACGCCACTGGTGCGGTTCCTGCACGGTGGATCGCACGAGCGCAACCGGCGCGCCGGGACGCACAACGTTCCGGGGATCGTCGGCTTCGGCGAGGCGGTGCGCCTAGCGCTGGAGGTGATGGAGGAGGAGGCTGCTCGTCTGCGGGCGCTGCGTGGCCGGATGATCGCGCGGCTGCTGGTGCTAGACGGAGTCCGTCTCAACGGCCATCTCACCGAGCGCCTCCCCGGCAACGTCAATATCTCCTTCCGCAGTGCGGATAGCGAATCGCTGCTCCTGGCCCTGGACCTGGCAGGCGTCGCCGCCAGCAGCGGTTCCGCCTGCACCTCCGGCAGCCTGGAACCCTCGCACGTGCTTTCGGCCATCGGCCTCGACCCGGAGACCGCCGCCGGCACGCTGCGGTTCTCCCTAGGCCGCTGGACCACCGAGGAGGAGATCGATGACGTCCTGGCGATTCTGCCAGGGATCCTGGAGCAGGTGCGCTCCGCCGCCATTGACACACGTTGAGCGGTTCTGCAATCATGCAACCGTGATCCGTGCCAGAATTGGCGCGGCTTTTCGCCCACGGTCGGTGTAACCGGTACCATTCGTGACCGCGTACCTCCCGATCTTCATCCACCTCCTCCTGGCCGTGCTGCTGACTGCAGCCCTGCTGGGCGCGCACGCGCTCCTGGGCGGGCGGCGCCCCACGGTGGCCAAAGATGAACCCTACGAATCCGGCGTCTGGCCCATCGGCAGCGCGCGGGAACGCATCCCCATCCGCTACTACCTGATCGCGATGCTCTTCATCCTGTTTGATATCGAGGCGGTCTTCCTCTACCCGTGGGCGGTGGCCTTTCGCGATCTGGGCGTGGTCGGCTTGGTAGAGATGCTGGTCTTCCTGGGCGTGCTGTTCGTCGGGTTCGTCTACGCCTGGCAGCGGAGGGCCCTGGAGTGGGAGTAGTGGGCGGCGGGCGTGGGCGGGTGGGAGGCTGGGGAGTGGAGATTCCCGTCCCCGGGTCGAGCGGCGAAGGCGTTTCCCCCGATGACGTGAAGATGCTCGAGCGCCAGATGCTGACCACCAGGGCCGGGCGCGTCATCGCCTGGGCGCGCAAGAGTTCGATCTGGCCGGTGCAGTTCGGCCTGGCCTGCTGCGCCATCGAGATGATGTCCACCGCGGCGGCCCGCTTCGACATCGCCCGCTTCGGCAGCGAACTCTTCCGCGCCTCACCCCGCCAGTCCGACCTGATGATCGTGGCGGGGCGGGTCTCCCAGAAGATGGCGCCGGTGCTGCGGCACATCTACGATCAGATGTTGGAGCCGAAGTGGGTCCTGGCCATGGGCGACTGCGCCTCCTGCGGCGGGGTCTTCAACAACTACGCGCTGGTGCAGGGCGTGGACAAGATCGTGCCGGTGGACGTCTACGTGGCCGGCTGCCCGCCGCGCCCCGAAGCCCTGCTCTTTGGCTTGCTGAAACTGCAGGAGAAGATCGCGCAGACGGGAGGACGGCGCGCGTGACGGCGGTGAACCCCGCCGCGGTCGCAGAGGCCCTGCAGGCGGCCCTTCCCGGCGCCTTGGAGCAGACGGTGGAGTTCCGCGGCGAGACGACCGTCATCGTTCCGCGGGACCGTGTGCTGGAGGTCCTGGCCTTCCTCCGCGATCAGGCCACGCCGCGCCTCGTCGCGCTGACGGCCGTCACCGCAGTGGATCGTCTGCCGGAGGAGCCGCGCTTCGAGGTCGTCTACCTGCTGACGTCCTATGACCCGCCCGCGCGGCTGCGCGTGAAGACCCGGCTGCCGGCGGAAGATCCGGTCGTCGCCAGCGCCACAGCGCTCTGGCCGGCGGCGGACTGGCTGGAGCGCGAGGTGTACGACCTCTTCGGCATTCGCTTCGGCGGCCACCCCGACCTGACCCGCATCCTCATGCCGGACGACTGGGAGGGGCATCCCCTGCGCAAGGACTATCCGCTGGTCGAGGAGCCGGTGGAGTTCGTCGGCCGCGTCCCCAAGGTCCCCAGCGAGATCATCCCCAAGGTTCCCCCGAAGGGGCAGTAAGCGCGCCATGGCCGCCCAGCGCCGCGAGACGCTCACCCTCAACATGGGTCCGCAGCACCCCGCCACCCACGGCGTGCTGCGCCTGGTGCTGGAGTTGGAGGGGGAGGTCATCGTCGGCGCCCGCCCGGTGATCGGCTACCTGCACACCGGCATCGAGAAAGAGATGGAGACGCGGACCTACCACCAGAACATCGTCTTCCCGCCGCGCGTGGAGTACCTGGCCACGATGATCGAGGAGGTGGCCTACGTCCAGACGGTCGAGAAGCTGATGGGCATCACGCCCACGAAGCGCTGCCAGTATCTCCGCGTCATCCTGATGGAGCTCTCCCGCCTCGCCAGCCACCTGGTGTACCTGGGCAGTGCGGGCATCGATCTGAATGTCACCAGCCTCTGGATGTACACCTTCGTCCCGCGCGAAAAGATCCTGGACATCTTCGAGATGGTCTCCGGGCAGCGGATGATGCACGGCTACATGCGCGTGGGCGGCCTGGAGCGGGACGTGCCGGAGGGCTTCGAGGTCCGCGTGCGCGCCGAGATGGAGGAGCTCCCCCGCCGCCTCGACGAGTTTGAGGCGCTCCTCACCGACAACCTGATCTGGCGCGAGCGGCTGGAGGGGGTGGCGGTGCTCTCCGCAGAGGACGCGCTCCGCTACGGCTGCACGGGGCCGATACTGCGCGGCTCCGGCGTCAACTACGACGTGCGCAAGGCCTTCCCGTACTCGTCCTACGAAGATTTCGAGTTCGACGTGCCCCTGGGGACACGCGGCGACGCCTTCGACCGCTATACCGTGCGGATGGAAGAGATGCGGCAGAGCCGCCGCATCATCCTCCAGGCACTGGATCGCCTCCCCGCCGGGCCCGTCAACGTGGACGACCGCAAAGTCACCCTGCCGCCACGGCGCGAGCTCGTCCGCAGCATGGAGGCGGTGATCCACCAGTTCAAGCTGGTGAGCGAGGGGTTCCACCCGCCCCGAGGGGAGGTTTACGCCGCCGTCGAATCCCCCCGGGGGGAGAAGGGCTACTACATCGTCAGCGACGGCGGCAACCGGCCCCTCCGCGTGCACATCCGCACCCCCTCGCTCTGCAACCTGCAGGCGCTTCCCGTGATGATCTTCCGGGGGTACATGGCGGATGTCGTCGTGGCGATTGCGAGCATCGACATCATCCTGGGAGACGTCGATCGCTGATGCCTGTGCTCCGCGATGAGGCGCGGGACGAGATCCGCCGCCTCCCGGACCACTACGAACACCGGCAGTCTGCGCTGATCCCGGCGCTGTTCGTGGCGCAGCGGGAGATTGGCTGGCTGCCGCCGGACACCCTGCGCGAGGTGGCCGACCTGCTCGACCTCCCGTCGAGCGAGGTCACCTCCGTCGCCTCCTTCTACCGGTTCTTCTTCCTCGAACCGCCGGGGCGGCATCTCGTCCTCCTGTGCACGAACCTGGCCTGCGCGCTGAACGGGGCCGAGCACATCCGGCACCACCTGGAAGCGCGTCTGGAGATCCCGCCCGGGCAGATCACGGCGGACGGGATATTCACCTTCCGCGAGTCGGAGTGCCTGGCGGCGTGTTACCTCGCGCCGATGATGATGGTGGACTGCGATCGGTTCGGCCCGCTGACCCCCAAATCGGTCGACGAGATTCTGGAGCGCTACCGTGCCCGCTGAATCCGTCCTCATGCGGTTCGTCGAGGGGGAGGGGACCGCCGACCTGGACGCCTACGTGCAGGCCGGCGGCTACGAGGCGGCGCGGCATGCCCTCACCACGCTGACGCCGGAAAGCGTGATCGACATCGTCGACCAGTCCGGGCTCCGCGGCAAGGGCGGCGCCGGTTTCCCCACGGGACGGAAGTGGAAGTTCATCCCCAAGGGCGCGCCCGTGAAGTACGTCGTGGTCAACGGGGACGAGGCCGAGCCCTGCACCTTCAAAGACCACATGCTTCTGGAACGCGCGCCGCACCTCCTGGTCGAAGGCATCATCATCACCGCCTACGCCGTGGGCGCGCACACCGCCTACGCCTACGTGCGCCGTGAGGGCTATCTTGCGCGGGAGCGTCTGCGGCAAGCGGTGGCCGTGGCCTACGAACGGGGGTTCCTGGGGCGGAAGATCTTCGGCACGGACATGGATCTGGACGTGGTCGTGCACACCGGCGCCGGCGCCTACATTGCCGGCGAAGAGACCGCGCTCCTCGAGTCGCTGGAAGGCCGGCGGGCGATGCCGCGGCAGCGGCCGCCGTTTCCGGCGGTGGCGGGGCTCTACGGCAAGCCGACGGTGATCAACAACGTGGAGACGTTGAGCCACCTCCCGGCGGTGATCCGTCTCGGCCCGGAGGCCTACCGGTCGCTCGGCCCGCCGGCGCTCTTTTCGGTGAGCGGGCACGTGCGCCGGCCGGGGGTGTATGAACTCCCCTTGGGCACGCCGATGCACGAATTGATCGAGCACGCCGGCGGCCTGCGCGAGGGACGGCGCTTCAAGGCCGCCTTCCCCGGCGGATCGTCCTCTGCGATTCTCACCGCGGAACACCTGGACGTACCGATGGACTACGAGCCGCTCCGGGTGGCGGGGTCGATGCTGGGATCGGCCTCGCTGATCGTGATGGACGACACCACCTGCATCGTCCGGGTGGTGGCCCGGGCCGTGGGCTTCTATAAGGAAGAATCGTGCGGCAAATGCACCCCCTGCCGGGAGGGGACCTATTGGCTGTCGCTGGTCTTCGACCGTATCCTGCACGGGCGGGGGCGGATGGAGGATCTCGACCTCCTGGCCCACATCTCGAAAGGGCTCAACGGGACCTGCTTCTGCCTGCTGGGGGAAAGCGTGCCGCCCAGCCTCGACGCATCGTTGCAGCACTTCCGGCACGAGTACGAGTACCACATCGGCACGGGGCGATGCGACGTGGAAGACCGCCTTCCACCCCAGCACTTCGCTGCGCGAAGCACCGGGGACCCCGGGGCCGCGGCCGGCACCCCGGGAGCGTAGGCGATGGCGCCGGAACAGACCACGAGTGTGCCGAGCGCCGAGCGCCGCCGGTCGGGGGATGAGGATCTCCGCCTCAAGTGGGAAAGCGGGCGCTGGGTGCTGCGGGAGCGGACGCGCCGTGGCTGAGCCCCCGGCCACCGTCACGCTGACCATCGACGGGCGCGCCGTCACGGTGGCCCGCGGCACCACGGTCTGGCATGCGGCGGAGCAGGCCGGCATCGACATCCCCATCTTCTGCTACCTGGACCGCATGCCGCCGCTGGGCGCCTGCCGGCAGTGTTTCGTCCGCGTGGAGAAGATGGCGCGGTTGCAGACCTCCTGCACGCTGGTCGCGGAAGAGGGCATGGTCGTCTCCGCGTCGACGCCGGACGTGCGGGGGGCCCAGGAGAGAAACTTGGAGTTCCTCCTGATCAACCACCCGCTGGACTGTCCCATCTGCGACAAGGGCGGGGAGTGCCCGCTGCAGGACCAGACCTTCGCCTACGGCTCCGGCCGCAGCCGGTTCGTCGAACTGAAGCGCGACTTCGCCAAGCCGGTCTCGCTGGGATCGGTGCTGGTGCTGGACCGCGAACGCTGCATCCTCTGCTGGCGCTGCGTGCGCTTCGGTGAGATCGTCGCCGGCGACGATGCGTTGAAGGGCTTCGAGCGCGGGTTCCAGACCGAGATCAACACGCCGTTCACCCAGCCGGTGCGCTCCAAGTTCATCGGCAACACGATCTCCATCTGTCCCGTCGGCGCGCTGACCAGTCGCACCTACCGCTTCCAGGCCCGGCCCTGGGACAATGACGCGGTGCCCTCGGTCTGCAACCACTGCGGCCTGGGGTGCACGGTCTGGCTGGACGTGCGCGACCAGACCGTCGCGCGCGTGCGCCCGCGGGAGACGCCGGACCTGAACGACATCTGGCTCTGCGACCTCGGCCAGTTCGGCTTCGAGTGGCTGCACGCCAAGGACCGCCTGACGCGTCCGCTGGTCCGCAAGAACGGACAGTTGGTGGAGACGACCTGGGACGAGGCGCTCGACCTGGTGGCCGCACGCCTGGCGGAGTCGCGGCAGCGCGGCGCCGGCCGCGTGGGGGTGCTGGGCGGTGCCCGGCTGACCAACGAGGACAACTTCCTGCTGCGGCGCGTCTTCCGCGAGATCGTGGGGACCCCGCACCTGGACCACCGCCTCGACGCCCGCCCGGGCAGCGCCAGCCTGCAGGTGGCGTGGGGCCTGCGCGGGCCGCTGGCGGCGATCCCCGAGAGCAGCCTGCTGCTGCTCGTCGGCTGCGACATCACGGAAGAGTATCCGATCGCCTGGCTGCGGATGAAGCAGGCGGTGGACCACGGGGCGCAGCTCTACGCCATCCATCCGAA
This sequence comes from Candidatus Sysuimicrobiota bacterium CSP1-3, assembly GCA_001443485.1. Lineage (GTDB taxonomy): Bacteria > Sysuimicrobiota > Sysuimicrobiia > Sysuimicrobiales > Humicultoraceae > Humicultor. Next base: position 13,812 of record LDXQ01000040.1, read on the forward strand.
GCCGCTGGAGATTCACCGGTTCATCACCGGCCGCCTGATCCACAGTCCGGGCGCGGAGGGTGTGGTGCTGGCGCAGATCGCCAACGCCGTGCGCGGGCAGAAGCCGGACGCCAAGGTTCTGCAGGAGGCGGGGGTCGATCCCGCAGTGGTGGCCGGCCTGGTGGCGCGGCTGCGCGCCGCCGCCCGGCCGATGGTTTTCATCGGCAAGAACGCGTTGGAAGGACCGGCGGGGACCACCGTGCTGCACGCGGCGCAGCGGTTGCAGGCCGCCGGCTGCATGATCCATATCATGCGCGGCAAGGGCAACGCCGTGGGTGCGGCGCTGATGGGCGTCCTGCCCGGCCCCGGCGGGTGGACCGCGCCGGAGATGATCCAGCAGGCGGCCCGCGGCGCGCTTGACGTCCTCTACGTCCTCGGCGGCGACCCCGCGACGGAGGTCGGGGATGCCCACGCGTGGGCGGCGGCGCGCGAGCACACGCCCCTCGTCGTCGTGCACGACCTCTTTCTCACCGCGACCGGGCGGGACGCGGACGTCGTACTGCCCGCGCTCACGTACGCCGAGAAGCACGGCACCGTCTGCAACCTGGAGGGCCGCGTGCAGCAGATCGAGGCCGCGGTGCGGGGACCCGCCGGGGCCCGGGGCGACGGCGCGATCCTGCTCGAGCTCGCCGCGCGGCTGGGCGCGGAGTGGTCCTACGGCGGGTGGGAGGAGATCTTCGCGGACGCGCGCGCGGCCGTCCCGGGACTGGAGATCGGCGCGTTCCGGACTCCGCCGCCGCTGCAGGGGGATTGGCCCGCGAACGGCGCACTGCCGGCCAGATCCGCAGATCTCGTCCTGATCACGGGTGAGGTCCTCTTCGACCGCGGCAGCATGACCGCCCGTTCGCCGGCGATCGCCGACCTGGCCGGGCCGCCCAGCGTCTGGGTGCATCCGGCGGACGCCGCGTCCCGCGGGTTGGTCGACGGCGCGCTGGCCCAGCTCTCCGTCGGCGCCGCCGGCCTGGTGCTGCGGGCGCGCCTCACCGAGGAGGTCCCGCCGGGGCGGGTGTACGTGCCGCGCGGCTATGACGCCGTGCCGGTAAATCGCCTGCTCTCGTGGGACCAGCCGCTGGTGACCGTCTCGTTGCGCGCGATCGATGCCGCGGCTGCGGCCGGGCCGGGGTCGGAGGTTGCGCCGTGACGGGGCTGCTGGTCGAGGCTCTCATCAAGAGCATCGTCCTGCTGCTGGTGCTGCTCACGGCCACGGCCTACCTGACCCTGCTGGAGCGGCGGCTGCTCGCAAAGTTCCAGCTGCGCTTCGGGCCGAACCGGGCCGGGCCGCTGGGGCTGTTGCAGCCGCTGGCGGACGGCCTCAAGCTGCTCTTCAAGGAGAGCTTCGTCCCCGCGCAGGTCGATCCCATCATCTACTGGCTGGCGCCGTCGATCTCGATGGTCACCGCGCTCTTCGTCTACGCGGTGATCCCCTTCGGGCCGTCGATCCAGCTCTTCGGCCGGTCGATCCCGCTGGTCCTGGCCGACGTCAACGTCGGCATCCTCGTGGTGCTGGCCACCTCCTCCATCGGCGTCTACGGCATCATCCTGGGCGGGTGGTCGGCCAGCAACAAGTTCTCGCTGCTGGGATCACTGCGCAGCAGCGCCCAACTCATCTCCTACGAACTCACGCTGGGGCTCGGCGTCATCGCCGTGGTCCTGCTCGCCGGATCGCTGAGCATGGTGCAGATCGTGGAGGCGCAGCGGGATCTCTGGTTTGTCTTCCGCTTCCCCTACGGAACGGTGGCCTTCATGCTCTTTCTCATCGCCGGGGTTGCGGAGACCAACCGCGCGCCCTTCGACCTGCCGGAGGCGGAGCAGGAGCTGGTCGCCGGCTACCAGACGGAGTACGGCGGGTTCAAGTTCGCCATGTTCTATATCGGCGAGTACATGTCGGTGATCACGATCAGCGCGCTCGCGACGACGCTCTTCCTGGGCGGCTGGTATGGCCCGCCGGTGATCGGGCGATGGCTGCCGGGCATCGTCTGGGTAATCCTGAAGATCTTCGCCGGTGTCTTCTGGTTCGTCTGGCTGCGGGCGACGTTCCCCCGCGTGCGGCACGACCAGCTGATGACGCTCGGCTGGAAGGTGCTGCTGCCCGTCGGTCTGGTCAACGTACTGCTGGCCGCCGTCGTGCTGGCGCTGCGGAGCCGCTGAGATGATCCGCCGGCGCTGGGGGCAGGTCCTGGGCATGCTGCGGGGGTTGAGCGTGACCTTCCGCGTCCTCTTCCGGCCGCCGGTGACGACCACCTACCCGGACGAGAAGACCCGGGTGGAGGAGCGCTTCAAGGGGCGGCACTGGCTGACCCGCTACGCGGACGGCCTGGAGCGGTGCATCGGCTGCGAATTGTGCGTAATCGTCTGCCCCTCGCAGGCCATCTTCGTGCAGGCGGCGGAGAACACGCCGGAGCATCAGGTCAGCCGCGGCGAGCGCTACGCGGCGGACTTCCAGATCAACATGCTGCGCTGCATTTTCTGCGGCTTCTGTGAGGAGGCGTGCCCCACCGGCGCGATCGTCCTGGGTCACGACTACGAACTGGCCGGATACACGCGGGCGTCGATGATCTATACGAAACCGATGCTGACCGAGCCTTACCCCGGCGCGGGCGGCCGCGACCCCCACCGGGAGATTTGACAGGTCCGGCCCGGGGAGGGCCGGACGATGTAGCATACCCAGGAGGATTTGATGGAGCTCGCCCTCTTCATCCCGTTTGCTGCCCTTGCCCTGGCCGGAGGGCTGGGGGTGATTGCCTCGGGGCGGGCCATCCACAGCGCCCTCTCCCTCCTGCTGGTCCTCTCGTCGCTGGCGGTGCTCTACCTGCTGCTGGGGGCGCAGTTCATCGCCGTGCTGCAGGTGATCATCTACGCCGGGGCCATTGTCGTCCTCTTCCTCTTTGTGATCATGCTGTTGCACATGGCCACGGGCGAGCCCGCCGCGCGCGGTGTGCGTCCCTGGCGCGCCGGGGCCACGGTCGCCGCCGCGCTCTTCTTCGCTGCGCTGCTCTCCGCCGTGATCCGGACGCGGGCCACCGCGGATCTGGGGGTGGCGCCGGCCGTCGGCTTCGGCACGGCCGAGGCGGTCGGGCGCACGCTCTTCACGCGCTTCCTGCTCCCGTTCGAACTGGCCTCCGTGATTCTGCTGGTGGGGATCATCGGCGCGGTCGTGCTGGCGAAGGGATCGCTGACGCTGCGGGTGCACGCGGAATCGCGGGCCGCGGACGAGGCCGAGGAACCACGCGAGGAGGCGCTCACCCGCTGATGGTGCCGCTCCCCGCCTACCTCGTCCTGGGCGCCCTGCTCTTCTCTCTGGGCATGATCGGCGTCCTGGTGCGGCGCAACGCGCTGATCGTCTTCATGTCCATCGAGTTGATGCTCAACTCGGTGAACCTGACCTTCGTCGCCCTCAGCCGCCACCTGGCGTCCATGGACGGGCAGCTCGCCGTGTTCTTCACGATTGTGGTCGCCGGGGTGGAAGTCGTGGTCGGCCTGGCCATCATCGTGGAGATCTTCCGCTCCCGCGCCACGGTCAACCTGGACGACGTGGATCTCCTCCGTGGCTGACTTCGCCTGGACGATCCCGTTCTGGCCGGCACTCGGCTGGCTGGTGCTCGGCCTGGTGGGCGGCCATCTGCCGCGCCGGCTCGTCGCCTGGATCGGCTGCGGTACCGTCGCCCTGGCGTTTGCCGCGGCGGTGGCCGCGCGCGCGACCTTCCCCGGCGAGCCGCAGGAGCGGACGCTGTTCACCTGGATCGCCGCGGGCGCATTCAGCGTGGATGCGGGACTACTGCTGGACCGCCTCTCGATTGTCATGGTGCTGATGGTCAGCGGGGTCGGGCTGCTCATCCACATCTACTCGGTCGGCTACATGGCGGAGGACCGGGCCTACAGCCGCTACTTCGCCTACCTGAACCTCTTCATGGCGTCCATGTTGCTGCTGGTGATGGGCCGCAACCTCCTGGTGCTGTTCGTCGGCTGGGAACTGGTCGGCCTCTGCTCCTACCTGCTGATCGGCTTCTGGTTCGACCGGGAGCGCGCCGCCAACAGCGGCCGCAAGGCCTTTGTCGTCAACCGGATCGGCGACGCCGCCTTCCTCATTGGCGTCCTGCTTCTCTGGACGAGCCTGGGCACACTGGATCTGCGGGCCATCGGCGCGCAGGCCGCCACGCTGGGCGCGCCGGTCATGGTGACCGCGTCGCTGCTGCTGTTTACCGGCGCCACCGGGAAGTCGGCCCAGTTGCCGTTGTACACGTGGCTCCCCGATGCGATGGAAGGCCCCACGCCGGTCTCCGCCCTGATCCACGCGGCGACGATGGTCACCGCCGGCGTCTACATGATCGCCCGTCTCTTCCCGCTGTTCACGCACCCGGTCACCGTCGTCGTGGTCGCCACGGTAGGCGCGCTGACCGCGTTCTTCGCCGCGACGATCGCTCTGGTGGAGTGGGACATGAAACGGGTTATGGCCTACTCCACGATCAGCCAGCTCGGCTACATGTTCCTGGCCGTGGGTGTGCTCGCGCCCGCCGCCGGGATCTTCCACCTGACCACGCACGCTTTCTTTAAGGCGCTGCTCTTTCTGGCCGCCGGCAGCGTCATGCACGCAATGCACAACGTCATCGACATGCACATGCTGGGCGGCCTGGCCCGCCCACTGCGCTACACGGCCGGGGCCTTCATCATCGGCGGACTGGCCCTGGCGGGAATTCCACCGTTTTCCGGGTTCTTCAGCAAAGACCTGATTCTCGAGCGGGCGTGGGAGCACGCCGTGGGCGGCGGCAGTCCGGTGCCGTTCATCCTCGGTCTGGTGACCGCACTTGTGACCGCCGTTTACATCACCCGCGCCGCGCGCTACGCCTTCTTCGATCAGTCCTACCGGGAGCCGCACCCGCACGAAGCGCCCCCGGTGATGCTCTGGCCGATGGCGTTGTTGGCCCTCCTCAGTGTCGCCGGGGGATTGCTGGGTGCGCAGCGCATCGGGGCGCCGCTGTTGGAGTTCCTGGCGCCGCAGTTCGCCGAGGCCGCACCGCACGAGGCGGCGCCGGGGCTGTTTGTGCCGGTCCTCTCGATCCTGGCCGGTGTGGCGGGTGTCGCCATCGGCTGGCTGGGCTACCGCGACCGGCGGGACCCCGACCTTGGCTGGGTCGCCCGATTGTTCAGCCGGCACTGGTATCTGCTCGATCTCTATGACGGCGTCCTCGTGCCCGCGGCCAAACGGGTAGCCGTGCTCCTGGCCGGGCCGGTCGATCTCGGTGTGATCGACCGCGCGGTGAATGGCATCGGCGCGCTAGCGGTCGGCGGCGCCCGGGGGCTGCGCCGCCTGCAGACCGGCTACGTCCGCCAGTACGCCGCCATCATCCTCGTCGGCACGATCCTGCTGATGGCCTACTGGGCGACCCGCTGATGCTCTCCTGGCTGATCTTCGCCCCGATGATCGGCGCCGCGCTGGTGGCCGCACTGCCGCGCGGGCGCGTGTTCGCGGTGCGCTGGCTGGGCCTGCTGGCGAGCCTGGCCGCGCTCTATCTGGCCGTCCGTCTCTTCCAGACCTTCGACCCGGCCGCCAGCGCGATGCAGTTTGTCATCCGCCGCCCCTGGGTGCCGCTGCTGGGAATTCAGTACGCCGTGGGCGTGGACGGCATCTCGCTGCTGCTGGTGATGCTGACCGCGGTGATCTTCCCCATCGCGCTGCTCTCCTCGTGGGGCTCGATTGAGGAGAAGGTCAAGGAGTTCACGGTGGCGATGCTCATCCTGGAGACGGCCGTGCTCGGGACCTTCCTCAGCCTCGACCTGGTGCTCTTCTACGTCTTCTGGGAGGCGGTGCTGATCCCGATGTACTTCCTGATCGGGATCTGGGGCGGCCCGAACCGCACCTACGCGGCCAACAAGTTCATCCTCTATACGATGGCGGCCAGCGTGCTGATGCTCGTGGCCATCATCGCCCTGTATCTCGTGGCCGCGCCGGCCGGCGAGCGCACCTTCGACCTGCTGCGCCTGCAGGAGGCCGCTGTCCCGGCCACGCTGGCGCCCTGGCTTTTTGCGGCCTTCACCCTGGCCTTCGCCGTGAAGGTGCCGGTGTGGCCGCTGCACACCTGGCTGCCCGACGCCCACGTCGAGGCGCCGACCGCCGGCAGCGTCGTCCTGGCGGCGATCTTGCTGAAGATGGGGACCTACGGGTTCCTCCGCTTTTCGCTGGGGCTGTTCCCCGAGGTGGCCGTCGCCGCGGCGCCGCTGCTGCTGGTGCTGGCGGTAATCGGCATCATCTACGGCGGCATCGTCTCCTGGGCCCAACCGGATCTGAAGCGCCTGGTCGCCTTCAGCAGCGTCAGCCACCTGGGATTCGTCACCCTGGGCATCTTCGCGCTGACCACCGAGGCGATGCAGGGCGCGCTGCTGCAGATGGTCAACCACGGGATCAGCACCGGCGGATTGTTCCTCATCGTCGGCGTCCTGTACGACCGGCTGCACTCCCGCGAGATTAAGGACTACGGCGGCGTCGCCGCGCTGATGCCGCGCTTCGCCGTGATCTTCACCATTGTGATGCTCTCCTCGGCCGCCCTACCGTCCACCAACGGCTTCGTCGGCGAGTTTCTCATCCTGCTGGGGACCTTCCGGCGCTCTCCGGCCTTCGCCGCCCTCGCCGCCACGGGCGCGATCCTCTCGGTGATCTATCTGCTGTGGGCGTACCAGAAGGTGATGCAGGGCCCGGTCACCGCGAAGACCCCCGAGCGCCTGGTGGAGGTCGGCTGGCGGGAGACGCTGCTCTTCGTCCCGCTGATCGGCCTGATCTTCTGGATCGGCCTC
>LDXQ01000041.1 GCA_001443485.1 Candidatus Sysuimicrobiota bacterium CSP1-3
CGCCGTGCGCGGCCGGGTGGTGGAGGGGGAGCGGCGGGGCCGCACGCTGGGCTTCCCCACGGCGAACCTGGTCGTTCACCCGGACAAGATCCTCCCCGGCAGGGGGATCTACGCCGCCTGGGCCCGCCTGGAAGGGCGCACCGCGCCCGCGGCCGTGAGCGTCGGCACCCGGCCGACCTTTGGCCCGGGCGAGCTCCTCGTGGAGGCCTTCCTGCTGGATTTTGAAGGAGACCTCTACGGGGCAGAGATCGAACTGGTGTTCGGGAACCGTCTCCGGGACGAGCAGGTGTTTCGGACGGTGCCGGAGCTTATCCGGCAGATGGAGGCGGACGTCGCCCAGGTTCGCGCCACGCTGGCCCGGGAAGGGGTCTCGGGGCCGGATTGAGTCTGGATATCGCGGTTTTGCCCCCCGGGAGGCCCTGTGCTAGAATGATCCAGGCCCCGGCTGGGAGCGCCGACGCTCCAACGGCCTCTCGGCTGCGGGCGTCGTTTATGTCGCCGCCGCCCCTGCCACCCATCAAGGCAAGGGACCCGGCAGGGGCATCGGAGGAGCACCCAGTGAGCCTTGACCGTGACAAGAAGTCGTCGATTCTGGCCGCGCACCGCCGGCACGACGGGGACACGGGGTCCCCGGAGGTGCAGATCGCGCTGCTCACCCAGCGGATCAACCAGTTGTCCGAACATCTGAAGGCGCACAAGAAGGACTTTCACTCCCGCCGAGGGCTCCTGAAGATGGTGAGCACGCGCCGACGCCTGCTGACCTACCTGCTGCGGCACGACCAGGAGCGGTACCGGCAGATCGTGGAGAAGCTGGGTCTGCGGGGATGAACAATCGCGGCGGTGTGGTCACGATGCGAAAATGGGCGGGCGGGGGTTTCCCCCGCTCCCGTTGTTGTTAGGGGCGGGCAGACCGCTCCAATCCGTAGGAGGTCGTCTGAATGGCAGTGTCAACGCAACATCAAGTAGAGATTCAGGTCGGCGGGCGCACTCTCGCCTTTGAGACCGGGCTGCTGGCCCGGCAGGCTGACGGGGCGGTGGTCGTGCGCTATGGGGACACCCTGGTCCTGGTCGCGGCGACGGCCGCGGCGCAGCCGCGCGAGGGGATCGACTTCTTCCCGCTGACCTGTGATTACGAAGAGAAGATGTACGCGGCGGGGAAGATCCCGGGCGGCTTCTTCAAGCGGGAGGGCAGGCCGGGCGAGTCCGCCGTGCTCGCCGCCCGCCTGATGGACCGTCCCATCCGGCCGCTCTTCCCCAAAGGCTTCCGCAACGACATCCAGGTCATCGCCACTGTCCTCTCCACCGATCAGGAGAACGACCCCGCGATCCTGGCGGTGAACGGCGCCTCCGCGGCGCTGATGGTGGCGGGCCTTCCTTTCGAGGGCCCCGTCGGCGCCGTGCGCGTGGGTCTGATCGGCGACCAGTTCGTCGTCAACCCCACGCTGCGGCAGACCGAGGAGGAGAGCCGCCTCGACCTGGTCGTGGCGGGGACCGCTGACGCGATCATCATGGTCGAGGCCGGGGCGCAGGAGGTCCCGGAGGAGCAGATGCTGGCGGCCTTCGACGTGGCCCACGCCGAGATCCGCCGCATCGTGGAGATTCAGCACCGCCTGGTGGAGATGGCGGGGAAGCCCCGGCGCGAGGTGCAGCTGGCGACCCCCGACCCCGAGGTGGAGGCCACCGTGCGCGGGGCCGCCTTGCCGCTGATCGCCGAGGCCCTCGCGCACCCGGAGAAGCTGGCCCGGGAAGAGGCCCTGCGCGACGTGCAGCAGACGGTCGCGGGGCAACTGGCGGAACACGATCCGGAGAAGTTCGCCCAGCGCGCCGCCGAGGTGGCCGACCTGGTCTACGCGCTGACCAAGGCGGAGGTCAGGCGCCGCATCCTCGAGGACGGCCGCCGCCCGGACGGCCGGAAGCCGGCCGAGATCCGACCGCTGACGATCCAAGTGGGACTCCTGCCGCGGGCGCACGGCTCCGGGCTCTTCCAGCGCGGGCAGACGCAGGTCCTGACCGTGGCCACGCTGGGCACGGGTGAGGACGAGCAGAGGCTCGACAACCTGGGCATTCTCGAGCGGAAGCGCTACCTGCACCACTACTACTTCCCGCCGTTTTCCGTCGGCGAGGTCCGTCCCCTCCGGGGCGCCGGGCGGCGCGAGATCGGCCACGGCGCGCTCGCCGAGCGGGCGCTGGCCCGGGCCATTCCGTCGGAGGAGGCGTTTCCGTATACGATCCGCCTGGTCTCGGAGGTGCTGGAGTCCAACGGCTCCACCTCGATGGCGTCGGTCTGCGGCTCGAGCCTGGCGTTGATGGACGCCGCCGTGCCCATCAAGTCCGCGGTCGCCGGCATCGCCATGGGGTTGATCTCCGACGAATCCGGCCGCGCCGCCATCCTCACCGACATCCTGGGGATGGAAGACCAGATGGGCGACATGGACTTCAAGGTCGCCGGCACCCGCGACGGCATCACCGCCCTGCAGATGGACATCAAGATCAAGGGGCTCTCCCGGGACCTCCTGGCCAAGGCCCTGGCGCAGGCCCGCGAGGCGCGGCTGTTCATCCTGGAGCGCGTGCTGGAGGTCATCCCCGCGCCGCGCACGACGCTGTCGCCCTACGCGCCGCGCATCCTGACCATCGAGATTAACCCGGAACGGATCCGCGAGGTCATCGGCCCCGGCGGCAAGGTGATCAACAAGATCACCCAGGAGACCGGCGCCAAGATCGACATCGAGCAGGACGGGCGCATCCACATCGCCTCCGTGGACGAGCAGGCCGCGCGGCGGGCGATGCAGATGATCGAGGAGATCGTCCGTGAGGTGAAGGTCGGCGAGATGTACCTGGGCCGTGTCACCCGGCTGATGAACTTCGGCGCCTTCGTGGAGGTGCTGCCCGGCAAAGAAGGCCTGGTGCACATCTCCGAGCTCGCCGACGGTCGCGTGGGTAAGGTCGAGGACGTGGTCAAGGTCGGCGACGAGCTGCTGGTCAAGGTCAAGGAGATCGACAACCTGGGCCGCATCAACCTCACCCGGCGCGGCATCGGCCAGACGGGGGAGGAGGGCGAGGCCCCGGCCGGAGGCGAACTGCAGCCTGCCGCCCCGCGGTCGCGCGAGGGCGGCCCGCCGCCGCGGCGCCGCCGGGGTGGGCGCGGGCCTGGCGGCCGCGGACCGGAGGGCAGAGGTTCCGGCGGGCGGCCCGGCGGAGAGCGCGGAGCCGGCCCGGCCCGCGGTGGCCGGGAGGGTGGACAGTCGGGAGGCGGCGCCCCCGAGGCCTGAGACCGGAGCGCCTGATCGTGCCGGCAAGCCTCCGTCTGCGGAGGCTTGTCGGCTAATGGGGGAAACGATGACGACGATGACGGGAACGACGGAACACACGATCCTCCCCAACGGCATCCAGGTGCTCACCGAGCCGATGCCGCAGGTGCGCACGGCCGCCGTGGGGATCTGGATCGGCGCCGGCTCGCGCTACGAGGAGGACCGGCAGGCCGGTATCTCTCACTTCCTCGAGCACATGTTCTTCAAGGGCACGCACACTCGGTCGGCGCTGGACATTGCGCAGGCCGCCGATGCCATCGGCGCGCAGTTGAACGCGTTCACCGACCGGGAGGCGACAGTGCTCTATGCCAAGGCCCTGGCCAAGCATCTGCCCACGGTCATGGACCTGACGGCGGACATGCTGCTGCACTCCGCGCTCGACCCGGAGGCCCTGGAGCGGGAGCGGCAGGTGATCCTCGAAGAGATCAAGATGTACGAGGACTCGCCGGACGAACTGGTGCAGGACATTTTCGCGCAGACGATCTGGAACGGCCACCCGCTGGGGCGGCCGGTCATCGGGTCCGTGGAGACAGTCCAGCGGCTGCGCCGGGAGGACTTCCTGGCTTACCAGGAGCGGCGGTACCGGCCGAACAACATCATCGTCGCCGTCGCCGGGGATGTGGTCCACTCGGCGATGGTGCAACTCGTCGCCGACACCCTGGGCGGGTGGCAAGGCGCGACGCCGCCTCTGACGCTGGATCCCCCGACGGCGCGGGCGGACATCACCCTGCGCACGAAGGAGACCGAGCAGGTCCACTTGACGCTGGGCACGCGGGGGCTGCCCCAGGCGGACGACGCGCGCTATGTCATGGCCATCCTGGACAATATCCTGGGCGGCGGGATGAGCAGCCGCCTCTTCCAGGAAATCCGGGAGAAACGGGGGCTGGTCTACACCATCACCTCCTACCACGCCGCCTACCGGGAGGGCGGGCTGTTCGTCATCTACGGCGCGATGAGCCCCTCGGCGGCGCCGCAGGTGACCACGCTGATTCTGAAGGAGATCGAGAGGCTGAAGGACGGCATTTCCGAGGCCGAGCTGCAGCGGGCCCAGGAGTCATACAAGGGCGCGGTCATGCTCTCCCTGGAATCTACCGGCAGCCGGATGTACAAGCTGGCCCGCTCGCAAGTCTATTACGGCCGGCAGGTCACGCTGGACGAGATCCTCTCCCGCATCGACGCCGTCACCGCGGTCCAGGTGGCGGCGATGGCGCAGGAAGTGCTGGTGCCGGAGCGAATGGCGATGGCGGCGATCGGCCCCTTCCGCGGCGACGGCCGCCTGGCGGCCAACCTGCAGGAGGCGTTCCGCGCCGAGGGTGTCGTCGCCGTCTGATCCCATGAGTCCGATCCGTGTCGTCGTCAGTGGAGCCGCCGGGCGCATGGGCCGCGCCGCGGTGCGCACCATCGCCGTGCAATCGGACATGAAGGTCGTCGGCGCGGTGGGCCGCTCCCGTGCCCTGGGTGAGGACGCCGGCGCGGTGGCCGGCACCGCAGCGCTGGGCGTGGCCGTCGAGAACGACCTGGACACGCTCCTGGCGCGGATCCCCGCGGAGGTCCTGGTGGAATTTGCGCCGGGCCAGGGCGCCGTGGCGCACGCCCGCAGCGCAGTGACGCGCGGCGTGCGGCCGGTGATCGGGGCCACCGGTCTCTCGGCGCGGGATGTGGAGGACCTGACCACCCTCTGCGAGAGCCACGGCGTGGGCGGGATCATCGCGCCGAACTTCGCGTTGGGCGCCGTCCTGATGATGGCCTTCAGTCGCCAGGCCTCCCGGTATTTCCCGCACGTGGAAGTGATCGAACTGCACCACGACCGGAAGCGGGACGCGCCCTCCGGGACGGCCACGAAGACGGCGCAAATGATCGCGGGCGCGCGCGGGGAAGCGCCGCCACCGAAGGTGCAGGAGGAAGAGATCGTACCCGGGGCCCGCGGCGGTACGGTGGGCGGGGTGCGCGTGCACAGCGTCCGCCTCCCCGGCCTGGTCGCGCACCAGGAGGTTATCTTCGGCGGTCCGGGTCAGGTGTTGACCATCCGGCACGATTCCTTCAATGAGGAGTCCTTCATGCCCGGCCTGCTGCTGGCCGTGCGCCGGGTGATGGACCTGAAGAGCCTCGTCTACGGCCTGGAGAACTTGCTCGACCAGTAAGCCCTGTCTCAGACTTCCCTGCCTCGTCCCCAGGCCTCAGAGTGCGTCCCGCAGAACATCTCTGCCCGGGAGGATCGGCTGAATGCGGATCGAGCGGATCGAGGTCTTCGGGTACGACCTCCACTACATCCACGGGACCTACGTGATGTCCGGCGGCCGCGTGGTCAGCAGCCTGCCGTCAACGGTCGTCCGGGTGCTGACGGACGAAGAGATTGAAGGATGGGGCGAGGTCTGCCCGCTGGGCCAGACCTACTTGCCCGCCTTTGCGGAGGGGGCGCGGGCGGCGCTGCGCCAGCTGGCCCCCGCCCTGATCGGCGCGGATCCGCGCAACCTGGCCGAGGTGAACATCCGCATGGAGGGCGTGCTGCTCGGTCAGGGGTATGCCAAGAGCCCGCTGGACATCGCCTGCTGGGACATCCTGGGCAAGGCCACGGGTCAGCCGGTGGCCACATTGCTCGGCGGCCGGCGGCAGGAGCGGTTCCCGCTCTACATCGCGGTTCCCCTGGGCGGGGCGGAGGAGATGGCCCACTACGTGCTCGACCGCCGCGCCGAAGGCATCCACCGCTTTCAATTGAAGCTCGGTGGCCGCCCCAGTGACGATGCGGAGCGGGTACGCCGAGTCGTGGAAGTCACTGACGATGAAGACATCATCATCGCCGACGCGAACGGCGGGTGGCGGATGCAGGATGCCATCGTTGCCGCACGGCTCCTGGAGAACTTCCCGCGCGTCTACCTGGAGCAGCCCTGCTCGACGCTCGAGGAGTGCACGCAGGTCCGCCGGGTGACGACCCTGCCGATGATCTATGACGAGATCGTCACCGACGTCCCATCGCTTGTCGCCGTTGTGCAGCAGGGCGGAGCGGGAGGCATCAATCTGAAGATCAGCCGGGTGGGCGGGCTAACCAAGGCCAGACTAATGCGTGACCTGGCGGAGGCGCTGGGGATTTCTTTGACGATCGAAGATACCTGGGGCGGCGACGTCACGACCGCCGCCATCAGCCACCTCGCCGCCAGCACGCGTCCGGAACTGCTCTTTACCGTCTCCTTCATGAACGACTGGGTGAAGGAGCACATCGCGGGGTGGCAACCGCGGTCGCGGCAGGGTTACGGCGCCCCCAAAGCGGGGGCTGGCCTGGGTGTAGAAGTGGACGTGCGCGGTCTGGGGAAGCCGCTGTTCAGCGCAGATTGATCCGCCGGGCGGGCTTCAGTTCGACTTTGGCGACTTGAGGAGGACGCGGCGCTCCCAACGCTCTGCGTCGTAGACTGCCAGGGTGTGACCTTTGCTGTTTCCTTCAAGCAGCGCCAGGCGGCGCCCGTCGCGCGTCCAGTTCGGCACGCAGGATCCGTCAGCTGTCTCAAAATACCGGAGCAGGCGCAGGTCCGTTCCGTCGAGGCGGGAGACGTAACAGGCAACGTATCCAGGTTGAGGAGTCCCTGCAGGCGTCGGTCGAGCGAAAAGCACAACCAGCGCAACTTGCCTCGCATCCGGGGAGAAGGTTACCCGGCCTGCCGTGCGGCGCGTGTATCCGGCCGTCGTGCGGACGCCGGTGGGTCTGGCGGCAAACGGAATTCTCCTTGCTATGCCCGCGGTCCGGTCGCGGACGTACAGATAGAGGAGATCTTCGTCCCCGGAGGCCACGCGGGCCCACAGGATGCGCCCATCGGGCGAAGTGCCCGCGCCGATGACGTCACCCGTGTGTGTTATCGGTTTGACCTCCCCGATCCCGACCCGGTACAAGTTCGACACGAACGTTTCCCGTGTGTGTGCTTCCAAGCCGATCAGGAGGACGTCGTCGCTACCGGGGACCCAGAGGGCACTCTCCGGTTCAACCCAGGAGAACGGCAGGGGGACCTCCGAGAGGATCGTTCCTGCCAGGGTAAACCGCACCAGGACAGGCTTCTTGTCGCCCACCTGGCGGATTGCCGCCAGACGATGGCCGTCCTCGCGCCAGAGGATCGGGGGCGTGAGATCGAAGGGAAGGCGGCGCGGCGTTCGCGAGGCCAAGTCATAGAGGTAGAGGTGGGAGCGGGCGACGCCGTCACCCTCGGTCCTGGTGACGCGGTAGGCAATCCACCGGCCGTCCGGGGACCAGGCCGGCCAGGTTCCATCCTCGCCGCCGCCCAACCAGCGGTGCCCCGTGCCATCGGCGTTCACGAGAACGATCCCCTGGCGGTCTCCCTCGACCCAGTCGACCGCCAGCTGTCGCCCGCTCGGTGAAGAATCCACGCGGTTTGGTGAGGGCTCACACCCGGCCGCGACGATGGCGAGCGCCATCAATACCAGGGCCTGCCATATTTGGCCGTGGTCCATGCGGGGTTTGCCGGCACTGTCGATCTGAGCAGGTTTCATTAACAGCACTATACCGCGTACTTTTCGGGGTCATACTGGTGGATGTCCTGACAACGGAACGTATGTGTCCCAGTTTCTCGGGACACCAGAGGCGCCCCCGTGCGGCGATCGCGACAAGGAGCGCAACCACCCGGCAGCGAATCACCGCAGGTTAAAATGGGAAGAGGCATGCCCTGATGCTCGCCGCATGACAAAGGAGCAGACGTCGTGGCTGGAAGCGGATTTCGGGTAGCGGTCGTCGGCGCCACCGGCGTGGTCGGGCGGGAGATGGTGCGGGTACTGCTGGAGCGCCGCTTTCCCGTCTCCCGTCTGGGTCTCTTTGCCACGGCCCGGTCGGCGGGTAAACGCATGGCGGCCGGCGGCGAGGAGATCGAAATCGAGGAAACCTCGGCGCAGGCCATGCGCGAGCAGGACATCGTCCTCTTCGCCGGCGGGGATGATGCGAGCCGCAACTTCGCCTGGACTGTGGCGGCAGCCGGCGGTGTGGCTGTCGATAACTCCTCCACCTGGCGGATGGACCCGCGGGTGCCGCTGGTCATCCCCGAGGTCAACGGCCACGCCCTGCGCAGCCACCAGGGTGTCGTCGCCAACCCCAACTGCACCGCCGCCGTGCTGGTGATGGCCCTCCACCCGCTGCACAAGGCCGCCGGGGTCCGCCGCGCGGTCGTCGCCACCTACCAGTCTGTCTCTGGCGGGGGGGCGGAAAACATGCGGGTTCTCCTAGAGCAGACCAGGGCGCTGCTAGCCGACCCCGACGCGGTGCAGGCCGGCGACCTAGACCGCATCGAAGCCCTGACCGGAACGCGGAACCCTCTGGCCTTCAACGTCCTGCCGCAGTGGAAGTGGGGGCAGGACGGCTACACCGAAGAGGAACTGAAGATCGTCGCCGAGACGCACAAGATCATGGAGGCGGACTTCCCCGTCCTGCCGACGACGGTGCGCGTCCCGGTGCTGGTCGGGCACACCGTGGCGGTGCACGTGGAACTAGGGCGACCGCTGATGCCGGAGGAGGCCCGCCGCATCCTGGCGGCGAGCCCGGGCGTCGAGGTGGTGGACGCCCCGGAGGAGGGGCGCTTTCCCACACCGCTGCAGGCGGCCGGGCGCGACCCCGTGTACGTGGGGCGGATCCGTCCCGACCCATTCAGTCCGACCGGGCTGCTCTTCGTCGCGGTGGGGGACAACCTGCGGAAAGGGGCGGCGCTGAACGCGGTGCAGATCGCCGAGGCGCTGGTGGAACAGCACCTCCTCCCGGGCGTGACGGCCCGCTCCTGAACAGAGGCATGCACCCCTGATGTCGATCATCGTCCAGAAATTCGGCGGCGCCCTCCTGGCCACACCGCAGGGGCGCCGCGAGGCGGCCGCGCAGGTCATTGCCACCCGGGATGCCGGGCGCCAGGTGGTCGCGGTCGCTTCGGCCATCGGCCGCGAGGGTGACCCCTATGCCACCGACACCCTCATCGGCCTGGCCCTACAGGTGGACCCCGACGTTTCCCCCCGCACCCTGGACCTGCTGCTCTCCTGCGGTGAGATCATCTCCACGGCGCTCCTGGCGCACACGCTGGAACGGACGGGCGCGCCGGCGGTGGCCCTGACCGGCCCGCAGGCGGGGATCGAGACGACGGGGGACTTTGGGGAAGCGCGCATTCTGCGCATTGACCCGACGCCGATCCGCCGCCACCTGGACGCCAGGCGTATCGTTGTGGTCGCCGGATTTCAAGGGGTGACGGCCGACGGCGAGGTCACCACGCTCGGACGCGGCGGCAGCGACACCACCGCGGTCGCCCTGGGCGCGGCGCTGGGTGCCGAGTTGGTGGAGATCTATAAAGACGTGGAAGGAGTCATGACCGCGGACCCCAAAGTTGTGCCTAACGGCCGCGTCATCACGCAGATCTCCTACGACGAGGTCTCGCAGATGGCGGCGATGGGCGCCAAGGTCATCCACCCGCGGGCCGCGGACATCGGGCGCGAGCACAACGTGCGGGTGGTGATCAAGCGGCTGGGCTCCCGGATCGGAGGCACGCTCCTGGTGCGAGGACCGGAACTGGGCGTTCCCATCAGCGACGGCCGCCCGGTGATCGCGCTGGCTCACCTGCCCGACGTGGTGCAGTTGAAGCTGCACCGCAAGAGCGGCGAGGCCCTCGATCACCCCCTGCGGGCGCTGCAGCGCTTGGCTTCGGAGGGGATCAGCATCGACCTGATCACGCTGATGCCCGACATGCTGGCCTTCACGGTGAAGGAGGACGCCTACCAGCGCGCCGCCCGCCTGCTGCGCGATGAGGGCTACGAGGTGTCGGTCACCCGGCCCTGCGCCAAGGTCTCGATCATCGGCGCGGGGATGCGGGGGGTGCCGGGCGTAATGGCCCGGGTGCTGCGGGCGCTGCAGCGGGCGGAGGCGGAGGTGCTGCAGACCGCGGACTCGCACACGACGATCTCCTGCCTGGTGCCCCGTGCGCAGATGGAACGGGCGCTGCAGGCGCTGCATGACGAGTTTGCCCTCGGTGAACAGGTGGCCTCCGAACGGGAGGCGCCCGGATAGCGCAGGTCGAGGAGGGAGGGACGATGGCACAGTTCGGGCACGTCATCACGGCGATGGCCACACCCTTCGACCGGGAGGAGCGTCTCGACTACAAACGCGCGACCGAGCTGGCCCGCTGGCTGGTGGATCACGGGTCGGAGAGTCTGGTGATCGCGGGGACGACCGGTGAGTCGCCGACCCTCTCCGATGAGGAAAAGGTGGAACTGTTCCGCACCGTCAAACAGGCGGTCGGCGGGCGGGCCAAGGTGATCGCCGGGACCGGTACCTACGACACGGCCCACTCTATCCACCTGTCAAAGCAGGCGGAGAAAGCGGGCGCGGACGGCCTCCTTCTGGTGAACCCTTACTACAACCGGCCGTCCCAGGACGGGCTCTACGCCCACTTCCGTAAGGTCGCCGAGTCCACGTCCCTGCCGGTGATCCTCTACAATATCCCGGGGCGGACCGGCGTAAACTGCCTGCCGGAGACGGTGGCCCGCCTGGCCGAGGTGCCCACCATCGTGGCGATCAAGGAAGCCACCGGCAGTCTGGATCAGGCCTCCGACGTGCGGCAGCGCACGCCGCCCGAGTTCCTCATCTATTCCGGGGACGACAGCCTGACGCTGCCGATGCTGGCGGTCGGTGGGACCGGCGTCATCAGCGTGGCCAGCCACCTGGTCGGTAACGAGATCGGGCAGATGATCCGCGCCTTCTTCGCCGGGGACGTGCGGACGGCCCTGCAGATCCACATGAAGCTGTGGCCGCTCTTCAAGGTGCTCTTCATCACGACGAACCCGGTCCCGCTGAAAGCGGCGTTGCGCCTGGCGGGATTCGACGTAGGGACGCCGCGGCTGCCACTGGTGCAGGCGACGCCCAAGGAACAGGAGCAGATCAGGGCGGTCCTGCAGGAACTGTCTCTGCTTCCGGTCGCCGTCTGAGGCCGCGCCCAGCGGGCCGATGACCGCACGGGGTCCGGCGCACCGGGCATCACCCGGCGGAACGAAGCGCAGGACGGGCGCCCGGTCAGCCCGCGAGCGGGCGCTGGCGGTCCTGCACCAGGAGATCCGCGCCTGCACGCGGTGCCCTCTCTGGCGTACTCGCTGGAATGCTGTTCCGGGAGAGGGGCCCGCCGATGCCGCGGTGATGATCGTCGGCGAGGCCCCCGGCCGCCAGGAGGACGTCCAGGGGCGACCGTTCGTCGGCGCCGCCGGTCGGGTGCTGGCCGACCTCCTCGCCGAGGCGGGGCTGCGCCGGGAAGAGGTCTTCATCACCAACGTCGTCAAGTCCCACCCCACCGATCGCAAGGGCGGATCGAACCGCGCCCCCCGGAGGGACGAGGTCGCGGCCTGCCTCCCCTGGCTGCAGCAGCAATTGGCGCTCATCCGGCCCCGCCTGGTCGTGGCGCTGGGCACGCACGCTCTGCAGGCGTTTCTGTCGGGCAAGAAGATCTCGCGGGTGCACGGGCGTCCGTTCCAGCACAACGGCCTGACGGTGCTCCCGCTCTACCATCCCGCCGTGGCGCTCTACGGAGTGCGGAAGGAGATCCTGCAGCGAGACATGCGCAAGGTGCGGCAGGTGCTGGCCGTCGTCCGGGAGCGGAGATCGCGCGTGTGATCGCCCCGCCAGACGCCGAAAGGGAGTGGCCCCGGCCCGGCGAATGGCATACAATCGAACGTGAATTTGCCTAGTCGTCGCGCTTTTCACCGGAGCAACTGATGATGCAGATGATTATCCTCGGGATCGTCCAGGGCCTCACCGAGTTCCTGCCGGTCAGCAGTTCCGCGCACCTCATCTTCACCGAGCATTTCCTGGGGATTCCCCGTCCCGGAGTGCTGCTGGAAGCCGTCCTCCACCTGGGGACCGCCCTGGCGGCGATCGTCCTCTTCTGGCCCGACCTGCGCCGCCTGCTGCGGGCGTTCTTCACCCGGGATTCCTACCTGCGGGTCGCCTGGCTCATCGTGCTGGTGACGGTGATCACGGGCGCCATCGGACTGGTTTTCGCCGACTCCTTTGAGCGCATGTTCCAGTCGGTCCGCGGCACGGCGGTGCAGTTGATCATCACGGGATTCATCCTGATTCTGGCCCGCGAGCGTGGACGCCGCGCGCTGCTGCAGACCACGATCACCGATGCTGCCGCCGTGGGCGTGGCGCAGGGGATTTCGATCGTGCCGGGCATCTCCCGCTCCGGGATCACCATCGCCGCGGCCATGTGGACCGGGATGGCCCGGGAGGAAGCCGCCCGCTTCTCGTTCCTGGTAGCGATCCCGGCGATCATCGGGGCAGGGGTGTTCTCGCTGCGCGACCTCCCCGCCGCCGCCGGTCTGGGGTACACGGCCTCTCAGCTGCTGGTCGGCTTCGCCGTGTCCGCCGTCTTCGGCGCCATCGCCATCCGCTGGCTGCTCGACGTGATCCGCCGCGGGCGCCTGACCGCCTTCGCCGTGTACTGCTGGGTGGTAGGGTTCGCGGTGTTTCTGAGTACGTTCCGCTGAGGCCGGACGTGGCGAAACGACGTAAGAGGACACCATCGCGGCGCGCCGGCACCGGACTGCTCCTGCTGGTGGCGGCGCTGATCTTCGGCCTGAGCTTCCTGCCCCGGGCCACGGGGATCGCGCTGCTGCTCGGACGGTGGCAGCGCCTTGTGCTGGGGCAGGCAGCCATCGCCATCCCCATTGTCCTGTTTCTCGGCGGACTGGTGCTCATCGTGGCGCGCGGGCGCGCGCGATTCACCCCACGGGTCCAGGGACTGCTGCTCGCTGGGCTGGCGGCCGCCGCCGCGGGGCACGCCTGGGTCCCCGCCGACCGGGAATTCGCGGTGATGCGCGCCGGGGAGGGGACGGGGGCGCTCGGCGCGGTCCTGGTCTGGGCAGGGCGCGCCCTCGTGGGAGACGTCGGCCTGTGGCTGCTTATTATCCTGGCCAGCGGCGTCGCTGCTTTTCGTTTCTTCCACGTGCCCCTGGCCAAGGTCGTGGAAGCACTCCTGACACTCGGTCGAGGGCTGATCTGGACCCTGGGTCAGGCCGGCCGCCTGGCCCGCCGTCTGGTGGTGACTCTCGCCCGCACGGCCGCCGCCGGTGCCGCCAGCGCGGGACGGACTGCGTACGCCGCCCTGGCCGATGGGCTCCACCAAGCGCGCACCGCAGCGGCGCAATGGTTGGAGGCCCGCCGGGCCGGTGCCCGGTCCGCCGAAACTCTGGTGCCCGGGGCGGCGGGGGCGGGCCCCGCGGCCGTGGGTTCCGGTGGGGGAACCACGCCTCCCGCTGCAGGTCCTTCCGTGCTTCCCCTCGTCCCTGCCGGCGTCACCGCCGCCCCTGGCGCTCCGGCCACCCCGTCGGCCGATGAGTCGCAGACACCGCCGGCGGCCCGCCGCCGCGCGAAAGAGCGGGTGATCCAGGAGTCCCTGCTGCCGGAGGCCCAACAGCAATACGAGCTCCCACCGATCACCCTCCTCGGCGAACTGTCGAAGAACGCGCGCGGCCTGCGCTCCGACCCCACTGAAACAGCGCGGGCGCTGGAGCAGACCCTGACCAGTTTCGGGGTGGAGGCCAAGGTGGTGCACTGGGAGCAGGGACCGGTGGTGACGCGCTTCGAGGTGCAGCCCGCGCCCGGCGTTAAGGTGCAGAGGATCGCCAGTCTGACCAACGACATCGCCCTCCACCTGGCCGCCTCCAGCGTGCGCATCGAGGCGCCGATTCCCGGGAAGTCGGCGGTCGGGATCGAGATCCCCAACACGAAGAGCAGCCTGGTGCACATCAAGGAGATCCTCTCCGCGCCGGCCTTCCAGTCGATGAAGGGCTCGCTGGTCATGGCCCTGGGGAAGGACCTCACCGGGCATCCCATCGTCGCCGACCTGACCGAGATGCCGCACCTGCTCATCGCCGGGACCACAGGATCGGGCAAGTCGGTGGCGCTGAACGCGATCATCGCCAGCTTCCTCTTCCGGTACACGCCGCACCAGGTCCGCTTCGTCATGATCGACCCGAAGCGGATCGAGATGACGAACTACAACGACATCCCCCACCTGCTCGTCCCCGTCGTGATCAACCCGCGCGCCACCGCTGGGGCGCTACGGGAGATGCTGCGGGTGATGGAGGAGCGTTTCACCCGCTTCGCCGAGGTGGGCGTGCGCAACATCCAGGCCTTCAACGAACTCACCGACGTCACCCCGCTGCCCTTCATCGTTATCGTCATCGACGAGCTGGCCGACCTGATGATGGTCGCCCCCGCCGACTTCGAGGACGTGATCTGCCGCCTGGCGCAGATGACGCGGGCCACCGGCATCCACTTGGTGGTGGCCACGCAGCGCCCGTCGGTGGACGTGATCACGGGGCTAATCAAGGCGAACATCCCGTCGCGCATCGCCTTCGCCGTGTCCAGTCAGGTGGACAGCCGGACGATCATCGACGGCCCCGGCGCGGAGAAGCTGCTGGGCCGCGGGGACATGCTCTTCCTGCCGATGGGCGCCTCCCGGCCGGTCCGCGCGCAGGGCTCGTTCATCGCCGACGGCGAGATCCAGGCGCTCGTAGACTGGTGGCGCGGGCAGGGGAAGCCGGTCTTCGACCAGACGCTGGTGGCGGCGGGGCGGAAGACGGCTGCGGGGGAGGGGGGCCGGGACGATGAGCGCCTGGCGGACGCGGCGCGCGTCATCGTGCGCGCCGGCTACGGCTCGGTCTCCCTGCTGCAGCGGAAGATGCGCATCGGCTACGTCACCGCCGCCCGGCTGGTCGACCAGCTGGAAGAGCGCGGCATCGTGGGGCCCGCTCAGGGGAGCAATCCGCGCGAGGTGATGGTCGGCCTGGAAGGTCTGGAGCGGCTACTCAGGCAACAGCCCGACCCGCCAGGGACTTCTACTCCCTGACGTACGGCCGGCCGACAGTGCGGGGGAAACGCCGTCGCCCGATCACCAGGGCAACGACGACGAGCGTCGTCGCGTAGGGGAGCATGCTGACGAAGTAGAAGGGGATCCGCTCCTTGACGCCGGGAGTCACGGCTACGGCGGACGCCAACCCGTCCACGAAGCCGAAGAGGAAAGCGGCCGCCAGTGCCAGCAGCGGCTCCAGGCCGGCGAAGACCACGCAGGCCAGCGCGATGAAACCACGGCCCGCCGAGATCTCCTTGACCACGCCGCCAAACCAGCCCAGCGGCAGGAAGGCCCCGCCCACGCCACACAGCGCACCCCCTAGGGTGCTGGTGAAGAGGCGCAGCCAGTCCACCCGAACGCCGGCCACGTCGACGGCTTCAGGCTTCTCGCCGACCGCCTTGATGCGGAAGCCTAACACCGTGTGGTGGAGCAGGAGGTGGGCGAGCACGGCGATCAGGATCGCAGCAATCGTCACCGGGCTGAATTGCCCCCATGGGGTGATCAGCCGCGGCACCATGAGTTCGCTGGGGAACAGGTGAATGCCGGGAAACGCCCAGAGGCTCACAAGCAGGAAGGGCACAAAGCCCAGAGCGAAAATATTCAACCCCATTCCGGCAATGATCTGATCCGCTTTCCCGTACACGCTGATTGCGCCCAGGGCGAACCCGATGAGCGCGCCGGTCAGGGCGCCGCCGATGAGGCCCATCGTTCCGTTGCCAAAGAGTTCAGCGAACCACACGCCTGTGACCGCGGTGATCAGGAGGATGCCTTCCAGGCCGATGTTGACGACCCCGGCTTTTTCGTTGAGACATTCCCCGACGGCGGCCAGCGCCAGCGGGGTCATCGCCAGCAGACCCGCTTCCAGAAGGGAAATCGGCTGCAACCCAAACCGCTCCAGCGCGTAGCTGAACCCGGCGAGAGCAAGCCCGGCGAGCAGGTAGCCTAGGGCGCGACGGCCAGGTACTCTCATCGGGAGAATCTCCTCCGGGCGAGCATCCAGAGCTCGGGCACGGCCAGGGTGATCACGATTAGTCCGTTGATCGCGCGCACGAGTTCGGAGAGTACGCCAGCATGGTACTCCATAAAGCGGCCGCCATGCGCCAGAGCCCCGAACAGGACGGCCGCCAGCACACCGCCGATGGGGTGATTGCGGCCGACAAGCGCGACACCGATCCCATCAAACCCCAGCGTGATCACGTTGCCCAATGTCGCGTAGAGCGACCAGGCCGGGGGCCGACCGATGATCTGAGTGGCTCCCGCCAGGCCGGCGGCGAGGCCGCCGATGGCAAAACTGAGGAGGATCACCTTGCCACCCTTCACCCCGGCGTACCGCGCAGCATCGGGATTTTCCCCGGCCAGGCGGAGTTCATAGCCGGCGCGGGTGCCCCACAGGTATAGGTACACCACCAGGCAGAAAGCGAGCGCCACGAAAATCGCCGCCGTCAGTGAGGCATCTTCGGTGAGGACCGGATACCGGGCGGTGACCAGGGCCGGTGCCGTCCGCTCCGCGCGGCCGGGTTCGGCCAGGAAATTAATGGCCAGGTACGTGGCGAGGTAGAAGGCGATCCAGTTGCACATGATGGTGGAGATGACCTCGTGGACGCCACGCCAGGCCTTGAGGAGGGCTGGCGGGACGGCCCAGAGGGCCCCGAAGAGCATCCCCGCGGCCGTCGCCGCCGCCAAGTGGAGACCTGGGGGGAGGGGGAGGAGCCCGGCGACGAACGTAGCACCGATGGCCCCCAGGTACATCTGGCCTTCGGCGCCGATGTTAAACAGGCCGCCGCGCACCCCGACCGCGAACGTCAGGGCCGTGAGCATCAGGGGGGTGGCGAAGGCCAGCGTCTCCAGGATGTCTTCCAGGCTGCCGAAGGCGCCGACAAAGAGGGCCCGGTAGGCCTGCACGGGGTTGTAGTCAAAGAGAAGCATGAGCAAGGCCCCGGCCACCAGGCCGATGGAGATCGTGACGAGCGACTCAATCAGCGGCCGGGGCAGAGGCAGGCGTTTCATAGGCGCTACCTTTCGGGGTGATGCCTCCCATCATCAGGCCGATCTCTTCGCGTGTGAACTCCTCCGTCTTCGCGGCTCCAATGAGCACGCCCTCGTACATCACGGCGATGCGATCACTCAGCTCGACGACTTCGTCCAGGTCGGCCGAGATCAACAGGACGGCCTTGCCGTCGTCCCGCATCTGCATGAGGAGTTCCCGAATGTAGACGGTGGAGGCGATATCCAGCCCGCGGGTCGGGTGGACGGCGACGATCACCACCGGCTGTTTGCTCAGTTCCCGCCCCACCAACAGCCGTTGCTGGTTGCCGCCGCTCAGACTCCGCACGACGGTGCGGACATTGGGGGCGAGCACCTTGAATCGCTCCACCAGATCCCGGGCGTAGGCCAGGATTCTCCCCCAATTCAGCCGGCCCAGGGCACCGAGGAAGGTGCGCTCGCCCTGCCGGCTCAGAATGCTGTTTTCGGCTAGGTCGAAGTTGAGCGCCAGGCCGAACCGCGCCTTGTCCTCAGGGATGTGGCCCAGGCCGCGCCGGTAGAGCTCCAGCGGATTGAGGTTCAGGAGCCGGGTGCCGTCCAGGGTGATCTCTCCGCCGGTCGGCGGGCGCAGTCCCGTCAGGGCCTGGACCAACTCACTCTGTCCATTGCCCTCAACCCCGGCAATCCCGAAGACCTCTCCGGCCCGCACTTCGAACGACAGCCCCTTGACGGCCGGAGCGCCCTGGTCGTTGGCCGCCCGCAGGTCGCGGACCACGAGCACCGGGGCGCCCGGTGGCCTGGCGGCCCGGCTCACACGGGCAACCACTTTGCGCCCCACCATCATCTCGGCCAGTCCCTCAGGCGTGGCCTGGACCGTGGCGATCTCCCCCGTCACCTGTCCGTTTCGGAGGACGACCACCCGATCGGAGAGTTCCAGGACCTCCTTCAGTTTGTGGGTGATGAACACGACGGACTTGCCGCCGGCCCTGAGCCGCTTGAGGAACTGAGAAAGATCATGAACCTCCACCGGCGCCAGGGCCGAGGTCGGCTCGTCTAGGATGAGCACCGAAGTGCCCCGGTAGAGGGTCTTCAAGATCTCCACCCGCTGTTGTACGCCTATCGGCATCGATTCCACCGGATCGTCGAGCGGGATCTCCAGACCGGTCTCGGTCAACAGCGCGGCGACCCGCCGGCGGGGCTCGTCCGTGCGGAAGGAGGCCAGCGGCCCAGCCCCCTCCTGGCCAAGGACGATGTTCTGCAGGGCGGTATATGGCGGCACCAGGTTGAAGGCCTGATGCACCATCCCGATGCCGACTCGCAAGGCGTCGGATGGATTTCGGAAGTGCGCAAGGCTGCCATCGACCATGATCTCCCCGCGGGTCGGCCGCAGCAAACCGGAGAGGATCTTCATGAGCGTGGTCTTTCCCGCCCCATTTTCGCCGAGGAGGCCGACGATTTCTCCCTGCTGGAGGCGGAAATCCACGCCGCGCAACGCGACCGTTCCGTCCGGATACACCTTGTGGATGCCTCGCATCTCGACGCGAGGTTGTGGACTCATCTCGACCCTCACCAAGAGACTACAGGCGAGTGCAGTCTGCTCGTTTTCCGCGGTGCCTCGTGTCGCCCGTCAGAACAAACACAGGGGGCAAGCCGGACGTTCCGGCCTCGCGGCCTGAGCTCACCGACTTGCCCCCTGCGGCCACAGAACTGTCGGCCTAACCCAGTTCCTTACGCCACTTCTCGATGTCCGGCTTGGTGAAGACGAACGGCACCTGGACTTTGCCGTCCCGGATCAGCTTCTCCAGTTCGGCCACCGCGCTCCACACCCATGGCGGCTGCGCGTCCCGCATCGCCTTGACTCTGGCGCGAATATCCGCCGGCGAGGCGGGGAGGACTTTCTTGCCCGTCAGCTTCTCGGCGTTCTGACCCATGCTGACAAATTCATTCAGGTCAGCCAGCGTGCTCACGGAGATGCCTTCGGTCAGCTCTCCCGCCACCTTGGTGCCGAGACCCAGGACCAGGGTGCCGTTGATCTGCTTCACCACGCCTCGGAACTTTCCGTCTTTGACGGACTTGGTTGCGAAGTACACACCCTTGTCCACCCGCTTCATCATGCTGGCGATGATGAAGCCCGGGTTGATCCAGTCCTGATTGGCGTCGACGCCAATCCAGAACGGCGGCCCCGTCTTCAAGCCTCTGGCCCTGGCGATTTCCTGCACGGCCTGGTTGATCCCCAACCCCAGCGGCCCGGCGATGTTGTAGACGGCCACTGCGTCCTTCGCGTACATCGCCTTCGCGGCGGCATAGCCCTTGGGGATGTCGCTGAAGGTACCCGTGTAGGTCCAGAGGACGAAACCCGTGTTGTACTTGAAGGCCTTGTCCGGCTTGTTCTTGGCCAGCCACTCCGTGGCCCAGCGCGCACCCCACTTGTAGCCGATCTCAAACTTCCAGAGGACGGGAATCTCGATCCCGAACACGCCGCCGATGAAGGGCTTGTTATACTGCGCGGCGAGCAGGGTACCCAACGCCCCGACCAGGGCGCTCCCCTTGTGCTCCTCGTAGACAATGTCCATCAAGTTGAGGAGCGGATACTGGGCGGGGAACTTGTCTTTGACGATAAACTGGGAGAAGGTGTCGATGCCGACGAAGTTCTTGTTTGGAAACTTGCGCGCCACCTGCGCCAGCGCGTCGCTGAGGAGGAATCCGACCCCCACGATCAACTGCACATCGGGATCCCTGGCCGCGGTTGTCAGGTTGGGGACATAGTCGGCCTCAACCTTGCTGACCAACTCGACCATCCGAACGCCGAAGTCCCGTTCCGCATCTTCGCCGCCCTTGAAGGCCATATCGTTGAAACTGAGATCGCCGCGACCCCCCACGTCAGAGACGACGGCGATCTTGAACGGCTTCGCGGCGGCCGGTGCAGGAGTCTGCGCGTAGGGCGGAATCAATAACATTACAAAAGCTGTGACGAGTGCCACAAGCCACAGCCGAGACTTCATCGACCTCCCCCCTCCTTGGGCAATCTAGTGTCGCAACAGGAGTTTCCAGGGACGGCAATCCAATTCCTGGGTGGCTGGACGGCTCCGTGCCCACAGTACTGCGGGTTACATCGGGGGGCAAGAGGGACGCGCCAGGAGGGTCACAACGGAAACGGGAATCATTCGGTAGGGTTGCATCCGCCTGCCCTTCCCGGAGCGTCACGACAATGGGTGTGCCCGACCGCTACCATCTAGTCGTCGCTAACGCGCGTCTGCGCGGCCGGGGAGACATCGTGCACCACATCGGTATCCGGAGCGGGCGCATTGCTGCGATCGAACCGAGCCCGCTACGCGGCGACGCGGAACTGGACGCCGCGGGCAACCTGGTCACACCCTCCTTCGTCAACGCCCACCTGCACCTGGA